>NZ_CP115160.1:1739166-2047222 GCF_027594545.1 Algoriphagus sp. TR-M9 | reverse complement strand
AAATAAGAAGGATCACTCCTCAAGACTTGGTTTGTTGAAGCTGGTAGGTAAGAGAAGAAGCCTATTGGACTACCTTCACAAAAATGACATCGAGCGATACAGATCAATTATCGCCGAGCTAGGAATCAGAAAATAACCAATTTAGTAAGGTTCTCTTGATGGAGAACCTTACTTTTTTCATTTTTAAGGTTATCAGAATACTTTTATCACTAACGACGCAAAAACTAACAATTATTTATGTTACCGAATTTAATCACCAAGACCATCACGCTAGAAGATGGCAGAGAAATTACAATAGAAACTGGCGCCTTGGCTAAGCAGGCTGATGGTTCAGTAGTAGTGAAGATGGGCAAAGCTATGCTTTTGGCTACCGTGGTATCCAAAAAAGAAGCTGGAGAAGGGGTGGACTTTTTACCGATGTCTGTAGATTATCAGGAAAAATTTGCCTCCTCGGGTAAAATCCCTGGAGGATTTTTGAAAAGAGAAGGAAGACTTTCCGACTATGAAATTTTGATCAGCCGTATCGTAGATAGAGCGATACGACCTATTTTCCCAGATGATTACCATGCCGATACGCAGATCGCTATCACATTAGTATCAGGAGATGAAGATGTGCTTCCAGACGCATTGGCAGGGCTTGCAGCATCTGCAGCATTGGCCGTTTCCGACATTCCGTTCAATGGACCTATCTCTGAAGTGAGAGTAGCGAAGATCGACGGCAAACTGAAAATCAATCCTACTCCTACAGAGTTGGAAAATGCCTCTTTGGAATTTATCGTAGCAGGCTCCTTGGACTTTATCTTGATGGTAGAGGGTGAGGCCGACGAGATCCAAGAAGATGAAATGGTGGAAGCCATGCAATATGCTCATGAAGAGATCAAGAGACATTGCCAGGCTCAAATCGAGCTTACCAAAATGGTAGGTAAGGAAGTAAAAAGAGAATACAATCACGAGAAGTCTGATCCAGCACTTTTTGATAAAATGAAAGCTGAGCTTTATGACAAGCTTTATGACGTTGTAAGCAAGCAAATCCCGAATAAGTCAGAGCGTTCTGCATTGGTAAAAGAAATCAAAGAAGCTTTTGTAGAAAGCCTGGGAGAAGAGCATGAATATGAAGCAAGTCTAATTGGGCCATATTTCAGCAAAATCCATAAAGAAGCTGCGAGAAACCTGACACTGGACGAAAAGAAGCGACTAGATGGCAGAAAGCTAAATGAAGTACGTCCTATCTGGTCTGTAGTTGATTATTTGCCTTCCGCTCATGGTTCAGCAGTTTTCACCAGAGGAGAAACGCAGTCATTGACCACTTGTACACTTGGTACCAAGATGGATGAGATGATGGTAGATGGAGCTACAATCTCCGGATACAATAAATTCTATCTGCACTATAATTTCCCTGGATTTTCAACTGGTGAGGTAAAACCAAATAGAGGACCGGGTAGAAGAGAAGTAGGTCATGGCAACCTAGCCATGAGAGCTTTGAAAAAAGTGCTTCCGGCAGACACCGAGAACCCATACACCATTCGTATAGTTTCTGATATCCTGGAATCTAACGGATCTTCTTCCATGGCAACTGTTTGTGCTGGTTCACTGGCATTGATGGATGCTGGTATACCGATTAGATCTGCGGTGACTGGAATCGCGATGGGAATGATCTCCGATGCTAAGACCGGTAAGTATTCCATACTTTCGGATATTTTGGGAGACGAGGATCACCTAGGAGATATGGACTTTAAAGTAACAGGTACATCAAAAGGTATCACCGCCTGCCAGATGGACTTGAAAGTAGAAGGCTTAGATTATGCCGTGTTGAAGGAAGCTTTATATCAGGCCAAAGAAGGAAGACTTCATATTCTGGATGAAATTACCAAGACTCTGGCAGCTCCTAAACCTGACTTGAAACCTCATACCCCTAGATCATTCATCATGTATATTCCTAAGGAATTGATAGGTGCAGTGATCGGCCCAGGCGGAAAAGTAATTCAGGAAATCCAAAAGGATACCGGAGCAACTATCGTCATCGAAGAGATCGACAATCAAGGTAAAATCAATATATTCTCAGCCAATCAGGATAAACTTAACGCCGCACTTTCCCGTATCAAGGCGATCGTGGCGCAGCCTGAAATCGGAGAGACTTATACCGGAAAAGTGAAAAATATTCAACCTTTTGGCGCATTTGTGGAATTTATGCCGGGTAAGGATGGTTTACTTCATATCTCCGAGATCAAGCATGAGCGCGTAGAGTCTATGGACGGCGTGTTAGAGCCAGGAGAAGAAATTATGGTTAAATTGATCGATATCGATAAGAAAACTGGCAAATTCAAGCTTTCAAGAAAGGCTTTATTGCCAAAGCCGGAAAAACCTGCACCAAAAGCATAAGGTAATCCGAAACAATTGATTATTTTGATCTATTAAAAATATTAAATTTCACAAATCATTATCCTGAATGAGGCAGCTAAAAATTAGCAAACAGATTACCAACAGAGAAAGCCAGTCCCTTGATAAATACCTTCAAGAGATAGGAAAGGTAGACCTGTTGACAGCAGATGAAGAAGTAGTTTTGGCTAAGAGAATTAGAGAAGGTGACCAGTTGGCCCTTGAAAAACTCACCAAAGCCAACCTTCGTTTTGTAGTATCAGTTGCCAAGCAATACCAAAATCAAGGACTTTCCTTGGGAGATTTGATCAATGAAGGTAATCTAGGATTGATCAAAGCTGCGCAGCGATTTGATGAGACTCGTGGGTTTAAATTTATCTCCTATGCAGTATGGTGGATCAGACAATCCATCCTTCAGGCACTAGCCGAGCAATCCAGAATTGTACGTCTTCCGCTGAACAGAGTAGGATCCTTGAATAAAATCAGCAAAACATTTAGCGAATTAGAGCAAAAATTCGAGCGTGAGCCATCTCCAGAGGAACTTGCAGAAGTGCTTGAGGTGACTGCTAATGAAGTAGTGGACACCATGAAGATTTCTGGCCGTCACGTCTCCATGGATGCTCCATTTGTCCAAGGTGAAGAAAATAGCCTTTTGGATGTTTTGGAAAATGATGGGGATGAAAAGCCAGATGATGGGCTAATGAATGATTCTCTTCGTAGAGAAGTACAGCGCGCACTATCTACCTTGACCCAACGTGAAGCGGATGTAATCACACTTTACTTTGGCTTGAATGGGGAGCACGCGATGACCTTGGAAGAAATAGGAGAAAAATTCAACCTAACCAGAGAACGGGTAAGGCAAATCAAAGAAAAGGCCATTCGTCGACTTAGACACACATCTAGGAGTAAGACGCTGAAACCTTACCTTGGATAGAAATACTACATAAAAGGGGGTTTTTAACCCCCTTTTTTAGTTTTAAGCTATTTGGATAAAATAGCAAACCCGGATTCCTTAGGCTCCTAAGCTTAGGGAATTTTAACAACATGCAACTTTGTTACTAAAGCAGAAATCATAAAATTTGCCAGATTTAATTAATCATTATTAATGAAACCAGAAATCGAAAAAGTAAAGGTCTTAATTATAGGTTCAGGACCAGCAGGTTATACTGCAGCTATTTATGCTTCAAGAGCTGGCTTGTCACCAGTTTTATATACAGGAGGTCAGCCTGGCGGTCAGCTGACGATTACAAATGATGTAGAAAACTATCCTGGATACCCGGATGGTGTGATGGGGCCAGAGATGATGGAAGATTTCCGCAAACAGGCTGAGCGATTTGGTACCCAGGTCAGATATGGTTTGGCAACTTCAGTGGACTTCAGCACTACACCCCGTACAGTGGTAATAGATGAGCAAGTGACTATACATGCTGACACTGTGATTATTTCTACCGGTGCTTCGGCAAAATGGCTAGGTTTAGCCAGTGAAACTAGACTAAATGGCAAAGGAGTTTCTGCCTGCGCGGTTTGCGATGGATTCTTTTTTAGAGGTCAGGAAGTAGCCATAGTAGGAGCAGGGGATACAGCTTGTGAAGAAGCATCATACCTCTCCAATATCTGTAGCAAGGTCTACATGCTGGTACGAAGAGAAGAAATGAGAGCCTCTCAAATCATGCAAAAGCGTGTATTGAATAATCCAAAAATTGAGGTGCTTTGGAGTACTGAAACTGACGAAATACTAGGGGATGAAGAAGTAAATGGGGTGAGAATTTATAACAACAAAACCGGAGAAAAATCAGAAATCGCAATTTCTGGCTTCTTTGTTGCTATTGGACATCAGCCAAACACCGGTATCTTCCAAGATTACATTCACATGGACGATGCGGGTTATATCAAAACCATTCCAGGAAGTACCAAAACGAACGTTGAGGGTGTTTTTGCCTGTGGCGATGCCCAAGATAATATCTACAGACAAGCCGTCACAGCTGCAGGTACTGGCTGTATGGCTGCTCTGGATGCTGAGCGTTATTTGGCTGAGTGTGAGAATGACTAAAATCCGTAAATGAGGAATCTGATTCTAATAATTGTCTTTAGTTTAAACTTGAGCATTGGCGTATTGAATGCCAATGCTCAAATTTTTCCTAAGATAATTAAGAAAAATACTACTACTCAATCCACCACTACTAATCAGGACCGGAGGAATATTGAGCTGAGAGGTTTCGATCAGGATTCCTACTTGCAGACGCTTACTAGCAGAACTGACTCCATTATTTTTGATAATAATGTGAACCTGGGCAGAGTGCGGTCTATCATCAGTGAAGATCAGGACATCATGATCTGGGCACCTACCAATCAGCTGATCAAAGTGTCTGAGCAAATCCAGATCGATAGTATTTGGGTGACTGCCTATGAATATTATTCATCCTGGGATTCTAACAAAATAGACATTTATAACTTTGACCCAAAGACCTTTTCTGATACGGTGAATATTAGACTGTATGACGAATTTTTTGGGTATGACTGGAAGATGCCTTTAGAAACTACCCCTGTGACATCTGGATATGGATACAGATGGAGAAGGTGGCACTATGGTACAGACCTGGACTTACAGACGGGTGATCCTGTTTATAGTGGTTTTGACGGAATAGTGCGAGTGAAAAGTTTTGATCGCTATGGCTATGGTTATTACATAGTCATTCGGCATAAAAATGGACTTGAGACCTTATACGGACACCTTTCCAAACAATTAGTAGATGTGGGCGATGAAGTAAGAGCGGGGGATTTAATAGCTAAAGGAGGAAATACGGGAAGGAGCACAGGTTCTCATTTACATTATGAATTGAGATATAGAGGTCTGGCTTTTGATGCTGAAAAAGTATACGACTTCCCAGCTTACAAAATTCTAGGACCTACCTTTTCCATTACGCCGGATTTATTTGGCCACATAGTCAAAGCCAGGACAAGCGCATATCACCGCGTAAGAAAAGGAGAAAACCTAGGATCTATTGCCAGGAAATACGGAGTTTCTGTCAGTACTTTGACTAGGTTGAATGGAATCTCCACCAGATCCATCTTAAGAATAGGCCAAAACCTGAGAGTTAGGTAAAAGAATAAAATGAACAAATTAGATATTTTAGTATTTGCTGCGCATCCTGATGATGCAGAGTTAGGCTGTTCCGGAACCATTGCCGCACATGTAGCTAAAGGACATAAAGTGGGTATAGTGGATTTTACCCAAGGTGAAATGGGAACCCGAGGTACACCTGAGATTAGGCTCCAGGAAGCTCAAAAAGCAGGAGAAATTCTCCAGTTGTCAGCAAGAGAAAATCTAGGGTTTAAGGATATATTTTTTAAAAACGACCAAGAACATCAACTTGAGCTGATCAAGATGATCAGGAAATACAGACCTGAAGTCGTCCTAGCCAATGCAGTACAGGACAGGCACCCTGATCATGGTAAGGGTGGTAGTTTAGCTACCGATGCTTGTTTTATGAGCGGATTGCGAATGATCGAAACCGAGCTAGACGGTAAAGCTCAAGAAGCTTGGAGACCGAAGTTTGTTTACCACTACATTCAGAACAACTACATCGAGCCTGATTTTGTGATGGATATTACGCCTTTTTGGCAAACCAAAATCGATAGTATCATGGCTTACAAGTCGCAGTTTTACGATCCTAGCAGCAAAGAACCGAAGAGCTTTATTTCTGATCCTGATTTTCTACCATTTATCGAATCCAGAGCTCGAGAATTTGGACACAAAATATTGTGTACTTATGCAGAAGGGTTTACCGTGGAGCGAATGATCGGTACAGACGACCTGTTTGACCTCAAATAATTCAGGGAGCCAGAATAGAAATTTCCCAATTTTCTCCTTTAAGCTCGTACTTGACACGGTCGTGAAGTCTGCTCGGCCGGCCTTGCCAAAACTCAATTGAATGGGGTAAAAGCCTGTAGCCACCCCAATGTCTGGGTCGTTGCATAGGTTCATCCAAGAATTTTCGCTCTACTTCTATTTGCCTTAGACTTAATTCTTCCTTGGATGAAAGTACCCTGCTCTGTGGAGAAACCCAGGCACCTATCTGCGAGCCAAAAGGCCGGGAGAAGAAATATTTATCTGATTCTTCAGGACTCACTTTTTCTATTTTGCCCTTGATGCGGACCTGTCGTTCTAGTTCCGGCCAAAAAAACGTAATGGCGCCTGCATTGGATTGTTGGATTTCCTGGCCCTTTTCACTCTCATAATTGGTGAAAAACACAAAACCATGATCCAATTCTTTCAAAAGCACAATTCTGGCATTTGGGTTTCCGTCCAGTCCTAGGGTAGAAATGCACATGGCATTCACTTCCAATACTTGGGCTGCTACTGCCTCTTCAAACCAGGCCCTAAACTGATCAAGTGGATCAGTGTTTACATCACTGATATTTAGTGATTTAAGAGTGTAGTCTTTACGTATAGCTGAAATATCCATTGTGCCCGTGTCAAATTATTTTTCTTTGGGATAAAAATACCATTGGCATTGCATTTAAAAAATTATGATCTATATTTTTCAATCAATTAGAAATAAGCATGGATGAATAAAAACAAACTAAAAATTCCTAAAGCGGGCGACTTACTGATTTCTGAGCCTTTTTTACAAGATGAAAATTTTGTCAGGTCTGTTGTTCTACTCTGTGAACACTCAGAGGAAGGTAGTTTTGGTTTGGTGATTAACAAACCCTCCATTCTGAAACTCAATGAGCTCGTTCAAGCCCTGGATTTTCTGGAAAAGGAAGTCTTCGTAGGGGGGCCAGTAGAGCAAAATACACTTCACTTTATATATACAGGTGAGCAGGTTCTGGACGGTAGTGTTTCCCTGGGCGACCATATTTGGTGGGGAGGAGATTATGAATCCTTAGTGGATAAGCTCAAGTTGGGGCTGCTAGATCCTGATTCTGTGCGGTTTTTCCTAGGGTATTCTGGCTGGGGGACTGATCAGCTGAAAGAGGAACTTGACGATGAAACCTGGATAATCTGCCGAGAAAATCTAAACGAGCAGACGCTGAAATTGACTCCTGAGGAGCTCTGGAAAAGTTTACTTAAAAACATGGGGGGAGAGTTTAAAGTAATCGCAAATTATCCTTTGGACCCGAGATTAAATTAGGCAAAATCCCTACTTTTGTCCATATTGCCTTGAAATAGTACCGTTTTTTATGACTGAGAAAAGTAATGATTTATCCGACAAGGATAAGGTGACTCCAACTTCCCAATCAGCGGAAGAAAAGAGTATCGAAAAGAAAGAGAATGTAAACACCGAAAGCTCTGATTCTAAAGAGGAAGAGGTGGAAACTCCTGCATCAAAAAGCGCTGAACCCGAAGGGGATAACGCTGAATCGGCTCAAAAGGATGAAGCCACAGCTACCAACGATGAGGAGGTCCAAACTGAAGCTGAAACTGAAAAATCTGCTGCTCAGGAAGAAGACATTCACGATGATTCTTCCGATGAAGAGGAGGAGGATGAGGAGCATGAAGAAGAAATAGATCTTTCAGTCATGAGTAAAGTTGAGCTGCTCAGCCTACTGAAGAGTAAGGTAAAGGCTGATAAGCCTCAACGGGTAGATAAGCTTATTCATGATATCAAAGCAGCCTTTGATGAGTTTACCAATAAAGAAAAGGATGAAGCTTTAGAAAAATTTAAAGCTGAAGGTGGGGTAGAGGACGATTTTGACTTCCGTCCAAGTGAAGAAGAAAAGGAATTCAATGTTCACTATTACGAATTCAAAAAGCAGCTCAATACGCTGCGAAAAGAAGCTGAACAGCAAAAAGAGTCCAATCTCCAAGCTAAAACAGACTTGCTTAATAAACTGCGGGAACTAGTAGATGGTGAAGAGACTACGCTTAGCATGTCGGCTATCAAATCCATACAGGAAGAATGGAAAAGTATAGGCGCCGTACCTTCCTCCCAGAACAGAAGTCTTTGGGCTAGTTATAACGCCCTGATGGATAGGTTCTACGATAACCGTAGTATCTATTTTGAGCTAAAAGAGCTAGACAGAAAGAAGAATCTGGAGAGCAAATTAGAGTTAGTTGAAAAAGCAGAAGCCTTGAAGGAGGTAAAGGATCTGAAAGCGGCGATTAAAATGCTCAACGAACTGCACGAGGAGTTCAAACACATCGGTCCAGTACCTAGAGACGAGCAGGAAGCATTGTGGCAAAAGTTCAAAGCTGCTTCTGATGCAGTATATGATCGTAGAAAAGACTTCTATGAAGGTCAAAAAGAAGTTTATAAGGAGAACCAAGAAAAGAAAGAAGCCTTAATCGCCTCTTTGAGTGAGTTTGTAGAATTTAAAGCGAGCCGCATCAGAGACTGGAATAACAAAACCAAAGAGATTCTAGAGATTCAGAAGGCTTGGGAAAAAATAGGTCCGGTACCTCGGGAGTCAGGAAAAGAAATCAATAAATCTTTTTGGGCGGCTTTCAAGCAGTTTTTCCACAATAAAAACTTATTCTTCAAAGAGCTGGACGAAATCAGAGCTACTAATCAGACTAAAGCTGAGGAATTGATTGCCAAAGCTGAAGAACTGAAAAATAACACGGATTGGCAAAATACTGCCAACGCCTTGGTTAAACTACAGCAAGATTGGAAAAAACTTGGTCCTACACCTGAGAAGAGCAGGGATGCACTGTACCGGCAGTTTAAAGGAGCCTGTGATTTCTTCTTTGAGAATAGAAGGAATGCCAACAAGCAGTCTAATGCAGAATTTGAAGAGAACCTGGTGAAGAAGCAGGAGCTTTGTAAGAAAATAACTGAAGCAGCGTCAAAAGATGAGGTCAAAGAGGAGGAACTGACTGCTATGGTAGCGGAATTCAACGAGATTGGATTTGTGCCTAGGAAAGCCATGAAAGAGATTCAAGCGACTTTCAAAGAAGCCGTGGATGTGTACCTAGAGAAATTGGATCCACAGGGTGAAGGTAGAGAGGATTTCTTGTTCCGTTTGAACCTGAATAGAATCCAATCTGATCCTAATGCTGTGAAGACGCTAAATAAGAAGGAGCACGGGATCAGAAAGCAGATCACGGAATTGGAAAACAATATTACACTGTGGAAAAACAATCTGGAGTTTTTCGCTTCGTCGCGTACAGCCGATAAATTGAAAGATCAGTTTGATGTGAAGATTCAAAAGGCAGAAGAGGAAATCCAAAAACTAAAGAGCAAACTATCAATTCTGAGAGAGTTTTAAATTTTTCTCTCTCAGAATAAGGAAGATAGGATTTTTCTTTTCTGAGTGTTTGGAGTGAATAAAGTGAACCTCTATATTTGCATCACCAATACGGAATAAGCCTCCTTAGCTCAGCTGGTAGAGCAACTGACTTGTAATCAGTAGGTCATTGGTTCGATCCCGATAGGAGGCTCAAAAAGAGAAACAGAAATGTTTCTCTTTTTGCGTTTTGGGGTATTTTTTTCTTGGATCAGGGATCAGTCCTAAAAGTGAATCAGTCTTAATAGTTGGGGGAATTGATCGAATCTATCTTCTTTGCTGAAAAAAGAATTGGAAGAAAAAGACTACCTCAGATTACTTTTGCCTCAGGGCCTGCTTGAATTTTTCAAGGTTACTTCAGCGTCGCTCAAAGACTATGCTTACCAAATTTATCTGGAAGAGCTCAATATTCATCCCGAGCATCTTCAGGGTTCGAGACTTACCTCAAAGGGTTTTTATGATGAGGTAAGCATTGAAGATTTTCCGTTGCGCAGTAAAGCGTGTTTTCTGAACATTTAAAAAAGAAAGTGGTTCAAGGATTAAAAAGGTATAGATTCCCTGATTGGGTGCAAGAGTCGTAGGGTATTGCCTGGCTTTTTATAAGTTCTATCATATTGTGTCATCTCAAAACAATAATTATATTTAAGCGTACCAAACCCAAAATAAATGACATCAACCAAATTAATTTTAGCCGGTATCTTTTGCTTGCTTTCTGTAATGCTAGTCCAGGCCTCTTCACAACCTTCTGAAGCGTACTTTGAAGGTAAGTGGAATGTTCTAGTGACAGGAACCCCCAATGGTGACGCTACCATTCCTGTAAGGTTCGAAACCAAGGATGGGAAAACCTCAGGTTATTTTATGGAAGAAGGCGTCGCAGAAGAGAAAAAAATGAGTTCTGTGACCATCAATGGAGATGTGATCAACACTGCCTTTACGATCAGTGGCTATGATGTCACCCTTTCCCTTAAAAAAGTAGACGAAGATACGGTCAAAGGCGACTTAATGGGGATGTTCGATGCAGAAGGTACCCGAGTGAAATAAATCATTACCCAATCTATCTATAAAATAAAAAAAGTTGGCTGAACGTTCAGCCAACTTTTTTAGTCTTGTAACCCAATCTATTTTACTATTACTTGTTTTCTAAGGCCTGTTAAAGGCTCAAGATATATCTTACCATATCTTTTGCGTCTTCTTCGCTTAATGATGGGTGTGGAGCCATAGCTGCCTCTCCCCATACACCAGCACCACCGTTAATTACTTTTCCGGCAAGCTTGGTCACATTTTCATCCGTGTTTTCGTATTCAGCAGCGATGTCCAAAAATGATGGACCAATAACTTTTCGTTCCATAAGATGGCAGGACATACAATCTGAACTTTCCATTTTTGCCTTTCCTGGAAGGGCATTACTCTCCGCGCTTGCTACTGCTTCAGTACTTTCTTCTACAGGTTCTGGTTCAGGTGCAGGGGTCTGTACATCGGCAGGTTTAGTTGCCATTACGACTTCTTCACTGGAAGAATTTCCGCCACCGCCACATGAAAATAGCGCCACAGCCAATACTACGGTTGCTAACTTTGATAGGTTTGTAATTTTCATTCTATTCTGGTATTAATATCTAAACGGTAAATTTCATCAAAACTCGGTATCGTTTAGAAGATTAATCATGATTTTTCACATTATTTTGGATAAATGGGGATAGCAAAATGTACTACCCCCATTTTATTATAGCTGATTTTATTCTAGTGTGAATTCAGGCAACGGAATAATTTTTCCTCCGGCCATTGCAGATTCATGTGCCAAAATTCCAACGCAAGTAATGTTTGCTGACTGTTTGGCATCTGGGTAAGGTGCACGCTCCTCATGCAGTGCATTCAGAAATTCATTCACCAAATGCGGGTGAGATCCACCATGACCTGCTCCTTGGATGAAGGAAAGGTGCTGATTGTCATCTCCGTCATATACACCGGCAGTGGTGAATGGCGCGATTTCCTCAGGTAGCAAATGTGCATAATCCGGGATTTTCACTCGCTCTGGAGTCTCTCCGGTATGGATCACTGAATCTTCATGCTCAATCAGTGTCCATTCAAAGGACTTTTCAGATCCATAGACATCAAAACTCTCCCGGTACTGTCTTGCAGTATTGAAAAGAGATCTGGTCACCTCTGCTGCCAAATCAGAGTCTTTAAACTTGATGTGACAGGTTTCTATTGCAAATGGAGATCCATATTTCGGGATTAGTTTCTCATCAATTGTACCAGAGCCCAGGCAAGAAACATATTCTGCCTGTGCCTTTGGCAAAGCCAATACCGGCCCCACACAGTGTGTAGCGTAATGCATAGGAGGGAGGCCTTCCCAATAGCCTGGCCATCCGGCCATTTCCTGCTGATGCGAAGCACGCAAAAACTGGATTTTGCCCAGTTCCCCTTTTTCATACATCTCTTTCACGAAAAGGAATTCACGGCTATAGATCACCGTTTCCATCATCATATAAGTCAAACCTGTACGCTGTACTTCCTCTACGATTTTCTTACAATCCTCTACTGAAGTAGCCATAGGAACCGTACAGGCTACATGCTTTCCAGCTCTCAAAGCTTTCAGAGATTGCTCGGCGTGGTTTTGAATAGGAGTATTGATATGGACGGCATCGATTTCCGGATCTTTAAGTAGTTCATCGTAGTCGGTGTATACTTTTTCGATTCCAAATGCTTTCCCGATTTCCTCAGCTTTTTCTTTATTTCGCTGGCAGATCGCATACATATTCGCCAGCTTGTGCTTTTGATAAATCGGAATAAATTCAGCTCCAAATCCTAACCCAATGATGGCTATATTGATCGGTTTCTTACTCATGTTTTTAATATAAAGGGTTTAAAAAGGTTATTCTAGTTTGTTGTTTCTTAAGCTGGACTACTCAGCAGCCCACTTTTTCAGGAACTGTAATCCTTCCTTGGCAAATCCATCCTGAGATGGCACCAAGGGTTTCCAAATACATACAGCTCCAGCCAATTCTTTCACCTCAGGAGTGAAGCTTTCAATGGATATTACACCTTTGTAATTGATAGCCTCTAACCCGCGCTTGTAGGCATCCCACCGAGTTTGCCCGGTACCTGGAGTACCCCGGTAATTTTCTGAAACCTGCAAATGAATCAACTTGTCACCTGCTCGGCGAATGGCTGCTTCTACGTCAGGTTCCTCAATATTCATATGAAAACCGTCTAAGATTACCTTGGCTTCTGGCTCATTGATATCTGCGATCAGCTGCATGAGTTCTTCACAGGTATTGATTAGATCTGTTTCAAATCTGTTCAGGGTTTCCAATGCAATATCCAAACCTGATTTTCTCGCATTTTGGCAGACAATCCTCAGGTTACTTACTGCACGATCCCATTCCACCTTCTTTTGCTCTGCTGAGATCAAGCGGGCTTTGCCTACAGCAGAGTACATAGGGCCTGCCACAAACTTTGTCCCAAGCCCTGCCGCGATCTCGAAACAGGAATCCAGGTAGTCAAAGCTGGTTTTATGGAAACTTGGATCCTCATTGGTCAGGTCTCTGCTCGTGCCAAAGGCCCCACAGATAACGGCCTCTAGGCCATTATCTGTGAGTGCTTGCTTAACTTCATTTATGTTGATTAAAGCGGGATCTTCCACAGGAATTTCCACCACATCGTATCCAAATTCTTTGATCTTTGGAAGCAAGGATAGCGCTTCTTTTGAAAATGGGGATGTCCAAAGCCAAGTGCTTACCCCGAATTTTACCTCTAACGCCATACTTATATCACTTTCATTATTCCCTTCATAGACTTCCAGTGATTTGGAAGGGTGCAAACGAAAGGATAATCTCCTTTCTCAGAAGGAACAGTCATAATAATTGAATCTTCTGTATTTGGGAACACCAAACCAGTAGCAGCCAAAACCTCAGGGATTTCTGGGACAAAGCCCCTGTCCATCCCCGTCAGATCCTGAGCCATTTGTACAGAAGCATCAGTGATTTTCTCCAAAGATCCAACTGTACCTACGATCAGGTTATGCTGCACGTAGTCTGGATTTTTGAAATCCAAGATCAACTTGCTGCCAGCGTTTACCGCAAAGGTAGACTTGTCAAATCTCATTTCATGGGGTACAGCAGTCAGGGTAACTTTCCCGTCTTTTGCCATTTCTACTTCCTCGATAGCAGCTACAGCCCCAGCATCACCTGAAGAAGGTTTTTTCAAATCCAAACTTGAATCATTGCCTATACGGCCAGAAAATCTCCAGTTGCCTTCGTAGTCACCTACTTTGTTTCCTGAATCAAATTGTCCTACACGAACATTATTTGGTGATAGAGGAACAGTAAATAAACCTTTGGTTTTACCGCTGGCTACTTCACTGTCATTGATCTTCAGGCTCATATTGCCGCCTTCTTTTAGCGTGGCATTGATCGCAAATTTTTCATTTGGAAGATTTCTGCGCGAACTGATGATTTTCACATCTCCATCTTGTGCCACTGCAAAGTGTAATGCATCCTTATACACATACAAGCTATATCCGTTAGTGCCATTTCCTTGGGCCACGATCACCCCATCTAAGGCATCTCTGCCTGGCGTAATTTCCATATCTATGGTGATTTCCTTACCACTAGGATCAGGTGGGAATAAGAGTGCATTTCTTGGACTTAAGGAGTATAACTCAGACACCAAGCTCTTGGCCACTCTATCAGCAATTGCCATTTCCACTCCTTCGGCAGGAGCTTCAGGTACTGCTCTTCCTTCGAATGCGGATGGGTGAGTCAGGGCAGCTGCAAATATTGCCTGAGGCATGTATTCATCTGCTGCATTATCCGCATTTTCAGAGATTGCCAATAGCTTCTGAGAAACCTCATCAGATGTTGGCATTTCAGATACTGCCAAGGTCGCAAATTTCCTCACTTGAAGACTTGGATCCTCCAGCAGATTAGCTGCCATGATAGCGTCTAAGGCTTCTTGGTTTTTAGGAATTACTCTCGCTGCATTTTTTCTAACAGCAGCTGAAGGGTGGGAGAGTGCTTTTTCTACCACATCCTGAGCCTGGGCATTGTTTCCTTCGAGCTCGCCAAGTCCTTTCAAAGTCCAAAGGGCATTGATTGCTGGACCGTTGATTCCTGCTCCGTCTACTTCTTGAGAATTGATCAATTCATAAAGCCCGGCTAAGGTTTCCTTATTCTTGCTTTCTACGATCAATCGCTGCGCAGTAAGTCTCCAGAATAGGTTGTCACTTTTCATGGCATCTAGCAATTCACTCGCACTGGCATCCGTTAAGTCAAAAGTCTCTGAAGCCTCACCACCTTTATACGATAGTCGGTAGATTCTACCATGCTGGCTATCACGTAGGGGATTGATGTAAGCATTTCCTTCTCCGTTTTCAAAACCTCTAGGAGTAGGGTTGTGCTGGATAATAAAGTTGTACCAATCAGCAACCCATAGTGCACCATCAGGTCCAACTTCAGCATGTACTGGACTGAACCACTCGTCTGAACTAGCCAAAATATTGAAGGCGTTTTTCTCTCTGTAGCCGGATCCTTCTTCGATTAGTTGAGCATTATGAAGCACACGTCCAGTCGGCTCAGCCACAAAAGCCATTTTGTTCCAATATTCCTCTGGGAAGCTTCTCGCAGTATATACATTGTGTCCCGCAGCAGCGGTGTAACTTCCATGCCAGTCCACCTGTCTTAGGAAAGGAGTGAGGTGAGGCATGTCAAAGTGAGAGTCTATCCCGGTAGCAGTATTTGGAGTGCCTTTATAAACAGTTCGCTTTAGGTATTTATTGTCCATAGCTAGGTAAACAGAGTGCTGACCATTTGCTGTGGAAATGAAGGTTTCGAAATCTTCAGAGAATCCCAGTCCCCAAGTGTTATTACTGGTACGACCAAGGAATTCCATGTTTTCTCCTGCCGGATCAAATCTGTAAACACCCTGGCTGAAGTTGTGTTGCTGGCCACTCACGGTACCGTTGAATCCAGAGTAGCCTAAAACTCCCCATATTTTATTGTCAAATCCATATCTTAAATTGGACGGGCCGGCATGGGTATCATAGGTACCCCATCCTGTGATCACGGTTTCGCGCACATCTGCTACGTCATCTCCATCAGTGTCTTTGAAGAACACAAAATCAGGAGCCATAGATACCATCACACCGCCATTCACGGCTACTATAGAGGTAGGAATATTTAAGCCTTCGGCAAAAACAGTTGATTTATCCGCTTTACCATCTCCATCGGTATCTTCCAGGATTTTAATCACATCATCTCCGCTTTCTTTGCGGACTTCGTTGGGATAATCCACGGTCTCTAGCACAAATAATCTTCCCTTCTCATCCCAGGTGAACGCGATGGGATTAATAATCATAGGTTCAGAAGCGAATAGCTCCAATTCAAAACCTACGGGTACTTGTACCAGCTTCATTGACTCCTCAGGCGACAGTGGTAATTGATACCTTGGAGCTGGGTCCCTCTGCTCATAATTAGGAATATCTGCATCCTCAAACTGTGGCTGAGGAATATCATAAGCAATCAGCTGCTTGTTGACCTCATTTCCAACGGCCCAAAGTATACCATTAGCGATCAACTGCTGGAACTCATCTTTTTCCCAGGTTTTTTCATTATGACCATAAGCGGTATAGAATACCCGGCCTTTTCCTTCATCTCTTACCCAGGTGTAAGGCTCTCTGTGGTCACCTTCTACACGCTCCATCAATACCTGCATGTCTGGATTTACCTGTGAATGAACGTAGGTTTCATCCCATGTCTCGAATTCAGAAATCCCCTGCATAGCCGGATGATCCGCATCTACGATCTCAGCAGTGAAATCTCCTGTCTCATGTGTACTGAACTGACCACCTACGGCTTCTACAAACCAAGGTGAATTTCTAAAGCAAAAAGATGCACTATGAATAGGGATCAAAGCCTTACCACTCTGAATGTAATCCTTCAGTGCTGATTCTTGCTCTGGACTGATCTCATCATGATTGGCATAAATCATCAATCCGTCATAGTTATTTAATTTGGTTGAATTCAGGTCATTTACATCAGTAGTATAAGTGAGGTTGATACCCCGCTGAAACAAAGGAGTCTGCAGGTACATCATCAGTTTTTCTGAATTGTGATGCTCACTTTCATGACCTAGTACTAATATCTCAACTCGCCGTGGTTCGGTCGAGGAGAGGAAGTTCTTGCTCTTGTTGCCATTACAGGCTACGAGCATAGAAACGACCATCAAGAGCAAGAAAAAGCCTGCCCTTTGGGTTATTTGTTGGGTTTTAGAAAACATATAATGGGTTATAATTTTTGATCAATTAAAAGTCTAAATAATATTCTAGCTATTCTCCCTGTTTCAGCTTGAAAAATGACTGAATTATGATTAATTACGAGCAATATTGAGTTAAAGAATAAACTAAATCAGATAGAAATCATGAAGAAACCGCTTCAGAAATCCAAAATTCCGGAAAATAAGGTGTTCGTTATCAAGGAATTAAGGGAGCAGTATTTGGACAAATACTGGCATTCTCATGAAGAATATCAATTAAACGTAGTATTGAAAGGCAGAGGCACCCGGTACATAGGGGATCACATGAAACCTTTCAAAGAAGGTGATATGGTACTCACCGGGCCCAACCTTCCCCATGTTTGGCGGAGTGACAATATCTATTTTGATGTGGAAAACGGCCTTGAAACCCATGATATCGTAATTTACTTCCCCGAAAACTTTCTCGGCGAAAACGCCTTTATGAAAGAAGAGTATGAGGATATTGAAAAATTACTGTCCCGGGCTAACAGGGGCCTCGAGATCACTGGGCCTACCAATCGCCAAGTGACCAAGATGATGAAAGAGCTATTGGACAAACGAGGAACTTCCAGGATAGTAGGACTACTTCAGATTCTGGATCTCCTGGCTCACTCCTCAGATCTTTCGCCTATTACTCAACTCGGTTATAAAAATAACTACGCCGCAAATGAGAAAGATAAAATATCAGAGATTCTAGAATATGTCCTGAAAAACTTCAAGGATAAAATCACCCTGCAGGATGTAGCCGCCATGGCCAGCATGTCGGAAAGTGCCTTTAGTAGGTATTTTAAATCCAGAGTCAATAAATCCTTCTCAGATTTCTTAGGGGATGTCCGTATCAGCAATGCGCGTAAACTTCTGCATGATGAAGACTTGAACGTCAGTCAGGTTTGCTTTGAAAGTGGTTTTCCTACGCTCTCTAATTTCAATAAGCAGTTTAAAGACAGAACTGGAAAGACTCCCTTGGCCTATAAAAAGGAATACATGGACACATTTGAATAGTTCAGCGCTTTTCGAAGAAGCCTGCCACCTGGTCCATAAAGGAAAGACTCACGGGGAAATTTTGGTTTTCTGCGATCAGCTGATGCCTTTCTACCTTATCCACCAAAGCAGCATTGACTATATAGGAGCGATGGGTCCGGATAAAAGAGGAGGGTAGGGACTTTTCTATTTCTGCCAAGGTGACCCTACTGAGCACTTTTTCATTTCTCAGGTGAAAAGTCACATAGTTTCCTGTAGCCTCGCAGCAGAGTAGCTCGGAGAATTTGATCTTCTGCTGGCCTTCGGAAGTTTTCAGGTACATGAATAGAGATTCATTTCCTGGACGCAACTCGGACCATTCCTGGGCTTTTTGGCAAGCTTTCAGAAACCTACCCAAGTTGAAAGGTTTGAGTAGGTAATCGATAGCGTCCAGTTCAAACCCTTTCACCGCATAGTCAGAGTAGGCAGTGGTAAAGATTACCATAGTCTCACCCGGCACCAGGCCAGCAAAGTCAATTCCCGAAATATCCGGCATATTGATATCCAGAAAAATCAGATCTATCGCATGACACTTGAGGTACTCCAAAGCGTCAATAGCATCTGTAAAAACTTGTTCTAATTCCAAAAAGGGAACTTTGGAAGCGTGGGACTTGATCACTTCCAAGGCCATATTTTCATCGTCTATTGCGATTGCTTTCAGCATAGGTTAACTCAATTGAATAGCTAAATGTACAAAGTGTTCCGAATCATTTGCCACTAAGGTCAGGCTGTGCTTTTGAGGATAAGAGTGAGCTAAACGGTTTTTGACATTTTCCAGACCTATTCCGGACTCGTCCTTAGGATCCTCTGTGGTTTTTTTAGGGTGAATACTATTTACCACATCCAGATGCACAGATCCCTGCATGCAGCGTAAATTGATTTTAATCCAAGATTTGTTTTTGGTACTGATGCCATGTTTGAAAGCATTTTCCACAAAAGGAATCAGCAGCATAGGCGCAATGTCTCCTTTACAGTGCTCCTCACTTAGCTGGATAGTCACATCCAGGTGGTCTTCTTTTGCGAAGCGAAGCATCTGTAAATCCAGGTAGTTTTTCAGGTAATCAATTTCACGGGCCAGCGGGATTTTGTCCATTTGGTTTTCATGCAGCATAAATCGCATCATATCTCCTAGCTTTTGGATACCATCCGAGGTTTTTTCTGCATTTTCCATCAGTGCAGCGCCATACAGCGTATTGAGAGCGTTGAATAGAAAATGCGGATTGATCTGAGAGCGCAGGAAGCTCAGATTCGCCGAACTCTGATTGACTTGTGTAGAAAGGTCATCGATTCTACCGATATAATCCTCGTACTTTTTGAAAATCAGATTGGATAAGGGGAAAATCACAAATAACAAAAGTAGATCCACCCCAACTCCTATGAGCATGATCTCAGGTACATTTTCATCCAATGCGATAATCAGAAAGATGAATATAATAATGGACATCAAACCCCAGAGAAACCATCGGTAGGCTTTGATATTGCCTGTAAGCTTATTTCTATAGAGTAGATAGTAATTGTAAATCACGAAAATTACTATCCCGGGAATAATCATAAACAAAATGACAAATACTCCCACATTGACAAATAACTGAGCGGATACCAGAAAAACTGTCACAAACAACACTATCGTAAAGAGCCTGGCACCGTTGTAGAGGTGATAGTCTTTAAATGCCGGGGGCAGAAGCATTTTTTGAAGTAAAATGCAGGTAAGCAGGTAACCCGGATACAAGGCTAAAACTGAAAAGTAAAATCTGAAAAACTTTTCCGGATCTATGTCCATACCCGCTGCACAAACTCCTGCCAGCGCCATAGTCAGCAATGCTGTAAGTATGCTGAATAGTATTAATGGTAAAACTTTCTTGTCTTTCAGGTACTTGGGGATAATGACCAAATGCATCGCATAAAACCCCAGATACACAGCGATGGGCATGAAAACCGTCCCGAAAAATTTTTCAATCTGACTATACCGAATACCATCCATGATATTGGTAAGCACTATGACCAAAAACACAAAGCTGGCGATCCACCATTCTATTTCCCTAAATGCAAATCTTCTTGATTTCATATTTCGCTGTTAATTAATGGGTTAAACTACTCTTGCTCAATTAGATTTACTTTAAAGTTTAAGGTTGTCTTTTCTTCCTTCTGCTTATCCTGAGAGGGTGCAGAATACAGCAGTACCATATTGTAAATAACGGCCAAAAGGATTAGCAAATAAAAGACTTTCTTAGTGTTCATCAGTTCACTTTCTAATTGATGTACCAAGATTAGGGCAACTAGAAAGGCTTTTCAAAAGTATGGGACGAATTGCCTGATATATGTGATGAAATGTGGGGAAGCGGTACTGTGTCGAATCCAGGAGGTATAACTGAGGAATAATTTGGACTCGAAACCAATTAGAAATAAGGATAAACAATCCTATGCTACCACCAATAATTACCTTGTCTTTTTCAAAAAGGATTAGCCAACAAATCGATATCCCAAACCACTGGCAGAATAAAATACACCATCAATGTCACCAGAAAAACAGAAATAACGTTCAGCCAAAAACCCGCACGCACCATATCCTGCATTTTCAAAAATCCGGAGCCAAAAACTATCGCATTGGGCGGCGTAGCCACTGGTAGCATAAAGGCACAGGAAGCTGCCAAAGTAGCCCCAACCATTAAACCAAAGGGGTGAAGGTCTAATTTGAATGCTACTGAGGCCAATATCGGCAGCAGCATGGAGGCCGTCGCTACATTAGAAGTAACTTCCGTGAGGAAATTTACAGAAAGCACAATAACCAAGAGCAAAAGTACAAAGCTAACTCCTTCGATCAGCGTAAAGCGCTGTCCTATCCATTCAGCCAGACCCGTTTCTTTAAATCCTTCCGCTAGAGCTAATCCCCCTCCAAATAGAATCAAAACACCCCAAGGAATTTTTTCCGCTGTTTTCCAGTCCAAAATCCTTTTGGTATTGGTGGAATCCGGTATAAGAAAAAGCACTAAAACCCCAGTCAAAACTATGATGGTGTCATTGATTTCTGGGATAAACTTGGCTAAAAAAAAGCTTCTGCTGATCCAGGCTAAACATACCATTGAAAAGACAATAAGAACAGTTATCTCCTCATAACTCATTCTCCCCAGCTCTATTAACTTATTTTTCACGATGTTTTTGGCATTTTCCAGATCAAACTTTTTGGGAAGAGGATTGGCAAAATTCACCAAATAATACCAGCAAATAACAATCAAAACTAAAGAAAGTGGAAAGCCAAAAATCATCCATTCGTTAAAGCCGATTTGATAGTCATATAAGTCTGAAACTACGGCAGCCAATATGGTATTGGTAGGTGTCCCGATCAGCGTGGCCAGGCCACCTATAGAGGCACTGTAGGCTATTCCCAGCATGATATTCTTCCCCAGTTTTTCTCCCAGAGCCTGGTTTTCAGCTCCAAACTGACTTTGAAATTGCTTGACCACTGCTAGCCCTATAGGTAGCATCATCAGTGAAGTAGCAGAATTGGATATCCACATGGAGAGCAAACCGGTAGCGCAGATAAATCCTAATACAATAGTCCGAAGATCAGTTCCGATCAGATTGATGATGCCTAGTGCAATACGTCTATGCAGGTTCCACTTTTCTATACCAGTGGCCATCAAAAAACCGCCCATATACAGCATTACAGTTGGGTGCATATAGTTGGCAGACACATCCCCAATAGGTAAAATCTGCAGTGTGGGCATCAGGATTAAAGGCAAAAAAGCAGTAGCAGCTATAGGTATTGCTTCGGAAATCCACCAGATCGCCATCCATGCCGCCAGGGCCAGCATAGCTTTAGGAGCTGGCTCCAAGCTGGGAATTGGAACTAAATAGTAAATGCAAAAGAATGCCAAAGGCCCTAAAAATAACCCAAGCCAAGCGATTTTTTTTTCCATTGGGACCAAAGCTAAAAAAAATCAGCAAATCCTTTAGCTCCCTACACCATAAGAGTATCAAGCCTAGGCAAATGGTTGATTAAAAGGATGATTTTAGGCTTTCCCTAATCGTTTTTTGATTTCCAAAGTGACTTCATCTGCCAACTCCCTGATACTATCTTTTTCAAAAAAGGTCTGAATACTAATGTCTAGGTTTAACTTTTTACCTAATAATGAAACGATTCGGATTGCCGCGAGCGAATTTCCTCCTAAGGAAATAAAGGAGTCAGTCACGTCTATTGCTTCCAGTTTTAGCACTGCACTATAGGTATCATGGATCAGCTGCTCAATTTTGTTCTTGGGTTTTTGGACCACTTCAGTGTCACTTTTCGACAACTTTACGCGTTCTTTTACAAGGGCTTTTTTATCGACTTTTCCATTGGGAGATAAAGGAAAACTATCTACCTGCTGAAAATAGGAGGGGATCATCGTAGTAGGTAAATGTGACCGGAGATGACTGACTATTTGATCTATTTGTACTGATTGGTTGGCTTTGAAATAAGCCCGAAGTTCCTGGGAGTTTTCCCTAGGATCATAGCCGATTTCCTGCATCAGGTTTTTAATTTCCGCTATGCTCAGGTGATCATTGAGTTCATGAATGGTTTCCTCACGTTTTTTATGCCCTACCCGTACATCCCAGCTGTAAGGGAAAGCATAATTATGATAGCCTTTTCTCCGCTTATGCACATAGATCCCCAGGTCGTTGATGATGCAATTTGTACTTCTGCCGGTATCTTGCGGCCTTTTCCACCCAATATGGGATTCCAAATAAGCTATCAGCTCAGACAGACTCACATCGCTGAATCTGTAAAAATCCAAGAAAGCAACTTTGTCAAAAATCTCATCAGATTCAAACATGGAAACATCCAAATATTGACTGACAGCATCTTTGGTCCTGTGGTAGGATTTACGCGCTTCCAAAATAATCTGATCTATGTCTTTGGGATCAAAATTTTCCTTGATGAAAAGTTCTTCGGTAAGTCTGGTTTCGAAAAATTGTCCCCGAGATAAACCGGTCACAATCACCGGGATGTTTTTTTCCAAAGCCACTTGAGTACTTAGGGTATAAACTGTCTTGAAGCAGCCGTTGCACACATTCTGGTGTCGCTCTATGCTGTCCCGAAAAATCGCATTCATGGCTGAAGTCCTACCATAAATATGATCCACACCTAGTTTTTCCGTAGTATTCCGAATATTTTGTTTAGCATGATCGGAGATAAAACCATTATCCAGCGTGAAAGCCAAAATATTCAGTCCCAGTTCTTTCAGTTTAGCCAGTGCATAGCTGCTGTCTTTTCCACCACTGAGTAGCATCAGGCAATCGTATTTTGCGTCTCTGCCCTGGCCCAATGCTACTATTTCTGACTTCAGGCTATCGTAGGATTTGAAATAAGAGGAGACATTTCGCTGATAGTCCTCAAATGATTCACAAAGACTACAAATGCCATTCTCGTTGAAACTGGCGTCTGGATAGTTTGAAGGTAGGCCACAGTTTTTACAATAATATTCTGGATGATGATATTGATCTTCATTGCTGCGCGCCACTGCCAGATGGACCTCCTCGATTCCTGGTACCTCATTGAGTAATTTCTCTATTTCTCCGGATTCTATTCGCACCCCGTTGATTTTGAGTTGTTCATCCAAGCGGCCCAGATATTCAAAGTTACCAGAGGAATTTAATCTAGCCATGTCACCAGTTTTATACATGACTTGGCCGGCTTGGAAAGGATTTTCGAGAAAATAACTTTTAGTCAAATCAGGACGCTTAGCATATCCACGCGCCAATACCTTTCCCGACAGAAACAATTCTCCGGGAAGACCTTGGGAAACGGGTCTGAGGTTTCGGTCTAAAAGATAAGCTTCACAGCCTAAGATAGGCTTGCCTATAGGCACAGAGTGCAAAGCACTTTCTTTCTGGGTGTATTGGTGGACAATGCAGCCTACCGTTGCCTCTGTGGGACCATATTCGTTAAATATGCGAAGTCCCGGCGCAAAGGTCTGCTGGAGCTCTTCAGCAAGTTGGCTTTCTAGATTTTCTCCTCCCAAAATCAAGGTAGAAACCGCGGATTCTTTTAATTGGTAATCCAAAATCAACCTGGCGTGAGAGGGCGTCAGTTTGACTGTAGTCAAGTCTTTATTTTTAAATATTTCCAAAACTGCTAAGTCTGGACCTGTTTTCTTTTCTGGAAAAATCACTATTTCTCCTCCACAGACTAAGGGCAAAAAGAGGGAGGTAATGGTCAAATCAAAGCCTATGGAAGTAAAAAATGGCATCACCATCTTTTGCTCAACTTGATAAATCGACTTGGCTTGCGCGATGTAATTAGAAAGTGCGGGAAGGGAAACTTCCACCCCTTTTGGTTTGCCGGTGGATCCGGAAGTGAAAAGAATATAAGCCAATCGATCAGCAGCATGAGGTGATAATTCAGCGCTACTTTGAACCTCTACTGGTCGCGGAGATTCACTCCCGATAGTCAAATAACTATGAGCAAAGCCTAGCCCATTGGTAACAACTGCATCTGGTTTCAACTCTCCTAAAATTAACTCTATACGCTTTGGAGGGAGATCTACAGGAATCGGAACGAAGACAATACCTAAACGAATAGATGCCAAAACAGTAAGTAAAAACTCAACGGATCTAGGTTGGTGAATGGCCAAAATAGAACCCTCGCCCAAGCCCTGGTTGGCTAAAATATTGCATTGAGCTTTTATTTTATGCTCAAGTTGTGCATAGCTGAGGGTTTCATCCCCGCAGCGGATGGCTATATTTTTTGAATTTAACTCAAAGCCTTTTCGGAGCTGCAAGACCAGGCTTTCCGGCTGAAACTCTTCTGACTCAGGTTTTTCATGGAGCGTTTCCTGAATTTCCTGCTTTGTGATCAGGTTAATCTCATCTAAGGAGGATTGATCATTTGCCAAAAAAGCTTGAAGCAGGTTTTGAAAATGTAGGGGAATAAGGTTTGCCTGACTTTCAGTCAAATGCTCCTCATTGATCTCCAAATAATAATTTTTATTGGTAGCATCATTGAAATCAAAAATCTGCAAACGCATATGATGCACGGAGTCCAGTTGGTCAGGAAATAACCACTGCGTGTTACATTCAATGTCACCAAAGTTTCCAAAATGGAGCGGGATAAAATTGACCACAAAATGGATTCCCCTTGAGTTTTCAGGCGATTGGGCACCGGCTTGTCCATATTTGAAAAAGTCAAAAAGCTCATTTTTAACCTTTAGAAATAGGCTTTGAAAGGTTTCATTTTCATCTATAAATAGGTCCAGAGGCAATACTTCGATCAGGAGCCCAGCCGTTTGTTTGAACTTTTGTAGGTTCCGATTAGGATAGGGGCTTCCTAATCGAATTCTACTTTCTCCAGAAGTTTTGGCTATAAAGGCCGCAAATAAAGAGGTCCAAAGGGTGTATTGAGCTAAATCCTGATTGAATGCCCGGTAAGTCTCTGAGCTCAGCTTTTCCTGAAGTTGTTTTTTATCGGTTTCAGTGAGCAAAAGCTGAACCCTGCGGGCGCTTTTTTTCCCCTTATGAGCGCTGTTTCCATAAAGTTGAGGGGTGTTAACAGGCTCTTGGGCTTTCAAGTCCCAATAACTACCTGCTTCTTGTTTACTTTCATAAGCCCTGAATTCCTGAAAGGAAGCCGCTTGATAGGGTGCAAGGGGTATTTGATTCAGTAAAGCAAAGTAACGCCCAGCCATTTCATTAAATAGTACTTTGAACGTGCTGGCATCCGCTACAATGTGGTGCATGGATAAATACCAAATCCACCTATTTTCGTCAATCGCGATGAGTGAAGAATCAAAGCAACATCGGCTAAGGTCAAAGCTTTTATTGATTTGATTTTTTAGGTAAGAATCCAACTCACCTTCATTAATCCTAACCAATTCCAATTGATCAGAGGTAGTCTTCTGGATCTGTTGGATAACCTCCCCATCTTCATTTTCGAGAAAAACGGTTCTAAAAATTTCCTGGGACTGAATCAAACCCTGAAATGCATCTTTAAACAGAATAGGGTCAATTTTCCCTTTCAGTTCAAAGATGTGAGGAAGATTGTTTGCGCATGAATCCGGAGCCATTTTTTGGCCGGTCCAGATGGCAAGTTGACTTTGGGTTAAACTTTGGGAATCAAAGGTTGTAAATTCTGACATTTATAGTTTTGCCTTCAGTTGGGTGACATAATCGGAGATTGAATTGACGGTATTGAAATTCTCTATTACCATGTCTTGAGGGGGCACTTTCACCTGATATGTTTCTTCCAGATAGGCAATCACCTTCATGATAGTTATGCTATCAATCAGGCCAGTACTCAACAATTCTTCATCTGCCTGAATAGGCTGATCGATGGCTTTGGTGATATATTGAATAAGTTCTTGAGTCATGAATTAGGGGATAAAACGGCCTTATTTCTTTTGACCATATAGTCTGGTCTGGGATGTTCTACTTCCTGTATGTTTCGGATGGGATTAAATGTAAGCATCAGTAGCTTTCTGTCTAGATACCCCATGTTTTGATAGGAGGCATGTAGCACATTGCTATGGAAAAGCAATAAGTCTCCAGCTTTACCCAGGAGTGGGACTATGGGTTCATATTTCTCACACATGCTGGACAGCGTGGATGGGTGAATCATGTACTTGAGATTTTCATCGTGCACTCCTTCTGGATTGTTGAGATAGGAACTGACTTCACCTTCCTGATGAGTGCCCGGAATGAGCAATATTGGTCCATTGGCGATATCCACATCGGAAAGCAGCACAGCAGCAGTCACAGCATTTGCCTGCAACATTCCATCTTCTTTCCAAAACTTAAAATCCTGATGCCAGGTCCAAACCCCGGATTCCAGGCAGGCTTTGGTATTAAGCTTAGATTGGAACAGATAAAAATCCTCTCCCAGAATCTGGTAGATAATTTGTCTCAGTTCCAACTGGTTGATAAGCTTAGCGATGGTCTGGTCAAATTTTTCCGGAGCAAAGACTGTCCGGATTTTTCCGGAGTTTTTCTCTCTAAAAAACTCAGGCCCATCCAGTTTTTCTAGACGCTCTGTAGCTGTGATCAGGCTTGCCAAAACTTCCCCTTGGTACATCTTCGGGAGGATTAAATAGCCTTTACTAGAATAGTGCTTAAGTTGCTCTTTTGTAATCATAGATCGTTCGGCTACTTGGTTCAGGTCGAAAATATTTTTTCCAGTTCTCTGTAGTGAATCTTTCCATTATCTGACTGGGGAAGTGATTTCAGCTCAAAAATGTTTCTGGGAATGCAATGTTTGGCTAGGTTTTGCTTCAATTTACCTAGAACTTGAGCTTTATCGAATTTAGCTAAATCTGGGACCACAGCTGCGCAGAGTTCCTTCTTTCCGGCAAGGTTTATGGCGAAAACTGCTGCTTGTAATATTTCTTCCAGTTGAAGTAATTCCTGCTCTACTTCCTGAAGCTCCACACGTTTGCCGTCTATTTTTATTTGCCTGTCTTTTCGACCCACAAATACCAATAAATTCTCCTTGTTTTCATAAACAATATCACCGGTTCTATAATACTGAACCAATTCACCAGAATCACGCATTTCGGTAAGAAAAGCTTCTTGGTTCAGCTTTTCATTGTTCCAATATCCAGTCATCATGGTGAGAGAGTGAATCGCCAATTCGCCTTTTTCACCAGGCATCACATTCTTTCCATCCTCATCCAGGATTTGATAAGCGGTATTTTCCCAGACCTTACCAATTGGGATTTCTCCGTTGACCTGATCCGGATGAGAAAGATGGTAGTAAGTACATTGATTGACCTCAGCAGGCCCATAGACATTAGAAACTTTTGCATTCGGAACAGAGCGGAGTAGGTTTTGCAATTTCTTAGGCGGAAAACTTTCACCACCATATTTGATCCATCGGAGTGATGGGAAGTTTAGGTCAAAACCTCCGTCTAAGATGGAAACAAACAGGGATGGAACAGAATAAAGTATGCTGATGTCATGTTTAGCTATCGCAGCACAAAAGCTCCCCAGCATTACCAATTCTCCAGGGCTAAAGACATAGGTAGAACACCCAGCGTAGACTGACGCGAAATACCCAAAAGTACTTTGATCAAAATGCAGTGAAGCTACATTTCCGATCACATCCTCAGCTGTAACTTGGTACAAGCGGACCGATTGACGGGCATAGGCCAAGCCACTCCTATGTGTATGAACTATTCCTTTTGGTTCGCCTGTAGATCCTGACGTGTAGAGTATATAGGCCTGGTCCTGGGGTTCGATGTTTATAGGTGCAGGAGTAGGGGAGTCCATACTAAATAGTTCTTCCCAGGTAATTCCTGGTGAAGCTCCTAGTACTTTTAACCCTGAATGAATCAAATCGCCAATCAATCTCTGGTGGGCAGAAATGGTCAAAATCACTTCAATATTGCAATCCGATAAGATACGGTTCAGCTTTTGAGAAGGCTGCCCCGGGTCTAAGGTGACTAATACGGCTCCTGACTTGAGAATGCCATAAACAGCAAAAGCGGCAGTGCTATTTTTTTCAATCAAAATGCCTACACGATCACCTTTTTTGACTCCTACTGACTGTAGCCAGTGCGCTAGCTGATCGCTTTTTCGGTCCAGGTCCTTATAGCTGATCTTACTGTCACTTGAGATAAACGCTAACTTATCAGGATTTTTCTGCGCAGCGACTCTGAGCATATCGGGTAGTATGACTGTATTTTGATTCACAGTAATCCTTCTAGTTTAGCGATGATATTTCGCTGGATATCCGAAGTTCCTGAATAAATCAACCCGCCTAATCCATCTCTTAAATCACGTTCGATTTCAAATTCGGTCACTACACCTTTGGCCCCAAAAATCCGGATAAAATCCATACTGGACTCCACAAAAGCCTCGCTGATATAGAGCTTTGCCATTGCGGCTTCCTTCATTAAAGGTAGGTCATGATCATCGAGGTAGGCCACTTTGTATAGGTGCATTTTGCAGGTTTCCAGCCTTAGACGCATGTTGGCAATTCGATTGGAAATAGATTGAAAAGTACCGATAGTCTTTCCGAAAGATTTTCGGGAGTTGGCATATTCGACTGCTTTTTCTAATTGCTTTTCCATTCTTCCCACCTGGCTGGCAAAGATATACCCTCGCTCAGACTCCATAGCGGAAGAAAAGAGGCTAAGCCCAGCCCCTTCTTTTCCAAGTCGGTTAGATTCAGAGACGAAGCAGTCCTTAAAATATAAATTCCCCATGGGTGTGGTGCGCATTCCTACTTTTTCTCGCACCTCACTGACCGTAAAACCATCACAGGATCGATCCACAATGAAAGCGGTAATTCCCCATTTACCCAGTTTAGGATTTGTGGTGGCAAAAACTACGGCAATGTCACAAATGGGGGCCAGGGTGATGTAATGTTTTTCTCCATTTAAAACATATCCTCCATCCACTCTTTCAGCGCACATTTTAAGACTGTAAGTATCGGAGCCCGAATCTTCTTCTGTAATACCAAATGCACCTATTTTACCAGCTATCAAAGGCTTGAGGTACTTTTGTTTTTGCTCCTCCGTACCAAAGGCATTGATAGCCATCTGAGTACTCCACAGCTGAGAGTTAAGTGAAAAGGGGAGACCATTATCTTCACTTCCAAAGCCTAAACCCTCTAGCATCAAGATGCTGGTGGACATTTCATACCCAGCCCCGCCGTATTCCTTTGGAAAAGGCCATCCCAAGACGCCGAATTCAGCACACTTTTGCCATTCTTCCAAAGGAAAACTATTGGTCTGTTCCTTTTGGGAGACCTCACTATTCAGGTGCTTTAAAGCAAAATCCTTGGCTTTCTTCTTTAATTCTAATTGTGCTTCGCTCCAGCCGAAATTCATATATTAAAATGTAAACTTTACAAACCCTCTGAAATTGAATGGAGTACCTGGTGTAAAGTGAATCTCGCTAACAGGCTCGGGTTCTAACTGTCCATTTGCCAATCGAATGCGCGATTCAGTATCAAACTGTGCTTCCCTCCATTCTGAATTTAGGAGGTTTTCTATGAAAAACCCAAAGGTGAATGCATTAACCCTATAGTTAGCATTCAGGTCCAAAATGGTGTAACCTTCTGCGATTACACTGTTGTCCTCATTCGCTGGTCTATCCTGTAAATACCTCGCTCTAAGCGCTCCTGAAAGCCTATCCTTTTCAAAGCTCAGTCCACCTGTGGTAGTGATCCTCGGAGCTAAAGGAATGAAATTTTCTCCCTCAGCATCATCTATACTTCTGGCATAAGAATAAGTGAAATCCCCATCTAAATAAATCCAGTTATTGGCTTGCCATCTCAAGCCCAAGTCAACTCCTCTTCTTGAAGTTCTGCCACTCGGCTCTACTATGCCAGCATCACCCACATACACGAATTCCTGCTCCAGGCGAAGCACCCATAGCGCTGAATTCAGGATCAACCTGGGCATCAATTTGAAACTTCCTCCCAAATCGGCACCGAAGGCTCTGGGTAGTATAGATTCGTTATTTGGTCGTTCTAGAACTAGCCTGGTGTCATTGGAGTGAAAACCTATTCCCGACTTCAAAAACAGCTGAACGTTGTCCGAAGCTGTGTAGATGAAGTTAAGCTTGGGACTGACCACAGCGGCATTGAGTGATTTGGGGTCGTATGCAGGAGTCAGTTCGTCTTGATACAGGTAATTGAAATAATCTACACGCACTCCAGGGTTAATTCGTAACTTATCAAATGAGACATTCAAATTCAAATAGGTGTAGTAATTGGACTCTGTAATATCTCCCCGCTGAGTAACGAACCGTACACTATCCCGATTTTTGGTACCTGCTAACTCATTGTCCCGGATATCGTCATTTCTCAAGCCTACACCAAACTGCAGGTCATACTCCCCGCCGGAAAACAGCTTGCTATAAGTCAGCTGGGATTCTGCCCCAAAGATCGCTCTATTTTCACGCTGGCGAATTTGATCCCCATTCACGGAGTCTTCTAAAAAGAAGGTGAAATTGGAAAATAGTTCGAAGTCGTAATTGCTGTAATAAACATTGTTTTTGATAAACAGTCGATCGTTAATCTGTTTGGCATGTGTTAGTCCTAGATTTGTTCTGCTGGTGTACCCACCTTCAGTATCATCCAGCGCTCCAAATCTTGAAATTTGACCACTTTCCACAGCCCGAATAGGGATCTGACCAGAGGCATCCCACTTACTGGTAAAGTAAGAAGCGATCAAACTGATATCACTACCATCATCCAAACTCAATCCATACCTACCCATAAGGTTGATTCGGTTGAAATTTTGACTGGCTTCAAATGGCCCATCGCTGGCCAAATACTCAGCTGCTATGTAAGCATTGTTCTTTTTCTCATTGATCAAGTTAAAAAGTCCTACTGTCCTCACGGTGTTAAAACTACCACCCTGTACCGATACAGAGCTTTTGTCTAAGCCTCTTTTGGTCTGAAAATTCACATATCCTGCAGTAGCAAAATTACCTTTGTCAGCATTGTAAGGGCCTTTGTCAAAATCCACTCGCTCTACCGTCTCAGGTATTAAAAAGTGCAAATCGGAATAACCCTGGCCGTGGGCATGAGATACCATATTGACTGGCATCCCATCTACAGTAATATTAATATCCGTACCATGATCGATATCAAATCCCCTTAGAAAAATTTGCTCTGCTTTACCACCACCGGCATGCTGGCCTATAAATAGTCCAGGTACCTTCCTAAGTATATCTTGCGAAGTATTCACCGGATTGGTCCTCAGGTCTATCCTGGATAAGGTGTTCAGAGGATTTAAATCCTGACTAAATACCACTTCTCCCAGCTCAATCGCCGTTTCTCTCATTCTAATAGTGAACTCACGATCAAGTGCTTCTACTTTCAAATTTTGAGTTTCATAGCCCATGTGACTTACTTGAATAGAATCACCTATGGATACCCCCTGTAAAACAAAATAACCAGAGCCATTGGTATGGGCATGGTGCTCTGATCCGTTATGAATGACATAAGCCCCAATCACCGGGGAACTGGTTTGGTCTAAAATCCTTCCTTTGAGAGCTTGTGCTAGACTAGAATAACTAACTCCTAAAAGCAGGAAAATCGTGAATAGTAGCGTTTTTTTCATGGATTTGATTTAAAAATTTTAACTCAAGAATATTTATCAAATGATAATTTGTACTGATTCACAATGAAACTTAGTACAACTGTAATTGTTTGAAAGAAGTTGAAAACCATATTTATTTACTTTTGCAGCGATTTAGCAGAAGAATAAAGCATACCATATGGGTTCTTTTCATCGGCCGAGTAAGATTCCAGGTTCACTTTTTCTCCCAAACCCAATTTTTCCGCATAGTCCGCAAAAAGGTTGGCTACTACCAAATCCTCCAAAGCCCAGCCCGTAGAATCAAAAACACTCAAACATTTCTGGTAGGCGGTATGTGATTCTTTTGATTGCATCAATTTCACCCAGGAAGGTCCTATTTCCTCCGGAGCAAGTTGCTGGCATTCCCCTTCAACTACTGCTTGCTCCAAGAAATCCGGACAAACCTTTGCTTTCCTCAAAAACGAAAGCGGAAGCTCTATTTTACCCGGAAAATCTGCGCCTACGGCATTGATGTGCAGATGTGGTTTGCATTCGTAATGCTCGAATAGGGGACCCTTCTCAGGCGCGATAGAGGTAGCTGTGCAGACTATGTCCGAAGTAGCAATGATTTCGTCTATATCAGAAAACTCCAGATTGATAGGTAGATCGAGGGGAGCAATTCTAGCTTGCAGGCTCTTCATGGCTGATGGATCAGTATCAAAAATCCTGATTTCCTTCAGGTCAAATAGTCGAGACAAGGCATGGATCTGGGTGACCGACTGAGCTCCACAACCTATAATACCTAGCGAGGTAGAATCCGGATGAGCCATTAATTGAGAAGCCAAAGCAGAGGATGCGCCAGTACGAAGCGCTGTAAGCAATACTCCATCCACAATGAAATTTAAATGCCCGGTGTGCGAATCATAGGAAGATATGGTGGATAGTATGGTGGGGATTTTAAAAAGTTTAGGATTATCCGGGTGATATCCCACTACTTTGATGATTACTTCATGCCCTTTTTTCATCACAGGCATCCATTCTACTAATCCAAGAAATGGTTTTTTATAATTAAAGCCCGATCTAGCCGGAACTTCGATTTCTTTTTCTGAAAAATTGACCAATGATTCCCTTAGCTCGAAAATCAAATCTTCCATCACTTGATGTAAGCCTATAGTCTTGATGATCTGAATTATAGCATCGCTGTCTATAATTATAGTTTCTCTACTCTTGAACATTAATACTTTGAAATATAAAAATCACTAATTATGATTTAATGGACATTTTCACTTTTTTAGGTTGAAAGTCAAACATACCAAGCTTGTTTTTGTTATGCATTTTGTCAAAAATTCTAACCTTCACCCAATGAAAATAACCAATTTTAATCGTGCTTGCTTCTTATTTTTTTCCCTCTTTTTTCTTTCCCTGCTCCAGGCCGCCGCTCATAAACCTAACCAAAATTATATTTATCTCAGTATTTATGAGGGAGAAATGGACTGCCGTGTGGAGTTGAAAAAGACTGACATAGAAAAAGTTTTTGGATATTCTTATGCCCTGGGTGAGGTTCCTGATGAGAACAGCCCTGAGGTGCAAGCTATGGTAGCCTACATTTTAGATCAACTCAAATTCAGTTCAACGCTTGGGGAACATGCCTTGACTTTTGAAAACATTGACATTTTAAACTTAAAGGATGATGATTTTCTGCTCTTTAATTTTGGGATGAGCAATATGGATCCTGTTCCCTCAGAACTGGAAATATATGATCAGATATTCGTTAAGGAATTGGGTAATAACCATGAGTCTCTGCTACACATAGAGCGTAACTGGAAAACCGGTGTGCTGGCAAACGAATCTCTGCCATCCTTGATTTATGGCACTTCCAATCCTACTCAGACCCTGAATATTGAAGAGGGATCTGTCTTTACAGGTTTTATGGCCATGGTCAAATCCGGAATTTATCACATTTGGATTGGTCTAGATCATATTCTCTTTTTAATTGCCCTGCTGATTCCATCTGTAGTGGTGTATAACTCTAGCAACCCTAAAAAGAGATGGTTAGGGATCAAATACACAGATTTTGAACCCGAGCCTAGTTTTAAGGCCGCTTTTCTATCGGTGGTTAAAATCATCACGATTTTCACTTTGGCGCACTCGGTTACCTTAAGTTTAGCGGCGCTAGGAGTGATTAATTTACCTTCTAGACTGGTCGAGTCCATTATTGCCATTTCTATTGCAATGGCAGCTTTCCATAACATTGTCCCTTTTCTCAATAAACGCGAATGGCTGATTATTTTAATATTCGGACTATTCCATGGCTTTGGCTTTGCCTCAGTTTTAGCCGAGCAATCAAGAGGAGGGGAGTACCTTGTGTATTCCTTGGTAGGCTTTAATCTAGGAGTTGAAATCGGACAATTGGCCATCATCATTGTCGCATTTCCGGTGCTCTTTCTATTGAGTCGATTAAAGGCATACAACATCATCTTGGTAGGCTTTTCTATCTTGTTAATCTTAATTTCTACCTACTGGATCATTGAAAGAGCCTTTGGATATGATTTGACACTTCATACTTGGTTGCTTGAAAAAGGAATCCTTTAGTAGCTTTTCTTATGGAAGAAAATTCGGATGATCTTCTGGATCAGTGGCTTAATCTAAGTGAACCTGAACAAGCGGCTGATGAAAGTAATAAGGAGCAGATTCCTAGAGCTCCCCAGGCTTCCTATTATCCTTTATCGATTGCTCAGCAACGTCTTTGGTTTGTTTATCAAAAGAACCCGGAAAGCCCTGTTTATAACTACTCAGAAGTCTGGAAGTTTCAGGAAGGGGCCTTTCATCTGGAGACATTTACCAAAGCCCTAGACCGCCTTGTTGAAAAACACCGTGTTTTAGCCAGCAATTACATTATTCTTGAGGAAGAAGCCGTAATGGTCTTTCGGGATGAGAATAGTTTCAGCCTTCAGGTACACGATCAAGAGTTTAGTGTAGAGGAAGCTAGACAAAAACAAAAGGAATTAGCCAGCAAAGCCTTTAGACTAGAGTCAGATCCTTTAATTCGGATAGGAATTTTTCCATTGGAAAATGGGGAGTATTCCATAGGAATTACTTTTCATCACATCATCATAGATGCCTGGTCCATAGGGATTTTGAGGTCTGATTTTGCTGCTTTTTATAAGGAATTAAATGGTAAAGAGGAAAGTCAAAAAATTGAGTTAAGAAATACTGAGTTACAGTACTCGGATTATTCCCATTGGCTAAAGGAACAGCCAAAAGATATTGCTCTAGTGAATCCATCCCAAGATTTTATGGACTCTTTTTTGGAACTTCCTTTGGATTATGCTAGACCCGCTAGGCCGAGTTACCGAGGTCAATTGCTTCGGTTTTCACTGCCTAAAAGTCTTACTCCAAAAATTGGAGGGCTACTTAAAACCTTTCAAACCACAGATTTCAATTTATTTCTGGCTGCTTTTCAGGTTTTGCTTGGCCGATATGGGAAAAGTAAGAATGTGAATGTGGGCATTCCTGTTCTCAATAGAGATAGGGAAGAGTTTAAGTCCATGGTTGGCTATTTTGTAGATACTCAGGTGATTGCTGCTGAACTGAATGATTCAAAGAAATTTGATGAACTCATTGCCGAGGTAAAAACCGATGTACTGAAAGCCATTTCTTCACAAAAACCCAGCTATGAACAACTGTTACTAGCAAGTAAAGCATCAAAAGATCAGAGCTATAATCCAATCTTTCAAGCCATGTTCGTAGGGCATTCAAGCGGAGAAAATCCTTTCCAAGAGTTGGGTATCCCTGTTGATTTTGAAGTCCTGGATCTGGATGTTTCTAAGTTTGACTTGACTTTACATCATTTTGGGTTGAAAGATGGGGCTTATCAAATTGGGATAGAATTTAGCCAAGATTTGTTCTCCACCGTCTTTGCGGATCGTATGAATAGGCATTTTGCAACCCTCCTCAAGGAGATTTGTGATCATCCAGATTTGCCTATCCACGCTTATTCTCTGATCTCAGAAGAGGAAAGAAGCTTTTTAACTTCAGGTTTAAGCCCGGATTTTCATCCCGAAAATGAAGGAACGGTTTTAACAGCGATTCTTGATAACCTGCAAAATAAAAGAGATCAAGTCGCTGTGGTTTGCGGATCGGAGCGCTTGACTTATGGAGAATTGGGACATAGAAGTGCTATCATTTCCAAGGAACTTGAAAAGCTTAATCTAGACCCTGAGTTACCGATAGGAATCTATATGGAAAGGTCCGTTGATTTCCTTGTTTCCCTATTGGCAATTATGAAATTTGGAGGAGCATATTTGCCGCTGGATCCAGAATATCCTGACGATAGAATTATTCACTATTTGGCAGAATCCGGAGCCAAATATGTGCTTACTCACCGAGGATTATTAGCTTCCAAAACCTCTATAAAAGAGTCCATCCATTCTCTAGAAATTGATTCACTTGATTACAATCAAAATACTGTAAATCAAATTGATAAGAATATTTCTGAAAATAGAAATGCTTATCTTATTTTCACTTCGGGAAGTACAAATAAACCCAAAGGAGTTTACGTAAATCATCAAAATTTATATTCATCCGTTGCTGCTAGAAAAGCTTATTATCAAGAGTCTCCAGAAGCCTTTTTATTGTTGTCCTCCTTTTCATTTGATAGTTCGGTTGCGGGGATTTTTTGGTCACTCTGTACTGGAGGAAAATTGGTTATTTCTCAGGCCAATGAAACTCTGGATTCTACCGCACTTTCCACACTAATTAGTAGAGAAAAAGTAAGTCATACCCTAATGCTTCCTTCCCTGTATCAGGCATTGATGCAAGGGAGTGAAAATTCATGGGATTCTCTTAAAATAGTGATATTGGCAGGAGAGGAGTTCCCCAATGAATTGATTTCATCACATTTTGAAAAACAGCCGAAAACAAGGCTTTTTAATGAATATGGGCCTACCGAAGGAACGGTTTGGTGTACTGTTCAAGAGCTAAAAGCCGGTGAGTCATTTCATAAAGTGCCCATAGGTCTGGCAACTTCCAATGCTTTGGGCTACGTTTTGGATGAGCAGCAAAAGTTAAGTCCAGTAGGGATTTCGGGTGAACTTTGCATTGCCGGAGCAGGGTTGACAAAAGGCTATTTATCGAAAAGTGAAACCGATGAAAAATTCCTAAAAAACCCTTATTCAGAGGTTTGGGATAGGATTTATAGAACCGGAGACCTCGTTCGCATTCAGAAAGACGGCTTGATAGAATATCTGGGAAGAACCGATAATCAGGTAAAAATTCGGGGTCATCGAATCGAGTTGGGTGAAATACAGGAATTGGCGCTGCAATTCCCTACTGTCCAGACAGCAGTGGCTCTGGTTAGCACAGCTAAGGAACCTCAGCTAATTTTAGCTTACTCAACATCCGCGGGTTTAGAAGAAAGTGAGCTGAGCAGGTTTTTGCGTCAAAAGCTCCCCAACTATATGGTGCCGGAAATCTTTGTAGCATTGGATGATTGGCCGCGTTTGCCTAACGGGAAAGTGGATTTAGCCTCCATTCAAGAGCTTGCTCAATCCCAACCAAAAGCTGCTGAATCAGCCTTTAGAGGGCCATCTACCTACCTGGAACGCCAAGTTGCTGGTATCTGGGCAGATGTGATGGGAGTAGAGGAAGTGCCGGTCAACAGAGACTTTAATGACCTGGGAGGTAATTCTTTGCAAAGTATTCGCATTATTTCCAGGTGTAGAAACATAGGTATTAAGGTGACTCCTGCTCAATTTCTTCGCTATTCTACGGTGGAATCTCTAGTGAAATCCCTTCATCATGAGGAGTATGCGCGGCCAGAAAATTTGCTGGAGTTGGAGATATTAAAAGTTTGGGAGAAGTATTTAGGGCAGAAGTTGATCGGAGTTAAAGATAGTATCCAAAAAAATGGAGGGGCTGAATATGAATGGAAGTTGGTAGAAAAGGAACTAAATGATAGTTATGAATTCCAAAAGCCAATTCAACTAACGGATTCAATTCAGGATATTTCAAAGAAGATAGTAATTAAAAAAGAGTTAGTTGAATCCCTTTCCAAACCTATAAAAAGAATCATACCTGTTAAGACTACTGGAGATAAATTACCGGTTTTCTGCATACACAGCGAGTTTTACTATGAAACCGTATATAGTCAGTTAACCAGACATTTACCTGCTGAATACCCTGTTTATGGGGTTTTATCGGTTAGTCCGGAATTGGTGAAGGACTCTGTTCCGAGAAGCATAGAAGAGATCGCTGCGCTTTGTCTGGAAGAAATCAAATTGATTCAGAAGAATGGCCCTTATCGGATTTTATCTTATTCTATTGGGAATGTGGTGGCATTTGAGTTAGCTAAAAGACTAATGCAAGAAGGGGAGAAGGTCAATCTGGTGATGATAGACCCACCTCTGTTTTTCGATAAATCACGGGTGTTTGGTAAGGGAGGCTATAGAAAATTATTCAAGTATTTAGACTATTGGAATAAACCTTCAGTACTGATCAGTAAATTGATCAAAAAGGTAAAAAAAGATAAAAATCAGCCTGTATTGATCCGGGATACAGGTTTGTTGAAAAAGTATTTGCTCTCTTATAAACCTGAGAAAATTGACTGCGAAACCTTGCTTATTACCACGCCCAGGGAGTTTAAGCATGCTTTCGGCTGGGAGCCTTTGGTAAAGATCGTAGATCATGAGGAGATTTTGGGACCACACTTGAAATTGATGCGTGAGCCTTATACAGGGCAAATGAATGCTGCCATTGCCAGAAACCTGGAAAAATGGGATCAGATCAGATAAGTATGAGAGTAGAGCTATGGGTAGGTAATCTTTCGACTATTCCGGATACCAATCCTGAATATCTTTCAAATGATGAACTCAAAAGGCTGGAAAAATTGGTGTACCAAAAACACCGGGACTTATTTATTAAAAGGCGGACTATGCTGCGAAAACTAGCTGCATCATACCTAGACCTAAGCCCAAAGTCCATTCGTTTTGGTTATAGCCCATTGGGAAAACCATTTATTGCCTTCTCAAAGGAAAAACTCTATTTCAATTCCTCGCATTCCCGTGATCATGTAGCCATTGGTTTTTCCCGTGAGGGAAAACTGGGGGTGGACTGTGAATTTTTGGACCCCGAGGTGGAAGCAGAATTGATTTCTTCCCATTTTTTCGCGCCTGAAGAAATCTCAATCATCCAAAATTCCAGTGAAAAGAAGCTAAGCGAAGTTTTCTTTAAACACTGGTGTATAAAAGAAGCCCTGATAAAGTATCTGGGTAAAGGATTAAGTTTTCCACTTGATCAGGTTTTGGTTCGTTCTGTAAATCAAAATCCTTGGCTAGAGATTCGGGAACATAATTCAAAACCTCCTAAACAGATATACGCAGTAAAATACCTGAGTGCTATTCCTAATTACGGATTAGCCGTGGTGGGGGGAGCAGAAGAACTGAAAGTTGAGATAAAGGATTGGAAGGGGTAAAAATCATAAATCAGGAATAGTATTTAACATAATATAAATTATGTAACAACATTAGTGATTTGCGTAATACAAAGTATTATTCTTACCCTGCAAAACCTCTTCCTAATTCAGCTTGCTCATAAAAATGTTGAAAAACTACCTCAGATTTTTCGGTAAAAACCTTTCTCGTATAGCTATCTGGCAATGTTTGATCCAGAATTCTCATAATTTCCTGACGAACTATCTCCTGCGTATTCTTATCCTTATGCCATTCTTGAATTAAGATCCTATTCTTAGCATCGAAGAGAATTTTAAGCAAGCCACTAGCAGCCAGTTTTACACTCTTTTCTTCCTCCTTTGTTAGTTTTTCCTTTTTAAGAAGATCAAAGAGTTCCAATTCAGTTTCATCCATCTCATTTTTCGCAGCTCGCTCCAGCTCCTCGGATAAATCTTCTGCCTGTTTTATCAGCTCTTCATAAGCTTCTTCGATGGATAAACTGCCTGAATTATAATCTTCAATTACCTTTTCAAACCGTTCTAAAAATGAACCACGAGTTTTGTTTTGAGCAAGCATCTGCTTCAGCTTGATTTCCATCAATTCTCGCAAATCAGCAAACTGTATATTTTTATGTTTCTTTTCAGGGAATTCTGCTCTGAGTAGTTCAAAGTTCAGCTTACTTAAATCAATTTGCTTTCCTTGTTTTATGAGATAATTAACCTTAGGATCAGCAACTAAATCGCCCTTACCCAAGACGCTTGAATCTAATAAAGCATCTATTTTCTTCTTAGCTCGTTCTATTGCTTCATCCTGGTCTACATGCCTGTCAACTACTTTCTTCAGGTATTCGAATACGTCTCTTGACTTCTTAATATCCGGATAATTATAGATTTCAGGTTTTGCTGAATCATAAAGTGAAGCGATGGTGTTTACAAAAAGACCTAGCTGCTTACTGTAATCATCCTTTGTAAGAATGATATTGGCAAATTCCTGAAATAACTCAATTTCTTTAAAGCCTCTTTCACCAAGGTTGATAATTTCATCTATATCAGCACCAAGTTGCTTAAAATAGCTTTTTGCCTCAGATATCCCATTCTTTAACAATGTTAAGAGCTCTTCAAACTCCTTAACTGGAAATTCATCTGAGTCATCCTCTGTCGATTTCCCCTTGCTTCCCTCTGCATAAGCGGCAAGTGCTTTTTTAAGGTTTCTAAATACACCAAAGTAGTCAATGACTAATCCGTTTTTCTTACCCTCCATAACACGATTAGCCCGAGCGATGGTCTGCATCAAGGTATGGTTTTGAAGGGGCTTATCAAGGTACAATGTAGACACTGAAGGAGCATCAAATCCAGTAAGCCACATAGCAGTTACAAATACAATCCTATAGGTATTATTTGGGTCTTTGAAGTAATCTTCAATATTCCTCCCATCTTTATCGGGATAATCCATCAAATTACGATGAGGTGTAATGTTGAGCCCTTCTTTTTCAAATACCTCCTTTTCTTCTTTATCGGAACCCTCCTGACTGATTACAGCTGACATTCTGGTTTCCTCCATGAATGCAATTGCGCGTTTATAGCGTTCCTTTAGCTCAGGATTCTTTTCCTTTACAATCTTTTTGCGGAGTTCTTTAATTTCTTCTTTTTGAGCGGCTTGAACAAATTCAAACGTCCTGACTGCTGTAAATTTGTCAATACAAACCACCATGGCTTTCATAGGTTTGCGATGCTGGTTATCATCAAGCACATCAAGACGATACGGGTAATGCTGCACAATATGCTTAGCAATTTCCTGAAGCCTGTCTTCCCTCCTAACGACTTCAAATAACGTAGAATACTCTTTGTCTAATTTCTTTTTTTGTTCCTCACTTAGATTTTCTTCTTCCAGAATTTCAGCCGCATCACCTACCAAGTCTTCATTGACCTGCTCTACTCTTGGGACACTTTTCTTGTAGTACAATGGCACAGTGGCACCATCTTCTATACTTTGAGCAAAGTTGTACTCCGATACATAAGGACCAAACCAGTCTTTTGTTTGCTCATTTCTGAGTAATGGTGTCCCTGTAAAAGCAATGTATTGTGCATTTGGTATCGCTATGCGCATATTTTCTGCCAATCCCTTGTATTGCGTACGATGCGCCTCATCAACGATGACAATCCAATCTTCTCGGTCTGTCAGTTTTGGATAGGTCTTCCCTTTTTCTATTCCAAATTTATGAATCAAAGCAAAGGAATGTGTCAGGTTACTTTGCAGATCAAGTTTTAATTGGGCTCTGTTTTTGGGTCGGTATTTGTTCTTTTTGGGATTTTCGACTTTGGGGATGGCCTCAGTTTCTAAGAAATTCCTGAAAATTTGATCGTCTAAGTCTTTGCGGTCTGTAATAATTAGGAATGACCAATTTCCATTTACTTTGCGATGAATCTTTCTTGAAAAGAAGATCATTGAGTAGGATTTACCAGACCCTTGGGTATGCCAAAAAACGCCCAACTTCCCGCCTTTACCCTCGCGATTATTTAAGGAAACAATGGCATTATTAACTCCAAGGAATTGATGGTTCTTAGCTATGATTTTAACCTTGTTTTTGTGATACAAGACAAAATTTTCAAAGTAATCGAGTAAGTTATTCTTTTGACATAATCCACGCCCAAATAACTCAAGGCTTAAGCGGCTACTAGCATTTCTACTTTCAGCTTCTACCTCTTCCCTATTCATCTGGTTATGCGTCACCGCTGTGTCTTCCAGTTTGACCCACGAAAAGAAATGCCCCCAATCAGCATCAAAAGCGCCTACTCGTGTTTGAATTCCATTGGAAATGCAGACAAAACAATTGTACCAGAAAAGCTGGGGAATATCTCTACGATAGTCCTTGAGATTTTTGTCATAGCCCACCTTGACCTTTTCTGTGGCATTTTTCAACTCAATCATCACCAGCGGTAGCCCATTCACATAGAGCAGTAGATCCGGTCTACGTGTGATATTGTCTGTTTGCAAGTATGCTATGCTCAGCTGAGAAACAACAAGAAATTCGTTGTTTGCAGGTTCATCGACATCAATGACTTTTACGTAATCATTTTCTTCTCTGCCAGCTTTATTTAAGTAAGTAACCGGCACTCCACCTTTAATTAATTCATAGACTTCTTTATTGGCTAAAACAGGTGTCAGCGTTGCACGACTTTTACAAAGCTCTTGTACTGCATAATTGATGCTTTCCTCAGGAAGATGAGCATTGATTTCTGAAAGCTTAGCTCTTAAACGATTTTTCAGCACCACATCTTTAAGCGTATCTCTACCAACCAACTTCTTTTCCCAGGCATTGAGGTGTTCATAGCCCAGTATCAATTCGAAAAACTGGATATCTGCTTCTTCAATATGTGATTCGTTCAGAAAGGCCATTATTGCTCTAGTTCTTTTTCAATTTCTTCTACTGTTGGTAAGCTACTTTTAAGTGATTCGGGTAGTGTTTCTGTAAGCGCAAACTCACTTACGCCCATGGGTTGACTCATTCCTCGAAGGGCAAATTCTACCTCCAAATTGTTTTTGTCTCTGCAAAGTATGATTCCTATAGAGGGCTGATCAGCATCCGTTTTGAGTGCATCATCTATGGCAGACAAGTAAAAATTGAGTTTGCCGGCATACTCAGGAGTGAACTTGGTGTTTTTCAACTCGATGACCACATAACACTTGAGGACTACATGGTAAAAGAGCAGGTCCAAGTAATAATCCTGATCAGCAACAGTGAGGTGGTATTGCTTACCTATGAATGCAAATCCTTTGCCCAGCTCAAGCAAAAATTTAGAGACATGATTGACCAGTTGGTCTTCAATATCTTTTTCTCGAAAAGGCGCTGTGAGCGCCATAAAATCAAATACATAGGGGTCTTTGATGGTTTGCTGAGCCAAGTCTGACTGTGGGGTGGGCAAAGTAGAGTCAAAGTTGGTGATGGCTTTTCCCTGACGGTGGTATAGTTTGGATTTGACCTGCAAAAGCATGGTATCTCTGCTCCAGTTGTTTTTGGCCGTAGCTACGATATAGAAGATACGCTCTTCTTCGTCTTTGACCTTGGTGAGTAAGCTGATGTGGTGGTACCAGGGAATTTGTGCAAGCGACACTTGCATTTTCTCTTCGCTATTTTGTGCAAGTGGTACTTGCACAATTGGAAAGTCTGGATAGGCAACCGCAAAAGCCCGCATGTATTTCAAATTGCGGACAGAGAACCCTGTAGATGATGGAAAGCTTTTTTTAATGTGCTTGGCCAACTGATCGATGACTTGACTGCCCCAGCCTTTTTCTGCCTGCACTTTCAGTATGGAAGTACCTATTTCATAATAGAGCTGAAGCAGGTCCTTATTGATAGTAAGTGCAGTTTGCTGCTGGGCTTGTGCTATTTTGTGCTGAATAGCTTCAAACCAATCTTGCGCTGAGGTTATTTGATCATCTGCCATGCGTCTGTTCGGTTATCCATTTGATAAGTTCCTTCCGGCTCAGCAGCCATGCTCATATTTTCAGGTTCATTTATACCCAAATCTGATACATCCAGCTTGCCACTGATCAAACGTGGTAAGAGTAAGTCTCGGGTTTCTTGAAGGATTTGGTTTTTATTTTTCAATACACCTATTTCGGTGTAAAATGGATTAATCAAATTTTCAAATTTCTTTAAAAGCTCATTCTCAGGTAAATTCAGTTTAAGTCCCATAATATCCTTGGGATATACATGTGGCTGCGCTGATCCTTTTTGTAAATGAAAAACTTCCTTTTGTCTGACCCTTAGAGTTGAATAAAGAAAATAAAGGAGGTCAGTCATTTCAGAATCCACGTAGGAACAATCAGAAGCCCAAATGTCTTCATAGTAAAGATTTACATAACCTGAGTTAGCACCAGAAGCACTAACAGTAATAGTTGGTGATTTCGTATTTGGAGTGTCATGATAATAAGCTGGAGTTAGTCCTCCAGCAACAACTGGAACTTTCCCTTCTCGAATGGTTGAAGCTGTAATGTTCCGTCCCTTTTTTACCTCAACCAAATCACCAAACACACCATCCCTCCACCCCTCCGGCAAAGCACCTGGCGTTCCATGCGGCACTTCTTTACCCTCTTGATCAAAGAACTTACAATCCTGATAACCTGGCCTGCCTGCCGTGGCAGGGAAACGCATGCGTACAAACCACTCTTTGGAGATTTCCTCGGCCATTTCTTCCAACAGCTTGATGCGCTGGTTGTTGTTTTCGATCAGGTCGTCATAGGCGGAGAGAGTTGTTGTTATTTCATCTTGCTTTGATCGTGGAATATCCGGGATTTCAATTTTTGAAATGATTTCCTGATTTAAAGAACCCATTGTGGCTCCAAATGAGCCAAGGTTAATCATCCATTGCTGATGTGCATAAGTTCTGAAAAAATAAGAAATAAATTTGGGGTTAAATTCATCAGTAAGAATCCTTAATCTGATACAATCTGATCCTTGAATCCAGCCATTCTCATTTTCGGTTATAAATGAGTGTCTCTCTACAGCACCTTTTCTTCCAAAAACAATATCATCTTTTTTAAGTCGATGGGATTTTAACTCTAGAGCTTTTGAATCATTCAGGTATTCCAAATTATCAGAACGGACATCACCCATTCCAATATTTCTCACATTGATTACTGGAATTCCAAAATCAACATATTCAGAAGCTTTCAATTGCGTGCCAAAAGGTCCTGTCTGAGAATGTGCTTTTTTCTCACGAATCAACTGCCCTATTTTGATTCGCTTAAGCATTCAGAACTGATTTTAAAGAAGAGTAAATTTGTTTTTCTATTCCGTGGGATTTTTTATTTAAATCATCTAATTCAATAAGCTTACCAGTAACCTTCTTCCTAAATTCTTCTTCAGTCATATTGTCGGCCTCAATTTCAACACCAACATACCTTCCTGCATTCAAAGAATAATCCTGCTCCTCTGCATACTCTGATCGATCAGCCATTTTGCAGAGTCCGATCACATCCTGGTACTTGGCATCCGGGAATCGCTTTTGCAGCCAGTGGATATTTTCATACCAGTAGGTGGTTTGCGCTACGGCTTCTGAATAAGGTTCAAGCTTCGCTTCCAGTACTTTGTCAGCACGGATTAAGTCTTTGGTAGTCCATGCTTTATCATTCTTAAGCTTGGCGTGTTTATCGGCCAGTTTCCAGAGTTCACTGAGTGAATTCACATCCTTTTTTAAGGCATCCCCCTCATTTTTGTATTGTACAATGAGTGCTTTTAGGTACTCGCTTGCCTGATGTTGGGCTGCATTTTCTTGGGGCGTTTCTTCCAGTGGTTGGGAAAGAGCCTTTTGATTTATGTTTTCAGGTTTGCTTCGCTCCCATTCTGCCAGTTTGTTGTAAAAATCAGCTTCTTCCAGGGCTTGTTTTTTGGCTGGGGTGCGCTTTTCATTTTTTGTTTCCTCGGCATAGGCTTTCAATCCCTTGCTAAGTTTCTCCAATACCTTTTCCAGCTCGGCCTTTGCAGGGGATACCGCTTTGATGGCTTCATCAGCATCGATGATATAGTTGTGAATGAGTTCTAGAAAGCGATCTGTTTCCCCACGGTACAACCGTACAATAGCAGCTAGATTTTGCTGATGCTCCTCTGTCCACTCTCTGTGGGCTCGGTCAATTTGTCGGTAAACATTTCGCGCATCCAAAAACAAGATTTTGTCTTTGCGACCGGTATTCACCTTTTGCTTATCAAAAAACCAAAGGGTAGCGGGAAGGGTCACCGTAAAGAACATGTTGGAGGGCATACTGACCATGCAGTCCACTATGCCACTGTCAACTATCTTTTTCCTGATCTCATATTCAGAATTTCTGGCATCACTGGCAGAGTTGGGCATCACAAAACCTGCTCTGCCTGTTTTGTTTAATGAAGTGGCGAAAAGGGAAATCCAGAGATAATTGGCATCTGAGATTTTATCTTCTTTCTTCCCTTGGTTTTTGGGTAAACCATAGTGGTAGAAACGCTTGTCTCCCTTAACTGTACTTTCCTTTACCGACTTCACATTGAATGGCGGATTAGCCATCACATAGTCAAACTTCCCAAAGCTCTCATGTGGATCTTCCTCGTAAGAGTTGGTTTCTATGATCTCTCCCCTTAGGTTGTTAACCATGAGGTTCATTTTGGCCAATCGTACTGTTTCGCCCATATACTCTTGTCCACAGACGTAGATATCGCTGAGGTCATGATTCTCATGTTGCAAGAAATGAGCAGATTGTACGAACATACCACCAGAACCACAGGCAGGATCAAAGATTTTTCCCTTGTAAGGCTCAATGACTTCTACAATGAAACGTACCACTGATGTTGGCGTGAAGAATTCACCACCTTTCTGCCCCTCGCTCATGGCGAACTTGCCTAAGAAGTATTCGTAAATCTTCCCAAACACATCACCAGAAGCATCTTGAGGTATGTCGGAAAATGCCTTTAAAAGTTGCGGTAGGATGTCCTTCTTTTTCTTTTCAATATCAAAGTATGCCTCCTTCGGCAGTACATCCTGAAACTTAGCATCCTGATGCTTTTCTATGCCTTCCATGGCTTCCCGTAGTGCTTTGGCCATGCTATCCTCACCAGGCAGATTCAGCAAATAATTGAATCGAGCATTGTCAGGTAAGTAAAACCCACACTTGGCTAACGCAATCTTTTGAATCGGCTGCTCCATTCTGGTGCCTTTAGACTTTTGATATTCATCCAAAATATCAGATTCATACTGGCTGTATTTGTTTTCTGCAAACTTTAGGAATATCAATCCCAATACTGGCACAGCATAATCGGATGCCTTGAGTCCACCATATGCTCTCAAAGCATTGGCCGAATCCCATAACTTATCTTCTAATTCCTTGAGTTGTTCGTTTGTCATTACTTCTTTGTCTGCACCATTAATTCTCTCACATCAACATCTAGAATATCTGCGATCTTTATCAAATCATCTAGGCTTGGCTGCCTCCTATTCTGGACATAGCTATTTACCATGTTATAGCTCTTTTCCAGCTTTTCAGCTAACCAAGTTTGCTTTATTCCCTTTTCTTCTAAAACTGCTTTAATGCGGTTCATCTTCTCCAAAATTTTAAGAAGTCGAATATAACTAAATGAAAGGTATTTATCTCATGAAGTGAGATATAAATAAGACATCAAGTCAGTTGAAGAGCCTGCCAGCACAATTCGTTTCGGCAAAGCCAGATGCGGGGCTGGAAGGTTTTAAAACTGATATTGATTCTGCCGCAGGAACAAAGCTCTCCCATCATTATATTATCTTGCGAAAATTTTCAAAACAAGATCTTTTATCATGAGGCGAAAAATTCCTGAATCAACGCTACCCAAACTCAACCGCTCACAATTGATTACTCCTGAAGGCTTGCAAAAGTTAAAGGAAGAACATGATCACCTGTGGCGAGTGGAACGTCCAGACGTGACCGCTAAGGTGGCATGGGCCGCCAGTTTGGGAGATCGATCAGAAAATGCCGATTACCATTACAACAAAAAGCGTCTTCGTGAAATTGATAATCGCCTACGCTATTTGCGGAAGTGTATCGATGATTTTAAGGTGATTGATTACCACCCCAACCAGGAAGGGAAAGTGAATTTTGGTGCTTGGGTAGAAATTAAAAACGAAAAGAAAGGTCTTCAAAACCGTTTTCGTATTGTGGGTTACGAAGAACTCATCGGTAATAAGGATTATATCTCTATGGACTCCCCTATGGCGAAATCGCTTCTTGGTAAAGCCGTTGGAGATGAGGTGATAGTAAAAACCAAATTGGGTGATTTTGTATGGAAAATTCTTAAAATAGAGTATCAAAAATAGGATGGCCAAATTGGTCCCAGGTTTATCCCTAAATCCCCCTACTTCATTAGAGATGGCTTCTTGCCAGCAAATAAATCACACCTTGTTGATTTCAAATTTACGTACCGTGGCCTATGGACTGTCGACGATTATCCGCTTGTAAAGTCATTATTTAAGCCTCCTGGTAAAGTAGCGGATAATCACATCGATTTTTTATGTTAGCGAATTCAAAATACTTTTGCATTTCGTTTTTGACCCCAACCTATGTTTTTATCCATTGCCTCAGAGATCAGTACCACTTCATGGATTTTGAGTTTTTTAGCAGCTTTTGTTATCGGCCTGTCCAAAGCCGGAATCAAAGGCATCGCCATTATCAATGTGACTTTTATGGCGATTGCTTTCGAAGCTAAGCAATCTACCGGCATCGTACTGCCACTTTTGGTGGTGGCAGATGTGTTTGCGGTGATCTATTACAACAGACATACCCAATGGAAATACGTGGCCAAATTCCTTCCCTGGATGATTCTGGGTATACTTTTGGGCAGTTGGTTTGGGATGGATCTCCCTGAACAAGCCTTTAAAATCTGCATGGCCATCATCATCTTTCTGACCATAGCCTTTATCGTTTGGTGGGACAGTAAAAAAGTGAAAAAAGTACCTACCCACTGGGCTTTTGCAAGCGGTGTGGGGACTTTGGCAGGCTTTACCACCATGGTCGGCAACTTGGCCGGTCCCATCTCTAACATTTACTTTTTAGCTATGCGATTGCCGAAAAACCACTTTATAGGTACTGCAGCCTGGCTTTTTCTCATCATCAATGTGTTCAAATTACCCTTTCATTTCTTTATATGGAACACTATTTCCACCCAGACCCTCCTACTCGATCTGAAACTGATTCCTGGAATTATTCTCGGGTTTATTTTGGGAATCAAAATCGTCAAAATGATTAACGAGGCCTTTTTTAGAAAAATGATTTTGGTCCTGACGGCTCTGGGAGCTGTGATTATTCTGTTTAAGTAAGTGTTGTTGATTGCCTTTTGTGCAGCTTCTGGAGAAGCAGCATAACTTGAGTCTTTGCCTTATTGTGCTGCTTTTGGAAAAGCAGCATAACTTTAGGCTTTCCCTTATTTGTACTACTTCTGGAGAAGGAAAACAGTGTTTGAAATCAAAGCTTTGCTTCCCCCCTATAAAAAACATCCTGAATGGCCTCCCGAATCTTCAAACTATACAACTTTCGATGGTCTCTGGATGGATAAACCCGATTGGACAGAAAGATAAAAGTGAGTTTTTTCTCCGGATCGGCCCACACAAAAGTCCCCGTAAATCCAGAGTGACCAAAACTTGTTGGGCTGGCCAATGGTGAAGGATAAGCTTCCGCTAAGGGCAGCTCAGTATTATCCAAATAGGGCTTGTCAAATCCCAGTCCACGGCGGTTTTCGTTTGCAGGAAATTGTACTTCGGTAAACTCTTTCACCGTTTTGGCGGAGATAAGTTGCACTCCATCGACTTCGCCATAATTTTGGTAAAAGAGCATCAGTTTGGCTAGGTCATCAGCCGTGGCAAATAAACCTGCATTGCCCGAAACTCCTCCTTTTAAAGCAGCGTTTTCATCATGAACCCATCCTTTTACCAAGGTTTTTCTAAATAGGGAATCCACCTCGGTAGGCACAATGTGGTTTACATAATTTTTGCCCTGAGGTAAATACCCCAAGGTATGGGCACCTAGGGGCTGATAGAAATTCTCCTCCAAATAGCTTTGGTATGCTGTCCCAGTCAGTTGCTCGATCAAACTAGGAAAAATCAGGAATGTGAGGCCAGAGTACAGGTATTTCTTTTCATCCGATACTTTGGAGCGCTTGATGATCCTGTTCATTTTCCGTTCGAACTTATCCTTGATAAAAAGCCCGTCGTACACTTGTCTTTGGAATCTTTTGCCGGAAGATTGATGGACCAAGCGCTTTTTGATTTTGCCATTTTTCTTAACCACTTTATCCAGGAATACGATGTACGGAACCAATCCTGCCTGATGCGCCAAAATCTCCCGGAGACTTAGGTCTTTTTTGTCCTTTCGGTTTCTCCAGGGCTTCCAATAGTTGCTAAATGGTGCGTCTAGATCAAGCTTTCCTTCGTCCACTAACTTCATCAAAGCAGGCAATGGCCCGGCAATTTTGGTCACAGATGCCAAATCGTATAAGTCATTCAAAGCGACCGGCTGAAGCTTGTCGTAAGTATGGTATCCGTAAGCTTTGTGAAAAATTACCGTGTCGTTTTTTGCCACTAAAACCTGTGCTCCCGGAAATGCCAAACTGTCTATGCCCATTTGCATAATAGAATCCACCTTTAGGTTGATGTAATCTTCATCAAACCCTAAGGCAGATGGCTTGGCTTGGATCAGATCCTGCTTCGCAATACCTAGTGATATTACTGATGTAATGAGGAAAAACGAAAGGATTAATTTTTGCATGTTTGAGAATGGTTTATCCTTAAAATGTATAGCCGCTTTTCTGCCAATCTGAATTAGTTACTAGCTTCCTCTATTTTCGTCAGTAGTGCAAAAGGATGGTTTTGGATGGATTTTTTCTCCCGATTGGACTTTCTGATCTGCAACACTAAGTCTCCCAAGATGGGAATACCAGCCGCTGCTATTCCTTCCATTGCCCCTGCCAGTTGAACGCCCGCAAGTGCGGAAATTATAGAAGCCGTCAGGTTTTCTTTTTTTAGGAATACTTCCAGTATCCCGTCTTTATAACTGGCCCCGTGTTTCTTCAAACTGCTTTTGTAATCTTCCATATTACTCAGTATCAGATCCTGAGCGGCTGCAAAGCTTTTGGACTTCACCTCAGTATGAAACCAAACCCTCATTCTACGTACTTTTTCCAGACTTTCCTGGTCCTTTTTCAATTCGCTGATCACCTCCCAACTGGTATTACGGGCATCTAGCTGAGGTACATTTTCCATCAAAGCTGAAAAAGCCTCCATTGCATTTTCCTCCGGTAGCAAGTAATCCAATTCAGATCGATCATTCCAAGTAGGAACTACGGATAAGTGCTTGGAACTAGCTGCTTTATAGCAGGAATCTGAAATATCAGTTAAAGACTGTCTATGGCTTTCGATGAGCTTTCTAGCTTCGGCCTCGCTGTCAGGTCCATTAAAATAATCGGCTATGGAGCCGCCGGTTTCGAAATTTGGATTGCGGATTTGGTGAATAATCAGTTTGACCCCGGATTCATAAGGAATATACGGCACATCATGATCCAAAGGATCGTAATATAAATTGCTGAAATGGGACACATGTACCAGGACCACGTTGTCATAGAGCAAGGAGGCTGTTTTCACGGTGTCATTGGTAGCGAATCCTACAAAGCCTCTAGGCAAAGTGGACAGGACAGACTCGAAGACCTCTTCCAAAAAATTAATTCCTTTAATCCCGGAAAAATACCTGGGCCAAGATGGGTCCTGCCTGAAGATCATTCCTGAATGCTTATCCGGAGTTCTAAAAACCAATCTGGGAGGATCTATGTAAGTAGCGCACATTTTATAAAGTATTGGACTGTAAAGTGAAAAATAAACGGAGTTAAGGATACCCCCCAATGCCGATAGAGAATCATTGGACTCAAAATAAGAGGATCTGCTTAGATAAGCAATTGCCAATGTTCTATCTTTTTAGATTAGCATCAATATCCACTTCCTTGGAACGCTCTTTGCATTTTTTAGACTAATGCAATTCAAATACAAAATCTTAGCGGGAGCACTGACCTTACTATTAATAGGGCTGTTTTCATATTATATCAAAAACAGTTCATCTCCCGCCACCGACTCACCATCATTCTCTGAAGGAATAAACCAAAAAGTTAAAACGGCTTTCTTAAAAGTTTGGCAGAATTACTCGGAGCTCCATTCCTATAGTTTCGAACTGGTGCAGAAGCATCTCAGCGCATCCACTATGGAAGCTAGACCTGTGATAGATTTAGGCGACCTATTCAGCAATAAACGCAGGTATAGGATCAATGTAGCTGAGAAAGTACTGGATTCAGGTGATCTGTTGATCAGCGATTTGCCCGAGCGGGTCTTAGAGGGATGGTTTGCTCACGAACTCGGTCATATCATAGACTATGAAAACCACTCTAACTTGGGTATGGTAGTTTACGGAATACGTTATTCTCTTTCAGATGAATACAAAAGGCAGCGAGAACATGAAGCAGATAGCATTGCCATCAGGCATGGGTTTAGAGCGGAGATTGTCGCCACGAAGAAATACCTGCTCCACAATGATTTCATCTCCCCTACTTACCAGGCACAACTCAAGAAATATTACATGTCTGTACGCGGTGCCGAACTATGTCCAGATGAACGTATTCCGGTATTGCCTGAGGTTAACTTATAAAGTCAAGTAAGCTTCTCATCTTCTCAGGCTTCATGACCTTAGGAGTTTTAGTCTGCCCGCCTTTTTGGTTGGTTTGAGCCAAAAAAGCTGTGTATTGAGCCTTTGAGATGACTTTTACATCTATTCCTTTCAGGGCTTTTGTACGGGCTACAGCGTAATTTTTATTGGCAGACTTCAGTAGTTCATCCAATTGACCGGCCAAACCCTTTGACTCCAGGTCAGTCACCAACACCCATTGATGGATGTAATCTCCGGCCTCATTTTTCAAGGCGGAGACCATGTATTCATTGATGGTTTTACCCATTCTTTCTGCCAGTTCCAAAATGGCCGTATCCATCTTTTCTTCGGAAAGCTGAGACCCTACCACGTTCAGGAAGAATTTGGTCCTTCCGGTAATTTTGATTTGTGGCGGAGCCAAGCTTTCAAAGCGAATCACATCCCCGATCACATATCTCCAGGCACCTGCACAAGAACTCAGCACAAGCGCATATTCCTGCTCCAACTCTACCTCCTCTATGCCCAAGACCATCGGTTCGCTCAGCAGCTCTCCTCTTTCATTTACGCCACGATGGTCAAATGGAATAAATTCGAAAAAGTACCCATGGTGTAGTGCCAATTTCATAGCCATGGTTTCCGGCCTGCTTGTATAGGCTATAAATCCCTCAGAGGCCAAATAAGTATCCAGAATAGTTATTGGTTTTTGACATAGCGCTTCAAAGTCCTCCCGGTAAGTTTCAAAGGCAACTCCACCTGAGGCATAAACTTGAAAATTAGGCCAGATATCATGTATAGTCTGCAATTGATGCCGCTCGATGATGCGCTTTAGCATCAGTAAAACCCAGGAAGGAATCCCGGCAATAGCTCCAATATTCCACTCAGGAGCTTGCTCGGCAATGGCGTTTACTCGCTCATCCCAATCGGAAATGGCTGCGATGTCTTTTCCCGGTCTGTAGAAAATGTCATACCAATCGGGGAAATTACTCACGTTGATACCGGAGATTTCACCTTCCTCGAAACCCTGTTCGTTGTGTTCCAAACTAGCCGAACTACTCAGCATTAAAATTTCTGATTCAAATAGTGTCTCCGGGAAATCAAAATCATGCAAGGAATTGATCATGGATGTACCCACCGATTTCATGGACCCCAAAAACTCCTCCGTAATTGGAATTCGCTTGCTGCTTTTACCGGTAGTTCCACTGCTTCGTGCAAAGAAATCCGGCTTTCCGGGCCAAGTGATATCCGCTAGTTTTTCCTGCCTGCACCACCATTGCGCATGCATCTGCTCATAATTGAAAATGGGAACCTCTCTTCTGAAGGCTGAAACAGGATCATCAGCTTTCAGAATTTCTGCAAAACCATAATACTTCCCAAATGCAGTTTCTTTTGCCTGTTCCAAGAGTTCTCTCAACTGTTTTTCTTGCGAATGCTGCGGGCTTTCTTCCGCGGAAGTGAGGATTGAAGTAATGTCTAGTCCTGCTTTTACCAGCTTTCCTATGATGGCCATATATTCTTTTTACAGGGGAAAAGGCAAAGCCTGTGCCTCCTGCGGATTTATTAAGATACTACTTCAAAAGATTTAGCGGAATTGGCGATTCAGAATTAATAGTTTGACTTTGCCTAGCTGTGCTCGCCAAGGACATAAAATGGAAGTTACAGCAGCAGTTCAAAGCTCCTCCTTCTCCGCAATGTTGTAATCAGGTGCCTAGAAAAAGGAAAAGCAGATCTTCAGCTTTACGCTAGTGGAAAAAGCATTTTTAAATCATTCAATTTTGAAACCTTTCAATAAGCCTAGGCTGATTGCTTTTCAAGGCAATTGCCTTAATTTTGATTTTCAATTTTGACCTATGACTGAAGAACACGCCTCACTGAATTTTATAGAACAAATCATTGCTGATGACCTGGCTGCAGGTTTTGACCCGAACAAACTTCGATTCAGATTTCCACCTGAGCCCAACGGCTATCTGCATATAGGACATGCAGCTTCGATATGCCTGAATTTCGGCCTGGGCGAGCAGCACAATGCCCCGGTAAATCTTCGTTTTGATGATACCAACCCCAGCAAGGAAGAGCAGGAATATGTGGACGCTATCAAATATGATATCCAATGGCTAGGTTTTAAATGGGCCAAAGAATGCTATTCCTCAGACTACTTTCAGCAGATGTATGACTGGGCTATCCAGCTGATCAAAGAGGGAAAAGCCTATGTAGATGAGCAGTCTGCCGAAGCTATGGCTGAGCAAAAAGGCACCCCTACTACCCCAGGAGTTCCTAGCCCTTATAGGGATAGATCGGTGGAAGAAAATCTGGATCTTTTTGAGCGCATGAAGGAAGGGGAATTTGAGCAGGGTTCCTATGTGCTTCGGGCGAAAATAGACATGGCCTCTCCTAATATGCTAATGCGTGATCCGCTGATCTACAGGATTGTAAGAAAAGCACATCACCGTACCGGTACAGCGTGGTGCATTTACCCTATGTACGACTGGGCCCATGGAGAATCAGACTATATAGAGCAGGTTTCGCACTCCCTATGTACCTTGGAATTCAAGATGCACCGGGAGCTTTACGACTGGTTTTTAGATCAGATTTATGATCCTTCTTTGCTGCGACCAAAGCAAAGGGAATTTGCTCGTAGAAACCTAAGCTATACCGTGATGAGCAAAAGAAAACTGCTCGAATTAGTACAAAGTAAAACGGTCTCGGGCTGGGATGATCCACGCATGCCGACCATCTCCGGACTGAGAAGAAGGGGCTACACGCCAGAATCCATCCGTAAATTCTCAGAGGTTTCTGGGATCTCCAAGCGGGATTCTGTCACGGATGTCTCTCTGCTGGAATACTGCATCAGGGAGGACCTGAACAAAACTGCTACTCGGGTAATGGCTGTGCTGGATCCGGTGAAGCTGGTCATCACCAATTATCCGGCAGGGAAAACTGAGCTCTTAACTGCTGAAAATAACCCTGAGGATCCGAATTCGGGAACACATGAGTTGCCATTCAGTGGTGAACTATACATAGAAAGAGAAGACTTCAAAGAAGAGGCCGGAAACAAATTTTTCCGTTTGACACTGGGAAATGAGGTAAGACTGAAAAGTGCCTATATCATCAAAGGTGAATCAGTGGTAAAGGATGCTGCAGGAAATATCACCGAGATTCATTGTACAGCTGACTTGGATTCAAGATCTGGATCAGGGACAGAAGCAAGCACCAGAAAGGTAAAGGGAACATTGCACTGGGTTTCCATTCAGCACGCCATCAAGGCGGAAGTTCGAGAGTACGATCGTTTGTTTCTAGATGAAGCTCCGGACAGTCATGAGGACAAAAGCTTTATGGATTTTATAAACCCAGAATCCTTGAAAGTGATCAAAGAAGCTTATTTGGAGCCATTTCTGCAAGGTGCCTCCATGGAGGACAAGTTTCAGTTCCAACGCTTAGGCTACTTCACTTTGGATAAGGACTCCAAAGCTGAGCACCTGGTATTCAACAAAACCGTAGGATTAAGAGATTCATGGGCTAAGCAGCAGCCTGCTCCCGCCCAAAAGAATCAGGCCGCTAAACAACCCAACCAAGGCGGTGGACAGGCGCAGGGACAGCGAAGCGCCATCAATGAGATTCAAAAGATTGCCAAAAAGTACACCAATCTCTCTGGTGATAAACTAGCTGCCGCAAGAGCGACTATTGCCAAGCTAGCTGAAGAGGTGTCCTATGAAGAATTGGAGCCACTTTTCAATACGGCGGCCAAAAAGGTAGGTACGAGAATCGGGGTGATGATTGCCCTGGGGGTCTTACTGAGCAAAGGGCAGGAAAGAACTACTGAAGCGGAAGCCTTTATAGCGGCTGGTTTAGCGGATGGTAATGAAGAACTAGCAGGAGAAGCTGCAAAGCTTTGAAATCAATAGTTTGAAACTTAAGATTAACGCTCGTTGGACTATCCGGCGAGCGTTTTTTAGTGTAAACCTATCGAAATCCAACAAATCCCAGCATAATCCTAAAGTTGGATCCTTCCTTCTGAATACAAATCATACGCAGCAATCAAAGCTTCTGGTCCACGGGCATTGGGATATAACTCGTAACTGCTGATTTCATCCCGGGTTTCCACATAAACTGAATTATACTTTTCGTCATATACGTTCCAGACGATGAGCAAATAATGATAACCTATCACATGTGCCCTGCCTTCTTCCAGCCAGGATTCAAATAGTTCTTCTTTAATAGATTGAGGGTAATCCGGTCCGTCAAACATGGGGTAATTCGCTTTGCTAATGAGCCGGTAAAGGTAAAGATTAGATCCAGAATCAAAGTAAAAACCCCGCTCCCCTTTTTACTTCATTTCCCAATGTATCCGCAAATTCTGCCAAATAAATAATGGCGATATTCCGTGAGAAATACCGCCATTATTTTTAAGTGCTAAGCCAGTCCTACTTCCGGATCCTGTCCCGGAGGCAGTTCTTTCACATTTTCTTTTTCTCCCCCAGCAGCTAGTTCTATTATCTCACCCGCTAGGGATGTGATCAGTCCACCTGCACGTACCAATATCACAATCGCATAGTAGGGTTGCTTATTGATTGGCGGAATTCCCAGGCCTGCCGGTATGTAGTAAATCACTTTACCAATGTATTTTACATTGAAGAGCTTTTCCGGAAAAATCGCCATCAAAGGAATTATGGCTACCCCCATCAGGCTGTAGGCAATGGGTTTGACATATTTCAAACCAAACTCCAGGCCTTTTTTCAAGCCTCCCTGTCCGAAGCCCAACAGCCCAAATAAACTGAGGATCACCGCTACGTGTACAATAATCAGGGGAACCAGCAGCCATTTGATGATCAGAGGAATTTTTGCATTCCTATGATAAAGCATGCCTACTGAGCCTAAGATGGAAAGAACGCCCACCCCTGCCAATACCTTGGAGGCTGTTTTCAATACGCCCAAATCTGCTTCTGTAGCTTCAGCTACTTCCTCTATTGGAAATAACAATACTTCTAAACTGGTCAATCCCACACTAGTGAAGTCCAGGATTCTATCTATTTCATCTTCTACACTCATGATATTATTAGTTAAGATTTAATTGAAAAACTCGTTCACCAGATTTGACAAAGGCATCTCTTGTTTCCGAAGATTCAAAAGGAGCTTTTCCTTCTGCGATTTTGTAAAGAATGGTACTTGGAATGGCTACAAACAGACACATGACGTCTAGGAAGGTCAATGCATCTCCACCTGAAATCTGCTTGTACAATTGTGAAAGAATAGGGATTTGCCATTCCTTATTCAGTCCTACATAGGCAACTTCTACCAGGGCTTCCAGTGCTCTCATGATCACATCGATCAGCTGCTTGAGGAGGAAAAGCCCAGTTCCTGCTAGTTTTTGAAGTGCAAACTTGAGAAAGTCCCCGAAGGTAGTTTTTCCGTGAATCACCTTGGTAAATTCCTTCCCCACCAGTTCGATCTGACTTAAAAGTCCCACTCCGGTTTTCTCTAGGATAGGCTTTAGATCATTTATCAGGCTTTCAAAGACATTCGAAAACTCTGTGGGCATTTTCTTTTTAACTTCCCCTTCTTTGCCCTTGTCCAGGTAATCTTTCTTGGAATTGAGCCAATTGGCGCGGGGATCTGCCTGGGACTCCTTCGGAGAATCCGTCACATCTACCTTGTTCATTTGGTCGGGTATATTGACCAGTTCGGGGGAGAATTTTTCGATTTCCCGCTCCAAAGTTTCATCTATGAATTTTCTGATAGTACCTATTTCACTTTTCAAACCTTCCAGCGAATTGTTGACGAAACCCTTGTAGGCTTTTTTGGTAGCCAAAATCGAATCCCAGTCAAACAGAAATGCCAGGAATTCAAACAAATCCTTGAAAAACACCTTGATCGCTTCAAAGACTTTCTCTATAAAGCTGCCTATCTCATGGATGGTTTTCACGATCCAATTGAAAACCTGCTCCCCTATTTTGATGATAAATTTCACCCCATTTGCTACCTTCTCCATCACAAACTCAAAGGCTTCCTTGGCTTTGTCCCAGATGGAATGTAAAAAGTCACCTAAAGTATGCCCCGCATCTGCCAAGGAATGTAGACTGACTCCACTGGTCAAGGTAGTAGCAGATGCTGTCGCTCCTACCGTAAAAGCAGTATTGGCGAGAGAAACGGGCTTTTTGGCGCCCATATCTTTGGCCACACTCAGCATTTGGCTAATGCCCTCCTGGGCTCCTTTGACAGCTGATGGGTCTACACCGGCAGGCACAAGAGATTGTCCATTGGCTTTTTTGACTTTGTCTAGGCCCTTGGAGGCATTTACTCTCTCGTTCATCCGCTCCAGAACTTTGCCGCTGAGACTGACTAGCTTTTCTTCTTGAAGAAAATCAGCATTGATCCTGACCACGGAAGAACCCAGGCCTTTAACCGGGCAAATTATGGTAAATTCCGGAACCAATCCCAGCGGTATGGCCACCTGATGATCTGGTCCCAGGTGATAGCTCTGGCTATTGATGTACACAAAAAGGTTACTATCTGCACTGAGCATGACTTTTTGCCCTGCAAAGCTTTTCAGGCTGGTATCGGCATTGAAGCGAATCTGCGCGGAGTATGACTCTACCTCCTTTAGGCTATCCATATCCGATAAGGTGACCTGATGGGAATTCCACATGGTGGTGACCTCATCTTGCCAAAGGCGGGTCAGTTCGCTTCCATGACTGGTATTGACAGCAAACAGTTGATTTCGGGCTCCTTTTCCTTTTGCGCAGCTAAACTGCTCTGCCCCATCCACCATCAGCAAGGGAGCAGTCCATTTACCTACTTCAAAGGATTGGGAATTTTGGTCAAAAAACCTGTTGGTTTGGTAATGCAAACCCCGACTGTCCAATGCCCACACCGAATGTTCATTTTGATACGAGGCTGCCCGGATCTTAGTGATTTTATCCAAAGTACCCGGTAAGGTTTGGATGGCAAAGGTACTTCCATCCTCAGCGGCCTTGATTTCGTGAACCTGATTACCGGCTGCATACACGATGTCATTTCCATCCTCTGATTCCAATAATGCGAAGCTATTGATGGATTCACCAGGTTCAAATCTATACTGATCTACCTTGTTGTATTTGGGGTCAGGAAAAGACTGGTAAAGCATACCCTTTTCCTTTCCGATTTGATACAGGAAAAACACACCGTTGGAGTACAGAAAATTTCCCAGTTCAAAATGATAAATGACCTTGGCGTGTTCTGGCAAGGTGTAGGCCTTTGGGTTTAACTCCTCTAGGTCGGCGAGATAATAAAGTGCATCCTTTCCTGCCTCCGAAGTGGCAAATAGTAAGTGTTTGGTACCTATGGAAACTTTATCCACCTGCTCTTTATAGGACCCTGGGGTCACACCCGTCCAGGACAGGAGTTCACTCAACTTATCAAAGTCTGTACTGCCAATAGGCAAGCTCTGGGAAACCCAAACCTGATTGTCCTCTACTTTGGCGATTTGGAAGCTTTCCTCAGTTCTATTGTATTCAAACTCATAGGATTTGACAGCACCCTTAGATAGAGATATGTTCACCCATCCAGATTCAGATCCTTCCTTTCGTAGGAGGGCGTGAAGTTTGTCCTCCTTGTCCTGGTAGAAAACCAAAGGTTGATCGGGACCTATCATCAAAGTGCGGATTTCCTTACTGCCTTTAATACTGGATTCCGGGAAGTAATTACTCATCAATTCACTGTATGAATTGACTTGAACATTATCATCCCTGCTGATTTTATTTTCTTCTGATTGCATGATTTTGAGGTTTATTTTTCAACTACTATTGCGTAAGAGATATCATAAGCCACCATTGCCTTATCCTGCAGGAAGCGTAGATTTTTATAAGTATAAGTTTTACCCAAAGGCAGAATCACCTTATTGGTCTGATTGAGCACATCGAGGCTTCGCAACTCTTCTATTCTTTTGTTTTCCTGGGAAGTGGAGCTAGAGCCTAGATCTACAGCGATTTGATTGATGATGCCTTCCACAATCTTGATCGGCCATAAAAAAATGAAAGAAAGTATCTGTAACAACACTGTAAAAAAGTCCCCTCCTATGATTTGGGGATTGGAGTCAAAAGCTATTTTGGGGGCATCCAAGGAATGTTCCAGATCAAATCTTCCCTCTTTCCCATTCTTGATCAGGAACTTAAAACTGCCTACTTTACCCTTTTCCTTTATGTCATTATAGGTGTATTGACCAGCGGTGGATAGGTCAATTCGCTTGACCTCAAATTCTCCTATAATCTTAGCAATGATGTGGACTTCTATGTGAACATGAAATTCATACTCCACAGTAATTCCCAGTTCAGAATTTGAAATAGGTTTTCTGATCAAAGTATAAACGGTTTTGATCTTGTCATCTTTCCGCTTGCCATCATGACTGGCTTTCATAGTCCATTTTCCGTCCACATTTTGAAAGGATCCATTTTCCACAGTTACATCCGGCTTACTTTCAAATACTCCCACCAGGTAATCATCCAGGCTTTTGAGGTAATCTTCAAATTGCACCGACCCTATCGCAAAAACCCCATCTGTGGTAGCAGTGGTATCCTTCCCCAGTTCTATTAGACTGGACGGGAGAACTCCGGTGCTTTGGCTTTTCTCAGGAGAATCCCCATCCAGCATCATCATAAAGTTAAATGCACTGAATTGGCCTGGAAGCGGAGTTTTAGGATCAGTTTTGCTGCTGAATGAAGTGGAGTACTCCAAGGAGGTAGGCTGAAACATGGCCTTTGTACTTTTGATTTCCGGTCTGGTCACCCCATAGCCCAGCACGTAGGGGTTTTCACTTCCTGCTAGCATGAGGTTGAAGTAGCTTTCAATGGCGATCTGTAGGGGAAGTGTGGAGTTTTCAGGAAACCTGCTTCTGTCCTTGTCAAAGGTGGAAATATTCGCATTTTCGAAGTTCAGGAACAGACTTTCGATCCTAAAATCTGCCTCGCTGATCCCACTGTTTCTGATCAGGTTGCTCATTTCATTATCAGCCTCCATAATCATTTGATTCTTATTGATCTTAAGTCTACCAACTGGAGTAGTGAATGAATAAAGTGTGTCTTTGAGCGAAAAGATTTTAACCTCTGAGGTCTGCTCTGCCCTGTAATAGAGATTCCCACTGCTAAAGGACAAGTTGAAATACAGGTTGTGCGTGTCCTTACTGATAATTTCAACAGTTGGTGCTTCCAAAACAGCATCCCAGGCATAGTCAAAATTCAGTTTTTCTGCATTTAGCGTATCCACTAGTTTTCCTATGTCCGCCCATTTTCCTGCTTGCCTGGCTTCTGCAATTTGCTTTTGCAGGACTACCCATCTGTCGAGTTTGCCCTTAAACTGTGCATCCGTTGCTTCCTCATGAAAGGGTTTTTCGCCTTCAGGAGGGTTTAATACATTTCCTACCATTACAGACCACTTCCTTTTGATGAAGTTGCGCTGGTGGAGTTTCATGAACTGGTAATTGATCGTGTTTTGGGATAAGCCCAAAACCATATCAAAACCACCCAAATTTTGATTTTTTGACATGATTTTATTGGTTTTAGCTCCCAAATACCCTTGTCGAAAAAGTCAAAGTACTGCACTAGCTACCCGATGAACTAGAGGGATAAAACATTAGTGATGGAGTTTTATCCAAATAAAGGAATAGTGACTACCAGTACTTTAAATTAAACAATGGATATTCAGAAAAATTAAGAATGAATTGATGCTATAAAACTAGCTGGATCAACTAAGAATTGAAATACGTGTAAACACGTATTTTGTAGAGCAATCTGATTGATACTCAAATAGATCTTAAGTCTAACCTATGTTTATGTATCCCTTTGCCCACATCCATTTTCCAGTAAACCCGTTTGTGGTATCATATCTACAACTTTCAGCTTAAAATCATGACGAGATTTGCCAATGGATTTCTACTTGCTGTGCTCCTACTAGGAAGCATCTGGTATTTTTTGGATAGAAATGCGCAAAAAAATGAGCTACGTGCAGCCTCAAATATGATCCAGGAGCAAATCCAGCAAGTCGGCAAACTAATCGTCACAGAAGCTAACTACTCGCAGGTGTTCACCTACAAAAATTCCCAGAACCTCTTTCTTGACATGATCACCTCTGATAAAAAAGCGCTGGTCGTAACCCATGCAAAAGCAACGGTAGAATATGATCTGAGAGCTTTGGAAATAAGGCTAGACGAGAAAAACAAAACTGTAACCTTACTGAGCATTCCAGATCCGGAGATCAATATTTATCCTGAATTTGAGTATTACGATGTGAAGCAAGATTACTTCAATAAGTTTGAAGCAAAAGATTACAACAAAATCAAAAATAGCGTGACAGACTACTTTCGTAAAAAAGTAGAGAGTAGCAACCTGCGTGCTGAAGCTCAGGACAGATTGATGGAGGAGCTGTTGAATATCTATATTCTTACCAATTCTCTGGGTTGGACTTTGGTTTATAACGAACAGCCCATTACCGCCGCAGAGGAAATGGAGCGTTTAAAACAATAACTATCAGCTTACCGGAAAGTAAAGCATGATCTCAGTACCCACTCCCAATTCACCTTTTGCCTGAATATGACCTCCGTGATTGCGCATGATCTTTTTACATAGAGCTAGTCCCATGCCGGAGCCTGGATATTGGGATGCATGGTGGAGTTTGGTGAAGATATTGAAAATAGAATCTGCATATTTCTGCTCAAATCCTATCCCATTATCCTGAACTGAGATCACTTGATAAAGCGCATCTTCTTTCTCAAAAGGGAGTTTTTCATCCCATGCAGTAATTTCAATCCTAAGATGTACACCTTTCTTGGCATATTTGATGGAGTTTGATATCAGGTTGGAAAAAAGCTGCTGTATCAAAAATGGGACGCCTCGCAACACAGGGAGCTTGTCCCAGGAAATGTCCACAGCAGCCTCCGCATTTTCCAGTGCATTACGCTTGACCTGCTCCAAAATCACTCCCAGCTCAACTTCCTCAAATGGATCTTCCGAGGCATTTAACTTGCTATATTTCCTGATATCAGCCAGCAAAGTCTGCATTCTTTCTGCTGAAGCATTGAGTCGGTTAAGGGAGTGTTCAACGGCTGATGACACCTCTTCTTCGGCTAGTAAATGAGAAGAAATAAGCTGAATCTTTCTTAATGGTTCTTGAAGGTCATGCGAGCTGATCCAGTTGATATTTTCCAGTTCTGCATTCTTTTCTTTGAGCAATTCGGCCAGTTTTCTGTATTTCTCTTCTTCCTTAGTCAGTAATATCATATTCAACTGACGCTGAAGACTGTAAGAATAAGCAGCGCAAGCTTCAATTTCAGATTGATACCAGGGTTTACAGGTACATTCTACGATTTCTTTCCATAGCTCAAAAGACCTCCTTGGGGATAAGCCCTTTTTGTCTTTGATGATGGATTTGCTAGGGTCACCAGCCCATTTGACTTCAGTTTTGGTCTCAGGTCTATACCAAATGATACAGTTATTGGTATCCATATCCAATGCATGAAAAATCAATCCTGCTATTTCTCCACACAATTCAGCTCGGTGAGGAAGGTGATCTATGAGTTTCTCTGTTACAAAACTGCTGTTCTCAGTTTGCTCTGAAAAGTAGTCTGCCAAAAACAAAACCTCATCGTCTGCGGGTGCAAGTCCACTTTTGTACACCACCCCATCCACTACCAAAGAGACTCCAGCAGCATTGCAAAGCGTGATAAGTTCAGGAATCTTTACCAACTCTTCGAAGGATGCATTGTCCACGGTAAGGTCAAACATATCCACTTTATCAAATGATGCATTGACTTTTCGGGCTATTTCATATTCCTCCTGGGACTGACGCAAATCAATCTGTGAGGTAATAAAATGACCTTGCAACTGTGCCGCCAGCCTAATCTCTGGCGTCAGGTTTTTTGGGGAATAGTGATGGCATGCGATCAAGCCCCAAAGCCTGTTTTTATAAATCAAAGATATGGTCAGCGTAGCTCCTACGCCCATATTTTGTAAGTACTCCACGTGGATTGGAGAGGTGCTGCGCAAAATCGATAGACTTAAGTCCAGATTCTTCTCTTCCTGGTCATCTATGGTATAGATGGGAACAGGAGTATAATCTATATCTGTGATCAACCTCAGCAGGTTCTTCATGTAGAGATCCCTGGCCTGCGGAGGAATGTCTGTATGTGGATAATGTAAGCCCAGAAAAGGTTCTAAATCTGCCCGGCAACTTTCCGCGAAAACCTCACCATTATAGTTTCTATCAAACCGGTAAATCATTACCCTATCATAACCGGTGATTTCCCGGGTGCCTTCAGCCACTAGATGGCAGAGCTCCTTCAGGCTGTTGGTAGTATGTAGATAGGTTAAAAACTGTGAGGTATGGTCATACACTTCATGGGGCTGTTTTGCTTGATCATTGACAGGCTCTGCTTCTAAAATGTAGATAGTACCACTCTTATGCACTGTGCATAGAAATTCCTTATCGCTTAAGTTAAGTTTCAAAAGCAAGGAAGAAAGCATCTTATTATCAGCTATATAATCCAGAAGCTTAGCGAGAACCTGATCTCCAAAAACCTCATTTAGGGTTTTGCCAAGAAGCTTGGTATGAGACTGGGAAATGAATTCTTCTGTGTTTCCGCTGCAAAAATCAATACTAAAAGACTCTTGCTTCAGCCCCAATAGGAAACCATGTGGCTGAATACTACCGGGAATATGAATGGGCTCTTGCTCACAGTTGGTGAGGTTCACTATGTCCCGGTTTACGATGTCTTTTACTATCATGCAATCAAAAATGTGAATACGCTATAAAGTGCTGTTTGATCTGAGAAAAAGCATGATTGGCACCTGAGATAATCTCCTCCCCCTCAACACTCTTCTCCTCATAAGCGGTAAGTTCTGCAATAAATCTTTTCCAAAAAAGACCAGTTTGCGCTGCGTATCCAGAAAAATAGGATGCTCCAGATTCCGCGTCTAGGGCTAGGTTTTTTTGAACATGCGAGAAAATGACCTTTCCACCCAGAGTAGATCCTTCTATCACATATAGCATACCCATTGCGAAGCTTTTCGAGTAGCTTTTTTCCCAAAAATCAACCATAGCTCTAGGCTTAATTTTCGCGAAACCAAGTGCACGAAAATCATTGTTCAGGAGATGCGTCTTCTTTCGCTGAGCAATATCGGGGATTTCGGATGTCAGGACCGGAAATACAGACTGCTCCATGGCTAGATGCACATCATGCATTAGATCTAGATATAGCAAGTACTCACTTAACTGAAGATTTGGATCTAGAATCGCCTTGGATAAGGGAAGTTCTTCTAATTCTTGGTGAGCTTTGGAAGTGTATTCCTTAAGCCTCTTTGGGAAGGGAACACGGGCTGAAATACTACTCATGTAGCATTAATTACTGTTATACAGAAAATTATTTGGGTTTGGAATGAAAGTATTCCAGTTGATCTGAAGTGCATGCTCAATAGAATCCTGCAACTCCTTAAAACCAGATGATTTGGTCACATAATAGTTTGCTCCCAGTTCCAGGGTTTTCTGAATGATGGTGCCGTCATTGGTGGTAGATAGCATGATCACCGGCAGTTTTTTGAATTTCTCAGATTCACGTACTTTTTGGAGGATTTCCATCCCGTTCATTCCCGGCATATTGATATCCAGAAAGAGCACATAAGGATTGGGCGGTGGATTTTCCAAAGCATGCAAAAGCTGCGGTCCATCCATATGGGTGACCACGTCATATTCCGCACTGATTTTCCCCACTATGATTTTGAAAAACTCAAGATCATCGGGATCATCATCAGTATAGAATAAGGTTAATTTCTCGTTAGACATAGGTGGTGACTGTGGTTTAGCTTTCACAAATATACCTAAAATTACTGCCAAGCCCAGAACCGACCGTCTCCTGCTGAAAAATGGTTTTGAAAGGGGATTTATTGCTCTTCATCACATGTTTTAGCGATAGTGGTGGAGACAATCAGTCACCTATTCTTTTTTCGAGTTGAGTTACCCCAAAAACCATCTCTGACTGATGGGCCGCTGCGATAGCCTGGATTTCTGCTATGATTTCAGGGTTTTGCCCAGCCAGATCAAAGCGCTCGGAAGGATCTACGGAAAGATTGAACAAGGTTGGTTTTTCCAGTTTCTCCAGTTGCTCCGGATACCCTGCCGGATTGTTTTGGTAGAGATACATTTTGAAATCCCCTTTGCGCACAGCAAAAAGCCTGTCTCCATGATAGTAAAACATTTCCTCCCTTGGGGTTTCAGAATTGCCCTTAAAAACCGGGCTTAGGTCATAACCATCATAAACTCTATCTTGGGGCAGATTTCCACCAGACAAACTCAAAAACGTAGGGAGTAGATCCAGTGTGCTTCCCATTTTACTGACCACGCCTGGCTTTACATTTCCCGGTCCCCAGATTACAGTAGGTACACGCACGCCCCCCTCATAACTCGTGCCTTTCCCTCCAAACAATAGCCCGGAACTCCCCCCTTGCTCATTGTACACCAGCCAGGGGCCATTATCTGAAGTAAAAACCACATAAGTATGCTGCTCAAGACCTTGGGATTTCAAAGCTGATAGAATTTCTCCTACACTCCAATCTATCTCCTCTATCACGTCGCCATAGAGCCCCCGTTCACTCTGCCCCAGGAAATTTGTAGAAGCAAAAAGCGGGACATGTGGAAGGCTATGTGCCAAATACAGAAAGAAGGGCTGGTCCTTATTTTCCTGAATAAATTTAACAGCCTCTTCGGTGTAGCGCCTGGTGATGGTGTTTTGATCTGCTGGTCGCTCTATGATTTCCTCGTTTCGCATGAGTGGAACGTTGAAATATTCAAATTTGGGGTCTTGAAAAGCAGTTTTAGCATCTAGATCATTGACTCTGTCCATATCATTGCTGTAGGGAATTCCAAAGTAAGAATCAAAGCCATGACTGGTGGGGAGGTACTCAGGAAGGTGACCCAAATGCCATTTTCCAATGGCCGCCGTGGCGTACCCGGAGCTTTTTAGTAGCTTGGCAATGGTCAATTCATAGGCTGGCAAGCCACCATCCGAATCCGGAAATAAGACCCGACGCTTATTGCTATACATTCCGGTGCGGACAGGTAATCTACCCGTTAAAATAGCCGATCTGCTTGGGGTACACACATTGGCAGCTACGTAAAAGCTGGTCCATTTTTGCCCCTCTACTGCCATTTGATCTATATGGGGTGTTTTGATGGTAGGGTGACCAAAAGTGCCCAAATCACCATATCCCTGGTCGTCTGTGAAGATGATGATAAAGTTAGGCTTGGATTCCTGAGCGAAAAGTTGAACCGAAAAAACAAAAAATATGACCAAATTGAAGAGCTGCTTCATGGGTTACTTGGGTTGGATTTAGTGTTTAAGTCACTTTTATGACATGCTTAAAATTAAAGGATTATGAATCAGAAACAAGAATCAAAACCAATAGCTCAACTAGAGCTACAATTCTAAGTGTAAAATAGGATATGGTTTGCCTGTACCATCCAATTCAGATCTTCCAATGACCTTAAAACCAAATCTCTGATAAAAAGCCAATGCCTGAGGATTCTGCTCATTTACATCTACTTTTTTCACTTCTAATTCAGACACAGCATAGCTTAGCAAGCACCTACCAATGCCTTTCCCCATAGCATCTGGATGTACAAACAGCATCTCCAGATTTTGATCTGCTACTCCCAAAAAACCTAAAATCTCTCCAGTAGCTCCCTTTACACCTCGCAATGCTACCGCATCAAAGTAGGTATTTAATATAAGTGGCTTAAAATACATTATATCAGACTCTTGTAGAAAATCATGACTAGCCCGTACGGAAGCCTCCCATAGCTCCAGTAACTCCACATAATCATTTCTTTCTAAAGAATTTATCTGGTAAGTCATTTCAATTTCTGTGTTTAGTTTCCTTTAAGAATCCCATCAAACGTTCCATTGGAAGTACTACCTCCGGTGTCCCATCTTGAGTGATTTTTCCATTTTCCAGCAGAAGCACACGCTTGGACATTTTGGCTACTTCCAGTAAATCGTGGCTGATCAAAATGGTAGTCAAATTGAACTCCTTGTGGAATTTGAGGATATAATCCTGCATTTTGGACTGCATCTCCAGATCGAGAGCTGATAGCGGTTCGTCCAGCAACAATAATTTTGGCTTTCTCACCAAGGCTCGGGCTAGGGCTACGCGTTGTTTCTGTCCTCCGGACAGTAGATTAGGTTTAGTGTCTGCTAGCTGCCCAAGTTCAGCAAGCTCCAGCAATTCATCAATGATTTCCTTGCTTTGATTTTTCTCCAATGCATAAGCTAGATTTTCGCGCACATTCATATTGGGAAACAGGGAATAATCCTGGAATACCATTCCTATGTTTCGGTGTTGAGGTTTGACATGGATCTTTTTCGCTTTATCAAACCAGATCTCTTGCTCAAACTGAACCCTACCTGCATCTGGAGCCAACAATCCACATATCATCCTAAAGATGCTGGTTTTGCCAACTCCTGAGGCTCCATAGAGCGTGACCAGTTCCCCAGCCTCTATTTTGGCATCAAAGGAAAGCTGAAAAGTACCAGCAGCCCCCTGGAGCTTCTTTTGCAGTCCAATCTCTATCATCCTATGTAGTTTACTTTCAGCATGCGATGATTGAGCAGGTAAACTCCGATTAAAACCAAAAAGGAAAAAAGGAGTAAAATCCCCGCATATAGATTTGCCTGAGCGTAATTCATCGCTTCCACCTCGTTATAAATAGCCAGTGAAATCACTCGTGTTTCCCCTGGAATATTGCCCCCTACCATGAGTACCACTCCAAATTCCCCCATGGTATGGGCAAAAGCGAGAATACAAGCGGTAATCAGCGCATTTTTCATATTGGGAAGTAACACCCGGGTAAGGGTGGTCAGTTTGCTTTTGCCCAAAAGCATGGAGGTTTCGATCAGATTTTTGGGATTCATCACAAAACCTGATTGTAGAGGCTGCACCATAAATGGCAGGCTGTAAATCACAGATGCGATCACCAAACCCGGAAAGGAAAAAACAAGACGAACATCAAAATACTGATCCAAAAAACTACCGAACCAATTCTCCGGACTAAAAGCTAAGAGCAGATAAAACCCCAGCACAGAAGGAGGCAAAACCAATGGCAAGCCTACCAGGGCCTCGATGATGACCTTTCCTTTTGCCTTGCTAAATGCCAACCAATAGGCCAGCGGTATCCCAATCAAAAACAAGAACATGGTGGTCACCAGGGCCAGTTTAATAGTCAGGTAAAAAGGCTCAAAATCCATGTTTCCTATGGTTTGGTAAATCCATAATAACTCAATATATTCCCAGCTTCTTGTCCTTTGACGAAGTCCAAAAAGTCTACTCCGAGTTTTTTCCCTTGGCCAAACTTGGTGATGACTGCCCCTTGGACTAAGGGTTTGTGGCTTTCCGCCGGAATCAAATAGTAGTTTCCCCCCTGCTTTTGCATGTTGGGCGAAAGTGCTAAGGATAATGCAACAATCCCAATGTCAGCAGCTCCGGAGGTGACAAACTGGGCTGTTTGGGAGATGTTTTCTCCGAAAACCAACTTGGATTCTACTTCAGTCCACAATTTAAAGTGCAACAAGGCTTCTTCTGCGCGCATCCCGTAAGGCGCATGAGCAGGATTTGCAATGGCAATTTTTCTGATTCTCGAGTTCTTGAAAGCATGCATTTGCTCCTTGACTACAGCTATCTTTCGGCTCCAAATCACTATCCGCCCAAGCCCATAAGCATACACTTCAGAAGCTGCAAGGCCATTTTCGGCCAGTTTTTGTGGATATGCGATATCTGCGGAGAAGTAGAGGTCAAATGGCGCACCGTTGGATATTTGCTCGAAAAGCTTCCCCGATGAACCATAAATCACATCTACTTTAACCTGATGCCTTTGATTGAAAACCTGGATCACAGAATCCAGCGCAAATTGTAAGTCCGACGCCGCTGCAATTACCAACCTCCCTTGGGCATTGGCAAACGTTCCAACTAATAATAAGATTGGAAGCAATAAACTACATTTGGATTTGCTGGATAGGAACATGCTCAGGTAAGAAACCAAATATATCAAACGCCGATATATACCCAAATATATATCGAAATGCTATGATACGAAGATCTCAACTAGTTTTTCTAAAAACAGCACTTAAAGATTCTTCAGTAAATCTGTTTCCGACTCTTTAAGTGCATAGAGCTTTTCGGTAAATTGACGGTATTGCTTGAGCACAGATTCCCCATGTGCAGTCACCGCCGCTCCCCCTCCCTTTTCTCCTCCTTTGTGGGAAATCACATACGGCTCTTTGCCCCTGCTATTCAGGTCAGCCACGATATCCCAGGCTTTTTTATAGGACATTCCCATGGTTTTAGCGGCTTTGGCCAGGGATCCCTCCTCGGCTATCAGCTCCAATAGCTGCGCTGGCCCCGGCCCAAAAAATTTTCTTCCGTCCATTTCCACCCATACCCGTAATCTGATTTCCTTGTTTTCCATGATCTAAAAATAAGAATACTCCAATGGATTGAAATTGAAAAATGAATAGGAAAGCAAAGGGTCGAATTGATTATATTGGTGATAGATCAAGGTGAACACGAAATGCCCGAGTTATACGCCTTGCTTTGTCAGGTATTTTTCATCGAACTAACCTTTGCTTTTATTATGAATGCTTTTCAAAATCGAATCATAAATCTTCAAAAAGCCGTACAGGCAGCAGAAACTGGAGAATTTGACGCTCAAACTACCCTAGCCATTATGGATTTTCTGGACTTAAAACAGCCCACCGATGCAGATTTTTTAGAAAATAAAAAGACTCTCCAGCGATTTCTAGAATTTCGGGGAAATGATGTGGACGGAATTATGGGTTCTAGGACGCTTTCTAGGCTGGAAATGATCTTTAGCAAAGAACTTCCTAAAATCCCACCTGGAGCAAGTTTGATCGCTTCCAAAACATCTCTGGACATCATCGTGGAATTTGAAGTTTCGTCCAAATCCGTTTATCAAAGAAAGTATTCCCATCCTATTTTACCCGGAGAATACAGCGGAATCACCATTGGAATCGGTTATGATTTAGGCCATGTCAATGAGGCTACTTTTCACGAAGACTGGTCAGATTTGATTTCCCAAGAAGACTTTGATACTTTAAAACAAGCACTGGGCAAAACCAAAACAGCAGCCAGGGCCGCACTCCATGGTAAAATCCTAGAGGTGGATATTCCATGGGAAACGGCCATTGAGGTGTTTTATACCAGGTCTTTGCCCATTTGGGCCAGGCGCTGCATCAAAATTTATCCAGGTTTAGAAAAACTCCCCCCAGATGTTCAGGGCACCATGGTTTCTTTGGTTTACAACAGAGGTACCAGTTTATCAGCCTCAGATAGCAGAAGGGAAATGAGAAACCTGCAAAAACATATCGCAGATGCCAATCTTAGGGCAATGGCTGAGGAATTTCGTTCCATGAAAAGGCTTTGGCCAAATAGTGCAGGACTGAGAAGAAGACGGGACAAGGAAGCAGACCTGATCGAAAATGCCACTTATGTATTGAAGCCGGCAGATTATGTTTTTATCTAAATCGATTTTCTAAAGGCTAGGATTCCTCCATTTTTCTTGGGGCAGGATAGTCAAAACTATTTCTTTTGCTATTTTACGGGTTCTCCAAAGATCCATTAGAAACTACAGTTTTGTAAATGCATAAGTTTTATTCCTCTCCGTATTTCAAGTTTTTTATTCTCTGTGCTTTATTAATTAACCTGACTGCTCTTACCCCTCAGATGGAGCAAAAGCGCACCATCTACCTCATCGGTGACTCCACGGTCAGAAATGGAGGCGAAGGGAATTTGCAGCGTGGATGGGGCAATTTTTTGGAAGAATTCTTCGATACCACTCAGGTAAAAGTCAGTAATCAGGCTATGGCCGGCAGAAGCACCCGCACATTTATCAAAGAAGGACGCTGGGAAAAAGTAATGCAAAGCATCCAAGCTGGTGATTATGTCATCATGCAGTTTGGCCACAATGAAGGCAGTGTTCCGGACACCACCCGAGCAGGATATCGCGGAGTTCTTCGAGGTATGGGAGATGATACTAAGGAGTTGACCTGGCCTGATGGCAGTAAGGAGACGGTGCATACCTATGGGTGGTATTTGGAAAAATTCATACAGGATGCGAAGTCAAAGGGAGCAATTCCTATCGTGGCTTCCATGATCCCTAGAAACAAGTTTCAGGACAATGAAGTAGAAAGGGCCAACCAGGATTTTGGCAAATGGGCAAAAGATGCAGCAAGAAGGCAAGGTGCTTTTTTCATTGACCTAAATTCAATAGTAGCTGATCAATACGATAAATGGGGACCTGATGTAGTCAAAGGGCTTTTTGAGCGGGATCACACCCACACCAATGAAGCTGGGGCCCGGATCAATGCCTGGTCTGTTACTGAAGGAATCAGAAGTTTAAAGGAGTGTGATTTGAAGAATTACCTGAAGAAAGATAAGCCTACCTTATTTCTCATCGGAGACTCTACGGTAAAAAATGGTCAAGGTGACGGCGCAGGAGGACTTTGGGGATGGGGGGACTTCATCGCTCCCTATTTTGATTCAGAAAAAATCAAAGTACAAAACCATGCCCTAGGCGGCACCAGCAGCAGGACTTACCAAACCTACGGACTTTGGCAAAGAGTTATGGACAAAATGGAGCCTGGAGACTACCTCATCATGCAATTTGGGCACAATGACTCCAGTCCTCTGGACGATGAAGCCCGAGCTAGGGGTACTATCAAAAGTGCAGGTTTGGAGGCCAAAAACATTTACAATCCCATCACTAAAAGCCAGGAAACGGTATATTCCTATGGGCAGTACCTCCGGCAAATGATCCTAGCTGCCAAATCCAAAGGAGTGACCCCCATCGTTTGCTCCCTGATCCCAAGAAACAACTGGGAAAATGGAAAGGTCCTCACAGCTGAAAATGACTATGCCCTCTGGGCTAAACAAGTGGCCGAAGATACGGAAACGGCATTTATTGACCTGAATTCCATAGTTGCCCATCAATATGATGAACTGGGAGAAACCCATGTTAGAACCCATTTTTTCAACGAAACTGATCATACCCACACCATATTAGAAGGCGCAAAATTCAATGCAGAACTAGTGGTGGAAGCCATCAAAAAGTTAAATGAAAACCAGTTGAGTTCTTATCTAAAAGATTAGGATCTCCATCCAGAACTTAACTTAAACTACCCAAAATGAATAGAACCATTGCTTTCCGAATGAAGCTAATTCAAGGATTCGAAGAAGAATATGAGCGGCGGCACAATGAGATCTGGCCGGAATTAGCCCAACTGCTAAAAGACAGTGGGATAGTAGATTATCAGATTTTCTTAGACCAGGAGTCTTCTACCTTATTCGCTATTCAGGTGGTCAAAGGCGATGCCTCCTCACAGGACCTGGGCAATACCGAAATTGTCCAGCGCTGGTGGAAATACATGGCTGATATCATGGAAACAAACCCGGACTACTCTCCCACTTCTGTAGAACTCCAGAAAGTTTTTACGCTGAAATAACCTTAATACCATGCATTCAAAAACCTACTTAATCCTCTTGCTGATTCCTGTATTTCTATTTCTGGGATTTCAATCTCTAGAAGAAAAAGCTGCTCCAGCAGATCCTTGGCCAGAAATCACCCAGACTGCAAAACCCTGGACACGCTGGTGGTGGATGGGAAATGCCGTAGATGAGCCAAATCTATCCATGCTGCTCGACGAATATGCCCGTGCAGGTTTGGGAGGGGTGGAAATTGCCCCGATCTACGGAGCCAAGGGATATGAGGACCGTTACCTGGAGTTTCTTTCCGAAGACTGGTTGAACATGCTGGATTTTACGGTTCAAAAGGCTAATTCTCTGGGAATGGGTGTGGATATGACGCAGGGTACGGGATGGCCTTTTGGTGGGCCACAAGTAAGCGTAGAAAATGCAGCGACAAGTATGGTAATCCAGGATTACGAGAAGCGGAATGGTGTTCCGTTTACAGATCAGATCGCTTTCGAGAAAAGAAGAGAAAACCAACACAATGCTGAGTTAATAGCAGTAATGGCTTATGATCAGCAAAATCAAGCCGAGGAAATTACAGCTCATGTGGATAAGCAGGGCAAGCTCAACTGGGACAAAGAGGGAGACTGGAAGATCAAAGCCATTTTCTTGGACAAAACCGGGCAGATGGTCAAAAGAGCTGCTCCCGGAGGTGTAGGATTTACCTTGGACCATTTCAGCAAATCTGCCGTAAATGCCTACAATTCACATTTTGAACAAGCCCTTAGTGGAAAAGATTATGGGTTTCGGGCATTTTATAACGACAGCTTTGAGGTCTACGGAGCGGATTTTACGCGGGACTTTTTTGATGAATTTGAAAAAAGAAGAGGCTATGATCTCAAGGAATTCCTTCCTTTTCTGGAAAGTGAAGAAAATAACGAAAAGGTCCGCCGCATCAAATCAGACTATAGGGAAACTATCAATGACCTACTTCTTAACAACTTCACTGAAAACTGGACTGCCTGGGCCCATGAGCAGGGAAAACTGACCAAAAACCAAGCGCATGGCTCCCCGGGAAACCTTCTAGATCTATATGCAGCGGTGGATATTCCAGAATGTGAAACTTTCGGCTCCAGTTACTTTCCCATTCCGGGATTGAGAAGAGATAGTGCAGATATTCGGAACGTGGATCCGGATCCGGTCATGCTGAAGTTTGCTTCTTCAGCAGCTCATCTTACGGGAAAAAACCTGGTTTCTTCAGAAACCTTCACCTGGCTGGGTGAGCATTTTAAGTCTTCTTTTTCGCAAATGAAGCCTGAGGTTGAGCAGGCCTTTTTGGCAGGTGTAAATCACATCTTTTACCATGGAGTCACTTATAGCCCTGAAGATGTGCCTTACCCGGGCTGGCTTTTCTACGCCTCTTTAAACCTGACCCAGCAAAATAGTCTTTGGTCCCACTTTGATGGCTTCAATGACTTTATTACAAGATCCCAATCTATTCTTCAGGCAGGAAATGCCGATAATGAATTGTTGGTTTACTGGCCTGTTTACGATGTTTGGGCAGAGCCAAAAGGCAAAATGGAAATGATCACCGTGCATGCAGTGGATGAGTGGTTGCATCCCACAGCTTTTTACAAACAATCCAAAAAACTGATGGAACAGGGCTATTCCTTGGATTTCATTTCAGACGATATGATCCAAAATTCCAGGACTAAAGATGGACTGATTGCCACTTCAGATTCAAACCAAGCTAAGGTGCTGATCATTCCTGACACTGAATTTATGCCAGCAGAAACGCTGGGAAACATCTTGAAATTGGCAGAAGCCGGGGCTAAGGTGATCTTTCAATCCAAACCTCAATCCACGCCTGGGTTAAGTCCAAAGGGCTCTTCAGATACTGCCTTCCACCAACTTTGGGATACCATCGATTTCGTATCCGGGCAAGCCAAAGTGGGAAATGGCCAGGTAATTCTCTCCGAGGAAATTGATCAGGCTTTAATGGATTTAGGCATTTACAGAGAAACTTTAGTAGATACGGGTTTGGACTTTATCCGCAGAAAAACCGCTGATGCCACCTATTATTTTCTGGTCAACCATAGCGCAAACTCGATCTCGGATGAGCTTGTTTTGAATGCAAAAGGAAAGTCCGTAGTGGTCTTAGATCCGCTTACCGGTAAGGCAGGGGAAATTCACGCGCAAATTGAAAATCAAAAAACACGAATAAAGCTCCATCTGAAATCCGGTGAATCGCTTTTCCTCAAAGTAATGCACCATGAAGGGCAGGTTGAGCTTCCAGATTGGCCAGACTACCAGCAAGCATCTTCAGTGCTTGATATTTCATCAGATTGGAAATTGACTTTTGATAAAGGCCTACCTAAGCTTCCTGCTGCCCAAAATCTTAACAAAATCGCTCCATGGACCGCAAGCAAAGACCCAGACGCTGTTGATTTCTCGGGTACGGGCAGCTACACCAGTGAATTTCAGCTAGCAAAATCCGCTGCTAAACAGTATGTACTGCGAATAGATAAGGTGTACGAATCTGCCAAGGTTTGGGTAAACGGAGAATTTGCAGGAGCTATCTGGAGTATTCCTTACCGGCTGGATATCAGCAAGCACTTACAAAATGGTGAAAACACCATCAAAATTGAAGTGGCCAATTTGATGGCTAATAGTATCAGGTATTTAGACAGAGCTGGGATAGAGTGGAGAAATTACCATGAAATCAATTTTGTAAACATTGATTATAAGCCATTTGATGCAAGTAACTGGGAAACTATGCCATCTGGAATCGAAGGAAAAGTAGAGATTCTTGAATTCGATTGAATGTGAACACTTCGAATAATATGCCCCCAAACCCATATAGTACAGGATACTTCAAAAATTCCCTTGGTCTATTTTGAGAGTTCGCCCAAAGAAAAACCTATGAACCAAAAGCAAAATCTAAAGCAGCGCCTCGAAGCTGTCAATGAATACGAGCGTACCCCCATTCCCAAAAACAAACTCAAAGGCTGGAAAAGCTTTATAGGAACCTATGCAGGGGAGCATACCGCAGGAACAGAGTTTGTGTTAGGGCCACTTTTTGTAGCTCATGGAGCATCTGCCGGCGACTTGGTGAGTGGACTGATAGTCGGTAATATCCTGGCGATTCTCAGCTGGGCATTTTTCACGGGTAAAGTGGCGGTGAAAACCCGTACAACCCTTTACTATCAATTGGAGAAAATAGCCGGGAATAAGTTTACGATCATTTACAACTTGGTCAATGCGGCTTTGTTCTGCTTTTTGGCCGGTTCCATGATTGCGGTTTCAGCCACCGCTGTAGGCATTCCATTTAACATTCAGATGCCTTCTTTGACCGATGTTTACCCGAATAGTGTAGGATGGGTGATCACGGTTTTTTGTATAGGTACGATCACCACTCTAGTGGCCATGTTTGGTTTCAATGTGATCTCAAAGTTTGCAAATATTGCAGCTCTATGGATGATTATGGTGTTCATCGCGGCGGCTATCGGTGTTTTGCCAAGGTTAGGCATTACTTCTTTTTCGGAGTTTTGGCCTGTGGCCGAAAGTACCATTTGGAATGGAGTACCCCTGGAAGGGCAGAGTAAATTTACCTTTTGGCACATCATGTTCTTCTCCTGGTTTTGCAACATGGGAATGCACATAGGAATGGCTGACATGTCCATATTGCGCTACGCCAAAAAATGGACTTATGGATTTTCTGTCTCAGGAGGAGTGTTTTTGGGACATTTCATCGCTTGGATGGCCTCTGGGATTTTGTATTCACTGTTCCTTTTGGAGTCCAATGGAAGTCTGGTTTTCGCTCCTGGGCCTATAGCTTATGAAGCTGCAGGGATAACAGGTGCAGTTTGTGTGGTGATTGCAGGCTGGACCACGGCCAACCCTACCCTTTACCGTGCAGGACTAGCCATACAATCCATCAATCCCAAATGGAAAACCTGGAAGGTGACGCTTTTTGTTGGTCTGGTGACCACCATTGCGGCATGTTTTCCAGCGCTTGTGATGCAGCTTTTGGAGTTTGTAGCACTTTATGGATTGATTTTGATGCCTCTAGGTGCAGTGATATTCTTGGATGTATTCGTACTTCCTAAGCTGGGCCTAGCCAGTAATTATGCCGAGTTGACCAATTCCCGCTTCAATCCTGCTGTGGGTATCACTTGGGCTATAGCACTGGTCTTTTGCTTAGGTTTAAATATCTATGGAGGAATAGAAATCTTCTTCCTAGGTTTACCGGGTTGGTTTGTTGCTGTGCTGGTTTATTTGGCAGCTTCTAAAGCGATTCAAAAGAAAGTGGCTAACACCTCTACTGTATCACCATTAAACTATTGATTTTGAAAACCTTACTAAAACTCATTTCATTCCTTAGTCTAGCCCTGACGCTCCTTCCCTCCTTGCTGGTAATGAAAGAAATAATCAGCCCGGAGCTATCTAAAAACATCATGCTTATCGGCACGATCACTTGGTTTGTAAGCGCCTCTTTCTGGATGAATAAATCTGAAAAAGAGGAAGCTGAAGGTTAGGCTTTTCAAAGAAATTATAGCGAAAAGTAAAAGTCCAGCTGGCACAAAAGCAGGAACATGAAAACTAATACTAAACTTATTACCCCAAGCGGTTTATAAAACAAGACCATGAAATTATCTCTCGACCAAATTCAAGATCAAAACTTATCCCAGATTTCTGAACACGCTAGAAATTTCGAGTTTTTGGCTGAAAGCCTGGAGAAAGAAGGAATAAAAGTAGAGGAGTTAATCTCCAAGCTCCAAGAACTTCAGATTGCCATTCCCAGTTGGGCTCTGGGCACTGGAGGAACCCGTTTTGGCAGATTTTCTGGCGGAGGTGAACCGGCCACATTAATTCAGAAAATCCAGGACGTGGGCATTCTTCACGCACTCAATCAATCCTGCAATGCAGTTTCCCTGCATATTCCCTGGGACATCCCAAGCGACTTTCAAGCGATAAAAGACAGTGCTGCGGATGTTGGGATCGGGTTTGATGCGGTCAACTCCAATACCTTTCAAGACCAAGCAGAGCAAGCAAACAGTTACAAGTTCGGATCTCTGGCAAATTCTGATTCGTCCGTACGTGAGCTGGCCATTGCACATAACCAAGAGGTCATAGCAATCGGTGAAAAGCTAGGGTCCAAAGCTTTGACAGTTTGGCTGGCCGATGGTAGCAGCTTTCCCGGACAACACAGCATGCGGAAAGCACTGGAAAACACGCACCTTGCACTCCAAGAAATCTATCAGGCTGTGCCGGAAGACTGGAAGCTTCTCATCGAGTACAAGCCCTATGAGCCGTATTTTTACAGCACTGTGATTCAGGACTGGGGGACTTCCTTTTTGCTCGCAAATAAGCTTGGCAAAAAAGCCTATACGCTTGTGGATTTGGGACATCACTTACCCAATACCAACATAGAACAGATAGTCAGCACCTTGATGACAGAAGAGAAATTGGGCGGTTTTCACTTCAATGATTCCAAATATGGAGATGATGATTTGACAGTAGGCAGCATCAAACCCTATCAACTGTTTTTGATTTTCCAGGAACTGGTCAAAGGTTTCGAAGAAACCAAAAACCCTCAGCTGTCGTGGATGATTGATGCCAGCCACAATCTTAAAGACCCGATGGAGGACCTTTTGCAATCCGTACAGGCTATCAAACTGGCTTATGCCCAAGCCTTGCTGGTAGATAGCCAGGTCCTGCAACAAGCCCAGGAAATCCATGATATTACCGCTGCTCAGGAGATTTTACAAGATGCCTACCGGACAGACCTACGTCCTCTACTGGCTGAAGCTATGCGTAGAGCAGGCGGAGCTATCAACCCAGTCAAAACCTTCAGAAACTTGAAGGTAAGGGAAACTTTAATCCAAGAAAGAGGCTTGAAATCCATCGCATCGGGGTTATAGTTTTCATTTCAATAATCACCAAACCAAGAGCTGTTTAATCCTTAGACAGCTCTTTTTTTTATTTTTTTCTCACTCGACTAAGGGCAAAGCTAGCTATGGCTGTCATTATTCTAAGAACACAAAAATGACACTATGGGAAAATATAGCCAACTCAGAAAAATCACCCAGGTATTCAGCGAATACGGCATAGTATTGACCGGAGAGCGCAAGCACGATCACTTTCTATTTGACCTGCGCATGGACAAGATCTTCTTGAACGGATTAATCTACGAGCTGGAGTTTGCGCTAGATAAGGAACTCGAAGATCACAAAATCCTAGGGGTGAGTGCACCCTCCCAATTAATCGCATTGCTGCTCGATTAAGCTCAGCTCAACATTCAACATCATACCAATCAATCAGGAATAGTAGGGCTCGATGTCCTTCTCCTGATATCTCAATCTATCAAAATGAAAACATTAGAACTTAAACTTACTTTACTTACAATTCTGTTTTTCTCTCTGATTTCCAGCACTAAAGCTCAAGAGAAAAGCCCGGCACACATAGGATTCTTCTACCCTATTTCCACTCATGGAACCCAGGCAGAGAACTATAGCAATAATTTTAGTTTGCATGTGCTTACCGGTCTTTCAGGTGGTGAAAACGGATTGGCGATTTACGGCCTGGCTGGCCTGGTCAAGGGAAATATGAACGGGGCGCAGGTCTCTGGTCTTTGGAACAATGTATCCGGGGATGTGGATGGAGTGCAAGTGGCTGGTATACTCAATCAAAGTCAAGATGCGGCCCAAGCCTTGCAGGTTGCGGGAATCACCAACCTAAATCAAGGAGATGCAGCAGTACAGGTCAGTGGAATCTTCAATGCTGCGAAAAATGTACAAGGAGGCCAATTTTCAGGAATTACCTCCCTAGCAGCTGATCTAGACGGTATTCAGGTGTCTGGTGTAAGCAGTATAGCAGACAGTGTCAAGGGATTACAGACTTCGGGTATTATTAACATCGCAGAGGAAATTGATGGGGGTCAAATTTCAGGAATAACTAACGTAGCAGAAAATGTCAATGGCATGCAAATCTCAGGAATCTCAAACGTAGCGGAGCAGGTAGATGGGGTACAGATTTCTGCTTTGATCAATCGGGCAAAGTCAGTAAAAGGCTTACAACTAGGCCTAATCAATATCGCCGACAGTAGTGAAAATACCATTGGCCTGATCAATATCATCAAAAATGGAGATCATAGGATAGGCTTATCCATTGATGAAAACTATAACTCCTTTTTGACTTTGCGATCTGGAGGCAAGCGAGTGTACGGAATCTTTGGATTGGGCAGTAACTTTGAACTAGATGAACGAAGATATGGGCTTGAAGCAGGTTTGGGATTAGGCTTGGCCGAAAGCCGGGTGTTTCGTCTAGATGTGGAAATAGTGAGTAAGTATATGACGGATTTCGATTGCCATGATTACAGTAAATCCAGTTTCCAGTTGATTCCCAGCCTGAAAATCACCAATGGAATACACCTGTTTGCTGGCCCAAGTCTATCCTATTTGCATTCCTACGACTCCCCTTTAGGTGAAAGCATGGGATTAACCATTTGGGATGATATCTGGAGGGACAATTACCAGGCGATTATGTTGGGCTTCACCGCAGGGTTGAATGTGAGGTTTTAGTATGCATATATCTGATCATCGGTAGCCTGTGGGAGGAAAATGAACGTCTCTTTTCCTCCTGCTATCAGGTTGATGGATATCGTGAATCTTAAAAGATCTAAACGAAATTTGAAGTTCACTTGTCTTCCCGCATATTGGATACTCAAACCATAATTTAAAAATCATGAAGAGACTGCAAGTGCATTGGGCTAAGAAACATACCGCTGGGACTTCCATGGGTGAACTTCGTACTATAGGTGGAATCGACATACATGGCAATATCTGGAATATACAGGTGGAGGAGGCCATTGCCGGAATAAGAGCTGGCAAATGGGAATTTTACCTACAGGAAAACTACCTGGAAATACCCATTACCGTTCATTCACTGAATGAATCAGAAACTTTTCTACTTTCACAAGGCCATGGCTACCTCCCAAATTTGCTTGATGAATTGCCCGAGATTAGCTTTTAGTATTTGAATAAAAACTCCGCTCACTGAAAGCTCAATCTGTCTGCTTTATTGCCAGCTAGGGAATTCAACAAAACCATACCTATTCCACAAAGCCTGTAGCCATATCTCAGGATTTGACTTACTTTTGATAGTAAGAGATGAATTCAAATCCGAAGCTTACATTTTCTTTTTCACGCACTAAAATAGTGCTGTTTGCAGGCCTGTCCTTCCTTGGTTTGTACTGGATTCTTGGCTTTGACGGGATCACTTTCAGCGACGATGTGTACTACTTATTAGCTGGGAAGAAATTCTGGGAAGGCAATATGGAAGTTAATGACTATCACTTTTCCAGCAGATGGGGAGCTTATGTACCATCAGGCTTGATTGGGTTTTTATTGGGGTTTGATCCCCATACCATCTCTTTGATCTCCCTTTTGAGTTATGGTTTAAGTCTTTATTTATTGCTCAGAATTCTGCCAAAAGAGCAGCCAGCATGGGTGCTGGCGCTCTGGTTTTGTACGCAGGTTTATTTTCTTCACTTCCTTACCAAGGTTTATCCAGACAGTTTATTGGTGCTTTTTACCAGCATTGTGCCTACGGCGGCAATTTCCAGAAGGAGTAAACCTATACTTTCAGGATTTATACTATTTTTTAGTTTGTTTTGTGGTTTTCTGACTAAGGAAACCATCATTCTCTTAGCTCCATTTCCAGTCCTACTTTTTATATATGATCTCAAAAAAAACCAACTTAAAGGGGCATTTTACTATTCGATAGCATGTACTGGAGCTATTTTACTGGCTCTGTATTTAGGGTATTTCTGGATCAAATTTGGTGATGCATTCCATAGAATAAGCTCCATCAATTCGGGGCACTATATCTCTGAGTTTACTTATGCAGATAAGGGATTTTGGTCGGTGGTACGAAGACTTACGGTTTTGCCCATTGTCACTTTTGTAGAGCGGGCATACTGGGCCTGGATGGTTTTTGCGATGCCTGGAATCCTACTTGGGTGGAAATCCGGTAAAAAAGTTACGTTTGAATTTGCATTGGCTTTCCTTTCCCTCCTCTTTGGTTTCTGGTTTATGAGTTCTACGCTGGAATTCTACAATCCCATTTACCTCAATCCAAGGCATCTAATCATACTCATTCCCATGCTGGCAATGCTGATTACTTTGGGTTGGAAGTATTGGCAGGAAAACCTCAAGCTTAAGCGATGGATGATGGGATTTTTGCTCTTGGGAGTAGGTATAAGTTTGCTAGGGTTGGATCTGAAAATGGCCGCCTTCAATTTTGGAATGTTTATGCTGGTTCGGTTTTCCCAGTGGAAATTTCAACCTATCCTACTAGCGCTAATTTTGATAATACCAGCAGGATTGGCCATACCTTATCAGCAGAATCTGAAGCAATACCAAACTTTAATAGATACATTAACTCAAGAAACTCAACACACAGATAATCAGAATATTTTGCTTAGTAATAATTTTCTGGAGTTTAGTGAGCAAATACTCCTTTCTGAAGACAGCATGAAACAGAAAAGACTTCATGGATTGGAGTATTTCTTAAAGGAAGATAAAGTGGCTACAGATACAGTTACCTTATTGCTCTACACCTACTATGAGCATGCTTATCCACAGGAACAAAATGGAATTGACTCGGTGAGGCAAAAGCTTATGAAACTAAATTTTGAACTCGTGGAAGAACAAAGGGAAAAAGTGATATGGAAGCAGCTATTTGTAAAAAAATAGCAGTCAGGAGTCCTTTTTAAATCAATCTAAAAATACTTTCTGTCCAGGATTTCCTTCATAACTACCGCATCCCTGATGCCCTGCGGATTTTTAAGCATACGAGCATATTTACTGCTTGCTTGGTAGCTTTTCTCATCCTTTGCTTGCTTAGCAGTAGGAATTTCAGGTACTCCTTTAGAGGTTTTGCTCAGCTCAGATTTGGTTTGCTCAAAAGCCCCCGAGTAATACTGGATTTCATCATCTGCAGGTTCAGCTTCATAGATTGGTTTTTTCTTTTTCCACTCTTGCTGATATTTTTCCTCAGGCTCATCGTCTCTCCAGGGATATGACTCTTCTGGCTTAGGTTGCTCTATATTACGGGCAGGAGCCGGTTTTTTATGAGATTTAGGCTGCTGCGCCTCTCTGATTTCGCGTAATAAATCTTCAAAACTGGTTGGCTTACCCGATGACTCATCCGTCATAGGTTCACTATCCGGTTCTTGATTCCGCTTTTTACCCTTGGTAGCCTGATAGATAAAATATGCCAGAACGGCGACGATATAAACAATATTTCCTAAATCCACAGTCGTAAGATAATTGATTTGCTCAAGTAAAACATGTTTTTTTCCATAGAGTACACAGAGATTGCCAAAGCCCCTGTAAATTTTCTAGAAACTTGAAAATAGAACCTTGTATTTGACCACTGAGACTGAAAACTGAACAATGAATTCCTTGTACAATCTCTCAAATGATCTTATTTTGTTTGATTCATTTCATACAATTTCAAAAGGATGCTGCTCAGTAAGCTGGAGATCAAAGGGTTTAAGAGTTTTGGGGATAAAATGGTGATTAACTTCGACAAGGGAATCACCGGTGTAGTAGGGCCAAATGGCTGCGGTAAATCCAATGTAGTCGATGCAATCCGCTGGGTACTTGGTGAGCAAAAAACCCGCATGCTGCGCTCAGATAAGATGGAAAATGTCATCTTTAATGGGACTAAAAACAGGAAACCTTCCAATCTAGCGGAGGTGTCTTTGACTTTTGAAAACACCAAAAACCTACTCCCTACCGAATATACCCACGTCAGCATTACCAGAAGGTACTATAGATCCGGTGAAAGCGAATACCAGATCAACGGCGTGACCTGTAGATTGAAGGATATCACTAATCTCTTCATGGATACAGGGATCAATTCTAATTCTTACGCCATCATCGAACTCAAAATGATAGATGAGCTCCTGAATGACAAGAATAACTCCAGACGGGATCTATTCGAGGAAGCAGCCGGAATCTCTAAATTCAAGAAAAGAAAGAAAGAAACGCTACGTAAACTTCAGGATACTGATGATGACCTGGCCCGAGTGGAGGATGTGCTATACGAAATAGAGAAGAACCTAAAAAGCCTGGAAAAACAGGCCAAACAGGCATCCAAATACTTCGAAATCAAGAAAGATTACCGGGAAGCCAGTATCAACCTGGCCAAAAAAAGCATAGAAAAGTACAGTAAATCCTTGATCGAAGCCAATCAGAAGATTCAGCAAGAAGGCGATAAGAAACTGCAGATTCAAACTCAGGTAACGGATAAAGAAGCCCTGCTTAGCCAGCTGAAAACGGATTTGATCCAAAAAGAAAAACTGCTTGCCAGCAGGCAAAAAGCATTGAATGAGCATGTCAATAAGATCCGAGCATTCGAATCCGAAAAGAAAATCAAAAATGAAAGACTAAGGTTTCTGGAAGACCGGTCCCAAAAACTCAGGGAACAAATAGATACTGACCGAAAGTCAAATGATAGAGCAGGCTTCAGTATTCGTTCTTTACAGCAGGAAAAGGAGTCCGCGGAGAAGATGCTTGCAGAGAAAGAACTGATCGTAAATGAACTCCGAGAGGCCTACGAAAGCCAAAAGCTTATCCAAGCCGAAAAACAAAAAGCGCAGAAGGAAATCAACCACAATTTCGAAACCCTGAAAGAAAAGGTTTACCAACTGAGCAAAGACATAGAAATCAAGCAAATCCAGCTTTCTACACTAAAGCAGGAACTGGAGCGTACTTCTTCCGACGATTCCTCCCAGGAAGCCAATCTGGTGGATTTTGAAGAAAAAATCATTGAATTAAAAGCTGAACTAGACCAGGCTACTCAGGAATACCAGATATTAAAAACCAAGCAAGAGGATTTAGATCAAAAAATAGAAGACACCAATCGGGTGATCGAAATGATCCGCGAAGAACTCACCGCCTCATCCAGGAAACTGGACTCCAAAACCAATGAGTATAATCTCACCAAATCTCTGGTGGAGAACTTAGAAGGTTTCCCAGAGGCGATCAAATTCCTAAAGAAAAATAACTCCTGGGGAAAGGATGTACCCCTACTCTCCGACCTGCTTACCACCTCGGAAAAATACCGGGTTACCATAGAGAATTACCTGGACAGCTACATGAACTATTACGTGGTGGATACCGAGGCTCAGGCCATTGCAGCTATACAACTTCTGAGTGATTCTGCTAGGGGCAAGGCCAATTTCTTCGTTTTAGAGCATTTTGAGCGCTTCAAGTCCAGCCAGAATAAGCTTTTCTCCAATGCCATAGCGGCTACGGAGATTATAGAATTTGATGTCAAATATTCCCGTCTGATCAACTTCATTCTCGATAATGTATACATAGTTCAAGGAGAGCATCGGGATTTTCCGGAGGATACTGAAGCTGTTTTTATCTCTGAGAATGGCAAATACACCAAGCGTAAATTCAGTATTTCAGGTGGTTCTGTGGGCCTTTTCGAAGGAAAAAGAATAGGCAGGGCCAAAAATCTCGAAAAGCTAGACAAGGAAATCAAAGAACTGAATAAAAAAGTCAGCAGCACCAGAAATAACCTGGACAACAAGCTTTCCGAACTAATGAAGCTGAAAGAAATCAGCTATAAAAAGACCTTGGAAGAATGGCAAAACAAAATCAATGGAATCAATCAGGAGTTTGTTTCGGTGCGGACCAAGAAGGAGCAACTGGCAGAGCTATTGAGTTCCAACGCCAATAAACGAGAGGACATCCTGGAGCGGATCGCATCCATAGAGGAAAGTCTGAGCGAGACGCAGCCCCAGCTCTTTGAGGAGCGGGCGGAGTTTGAAGCCATGCATGAAGAGCTGGAAGAGCTAAACGAATCATACGAAAAGGAATCAGCCCTGCTTTCTGAAAAATCGCAAGCTTTCAATGCTGAAAACATTCTGTATCATCAGCATCTGAACCGGGTGAATAGTCTAGATCAGGAGATAGAATTTAAGCAATCCGCTTACGAAAGCAGCAAGGAAAGGATTGGAAAATCCCAAAGTGAACTTTCCAATTTGGATACTGAAGTCAAGTCTTTATTGGATAATAATGAGGTGAAAGATGATGAGCTGATTGAGCTTTATGCTGAAAAAGAAGGCATAGAAAAAGGCGTTCAGGAGGCAGAAAAGGATTATTATGCATCCAGAGGAAGCATAGATGACACAGATCAGCAAATCCGTAGCCTCCAAAAGTCCAAGGAAACCTATGATCAATTGGTTCATGAACTGGAAAATGCAGTGAATGAGATCAAGCTGAAGATGACCGGTATGAAGGAGAGGCTTAGCGTCGAGTTTGAACTGGATTTGGACGAACTGATGGCTGAAAATCCTGAGATTGCGGAGGAATTCAGGGATTTTGCTGAGGACAAATTGCGCGAGCTGGTTCAGAAGCAAAAAGAAAAACTGGATAAGATAGGCCCCATCAACCCAATGGCCATGGAGGCTTATGATGAGATCAAGGTTCGTTATGATTTTATTATCACGCAAAAAGAGGATCTGATCAAAGCCAAGGAGTCATTAGTCACTACCATCAAAGAAATCGATCAGGTAGCCAAAGACACCTTCCTGGAGGCTTTTGATAAGATCAAGGAGAACTTTGTGAAGGTGTTCCGCTCACTCTTTACTGAGCAGGATGACTGCGATCTGACTTTAGTGGATCCCAGTAATCCACTGGAGTCTGCCATAGAGATTATGGCTAAGCCAAAAGGAAAGCGACCACTTACCATCAATCAGCTTTCCGGAGGAGAAAAGACCCTGACAGCTACTTCCTTACTCTTTTCTATCTATCTGCTGAAACCTGCCCCTTTCTGTATTTTTGATGAGGTAGATGCTCCACTTGACGATGCGAACATCGACAAATTCAATCAGATTATTCAGAAATTCAGTGAAGAAAGCCAGTTCATCATCGTGACGCATAACAAGCGCACCATGGCCAGCACGGATATTATCTATGGTATTACCATGATAGAAGCTGGAGTATCAAGAGTGGTTCCGGTGGATTTACGGGAGTTAGCTTAGGTGCCGAATGTAGATGATAGAAATCAAAGTTTTAGCCTAGCCTTCTTGCACAGTTCCGAGATTGTTGTCCGAGTAGAACTTGTCTCTATACGCTTTAAACTCCTGTTCCAGTTCGATGACCAATACCAAATTGTTATTTACATTCTGCCACATTTTCGGCAATTTCTCTTCTAGCAGCTTCACTCCCAAATTAATATTATCTACCTCTATCTTGGAAATCTTATTTAAAACCGAGGTTTGACTATGCTTCAAATCGTCAAATTCCCGTAGAATTTTATCCATCAAATCCAATTTTTCTAGCTTATCCATGATTGTGTGATTTTGGTTTTTTAAATTGATAATCAGATAGAATATACAATAATTATCATTCAAATTAAAAATACCGGAATCTCACCTAAACTTTTTTTCTTCTTCACAACTAGCATGAAGCTTAGTCCCAATCCAAATAGTTCTGCCAAGGATGCTTTTCCTTGAAGCCCAGCATTTCACGGATTTTTCTATTAGAATACAACGCCTCATGCTCTCCCAGTTCCCGGGTAATCCGAACACCGGGGAAGAATCGTTCCGCCAGTTCCTTACTAGGGATTACGGCTCCATTTTGATCATTTGCCGCATTGAATACCTGAAATCCCAAGCTGTCTTTTTTCAGACATAAATCTACGATTTGCCCCAGATCCCGAGCATCTATGTAGTTAAAGGCATTTCTGCGTCGAACCTCAGGATGCTTGAAATAATGTGGAAAGAGCTCCTGGTACTCATGTGGCTCTACCACATTGCCTATGCGAAGTGCGTAAATATCAATTCCGGATCTACGCTGAAAACTTCTGGCGGTTTGCTCATTGACGACCTTGGACATGCCATAGCTATCCATAGGATTCACATCATAATCTTCTTCCAAGGGCAGAAAATCTGGATCAGCTTTTCCATCCGCAAAACAAAACCCATAAGTAGTTTCCGATGAAGCGATAATGACCTTTTTAATCCCCAGTTTCACAGCCGCCTCGATCACATTATAGGTACCAATGGTATTGACTCTAAAGGTTTCATTATCCGGATTGATCAGAATCCTGGGCACTGCTGCAAAATGCACCACGGCATCAAATTTTGGGACTCCATTGCCAGGTTCCAATTCCCCAAGATTAGCATAAGAACTCATGGCATTGAACATCTGCCCGGAATCTGTGATATCCGCGATGAGGTTATCTACCCCAGGGTGATCTAGGGGTTTGAGATCCACATTCATCACTTGATGTCCCTGATCTAAAAGGTACGGGATGACATGTTTACCTGCTTTGCCTGATCCTCCGGTAAAAAATACTCTTTGCTTATTCATTTCTATCTTGGATTGTATGTTTAGTTTCTAAGGAAATACAGTTGGCTTTGGCATAAAAACCCTGCTAGCTCAAATGCAACTCACCACTGGAAAATATGACGGCATCACTTCGAATACTCACTGAATTTGCTACTATTTCCACCTCCATACTACCCGTTCGTGAGGAGCATTGAAATGCGTTTAAAGTGTTTTTGCCCAATATCTCTGACCAGTATTTTGCTAAAAAACTCTGAACTCCACCGGTAACCGGGTCCTCATCTGCCCCAGACCAAGGGAAGAAATAGCGGTATTCGTAATCAAAGTCGGCCCGCGATGATTTTGCGGTCACCACTACCCCGTTGAGCGAGGTGTTGATAGTTTTGAGTTTGCTGAAATCAGGCTGTAGCTTTTCCAAATCCTCGCTACTTTCCATTTGCAGTAGCAACATATTGTGAAAAACATTATACCTGGAATCCTGCACCTCACCAATTCCCAAGGTCTCACTTAGCTCTGGATCATACCCGCAAGCTTCTGTGGGATGTAGTGGAAAACTCATTTCTATCTTCCCATTGCGCTGAACCACGGTCAGATCACCTGCCAGTTTGGTTTGGAATGTGATTTTGCTTAGTTCAGGAAACTCAAAGAAAAGCGCTTTGGAAGAAGCCATGGTTGCATGACCGCATAGGGGGATCTCTTGTACCGGTGAAAAATAGCGAATGGCAAATTCAGCAGTATCTTTTCTCATTACAAATGCAGTCTCCGAAAAGCCAAATTCCTTGGCTATAGACAACATAAGTGACTCTGAAAGTCCCATGGGTATTAGACATACTGCCGCTTGATTTCCTTTGAAAAGCTCCGCGGTAAAAGCGTCAATGATAAAGGTTTTTATGTGCATGTACTGTTCTTGTGGTGGATTGCCCCGGGTAAAAGGTAGCTGGAATGATTCTTTTGCAATTTAGTAAATGTACTAAGTCCTAAAATTACATGAAGCCATTTATTGATTTGGTTCGAATAAAGCTTTGGGTTCTATCTGTTTGCCAAATGCTAAAAAATCACAGGAAATCCCCAGAAGTACATTGCTGCTGGAGTTACTTTTCGTCTTTCAGGCCCTCCTTCTTTTCCTTCTTTATCTTTTTGATCCGGCTTCTAAAAACCAAATAAAGGATCAGGATAAGCAAGGGAATGGCTATGAAAATAACTTGGTTACTGGTATCCGAAAAGTCGATTGGCCCGCTGGGTTTGGGAATATTTTCTTGATACTGTGCAAAGGATAAGCTAGGTATCAGTAGCAAGAAAGTCAGGAGTAAATTCGAAATTATAGTATTTTTTCTTAGGAAAGTATTCATCATCAGTTGTTTAGTCAAGTTCAATTTTGTTCTGTCAATGGGATGACAATAAAATCGATCAAAGCCCCTTATTTTTTCAAGAAAGCCAGTAACAATGCATTCAATTCCGCCTTGTGAGTTAGGTTTAATCCATGTGGTGCATTGAAAATAAGGTGATATTCATTGTCCTGAATTCCTTGGGCAGCCTGTTTTGCCGAGGTTTGAAAGGGCACGATGTGATCTGCATCTCCGTGTACAATCAGGGTAGGTACATCTATATTTTTTAACTCAGATCGGAAATCTGTGTTGGCCCAAGCTTCCGCTGTTTTTAGAGTTGCTATAGGTGAGGCATGGCTGGCGATGGAAAAATCATAGTCGAGATTTGCCTGGGATACCCGATCTTTCAATTCCTGAAAATTATAGAAGTTCTCGTGGAAACCTTTCAGAAACCCAATGCGATCGGTTTTCAACTTAGCCATGATTTCATCTAGGTTCGATTGAGGAACTCCCCCTGGATTGTCATCTTTTTGAGCTACCAAAGGGATGATTGAGTCAATCAAAGCAGCTTTCACTACCCGGTCTCCTTCGTAATCTGTGAAATAACGAACCACTTCTCCTCCTCCCATACTGAAACCCACCAAAGTCACATTGCTCAGGTCGAGTTGCAGGATCAGTTCCCTCAAATCCTCAGTCAGTGAACTATAATCAAAATCGTTGAGCGGCTGTGAGGATTTACCAAATCCCCTTCTGTCATAGGCAATTACCCTATAACCTGCATCCACCAAAGTAGAGATTTGTCCTTCCCAGGCCTGATGACTCAGCGGCCAACCGTGAATTAGGATAACAGGATCTCCTTTTCCATAATCCTGGTAGTAAATTTTGACTTTTTCGTTTCCGTTTTGATGTTTTAAGAATGGCATAAGCGGTTGGGTTTTGTGGTTAGGTACCTCATAAACCCCAAAAGCAATGCCATGGAAATAAAAGGGCTATTTAAGCGAATTAGGCAGGAAACGTCATAAACTTTGCTTTGTTAAAGTTCTCTTTTCGGGAAGATAATTCCCTACTGTCCAAGAGCTTTCCTGACTGCAGGAGCTACTACATTACCATATAATTCTATAGCTTTCATCAACTTGTCATGAGGCATAGTGCCTACGCTCAAGTGTAACAGGTAGCGGGTCAAGCCCATCATTTCCTGCTGTGTCAGAATCTTGTCGATAACCTCTTGCGGATCTCCCAAAACCAGCGAACCTTCCTTTGATCTCATGGCATCATACTGCCCCCGGTTCATGGGAGGCCATCCTCTTTCTTTCCCCAATTGGGTCATCACCAAGGAATATGGACCGTAAAAGTCATCCGCTGCCTGCTGGGAATCTGTCCCTATAAAACCATGGGAATGAACAGCTATCTGTATGTCTTCAGGCTTTCTTCCCGCTTTGGCCCAGGTTTGTCTATATAAGTCTGTGAAATAAGTAAACCGCGCTGGACTTCCTCCTATAATAGCCAGTGCCAGCGGCAACCCTTTTTCGGCAGCTCGGATCACAGACTGGGGTGTACCTCCCACAGCCAGCCAAACTGGAATTTCTGCTTGGAAAGGTCTTGGGTAAACGCCTCTATTGGCGATGGCAGGTCGGAATTTTCCTCTCCAGGATATTTGCTCAGATTTGTTCACTTGCAAAAGCAAATCAAGTTTCTCAGCAAAGATCACATCGTAATCATTCAGATCCTGGCCAAAAAGCGGGAAGGATTCTATAAATGATCCTCGTCCAGCCATGATCTCTGCACGGCCTTCTGAGAGCAAATCCACATGAGCAAACTGCTGGAAAACACGAATTGGGTCCTCAGAGCCTAGAACCGTGACAGCTGAGGAAAGCTTAATATTTTTGGTAGTAACAGCCGCTGCAGCCAAAACGGTAGCCGGTGAGGAAACCACAAAATCCGGGCGGTGATGCTCTCCTATTGCATATATGTCCAAGCCCACCTGATCGGCCAGCTGGATTTCTTCCATCAGATTTTTCATGCGTTGGGCAGGGGAAAGCGTTTTTCCTGTGCTCGGATCTGGGGTGAGTTCGGCAAAAGTACTGATTCCTAATTCCATGTGTTTTGTGCTAAAATTTGAAGGGACAACAGGATTCTGGGGGTAAAAAGTTTGGTGGGTACAAAGATTTATGGAAGGCTTTTCCTGCCAGGGGGATCTACGATTGGAAGTCTAATGAGTTTTCACAGTAAAAAGTAGGCTTTGTCAAAATTGAATACGCTACTATCTTTAAGTTATGAATCCTCAACCCGAAGTCTGGCTGAGAGGGCCCCTACCCGATTACCCGTCAGCACTACAGCCAATTGCACATGCTATCCTGCAAGCTCAGGAAGAAATCCATCGATTGATGGAAGATTTCCCTTCAGAATTGCTTTGGGAAAAACCTGCTGGATTGGCATCACCTGCATTTCACCTTCAGCACATTGCAGGTGTACTGAATCGCATGGCTACCTATGCCAGAGCAGAGCCACTCACCGCGGTGCAGTTTGCCTACCTCAAAAGTGAAGGAGTGAAAAATCAGGAGTTTACAACTGCCGTGTTGATTCAAAACTTAGATCTGTACATCTCCCAATTCCTAGAGGTACTAAAGCAGACCAATCCTGACACATTAAATGAATTTAGAGGTGTTGGTAGAGCGAAACTACCCTCTACGGTTGGAGGCTTGTTATTTCATGCCGCAGAACATATGCAGCGGCATTTCGGTCAATTATTGGTCACTGTAAAGGTGATTTTATCCGAACAAAATAAGAGCAAGCCTATATCAAATTAACTTGCATTGATCACAAACTCCTTCTTCACATATTCACCCAAAAGAAAAACGTCTGTGTTTTTGTCTTTACACCTCTTCAAGTAAAGCGGAACTGTCCACTGATAATCAGGTAAATCCACACATTGAATGACCTGAGCTGCCCGATTGAAATCACCTAAATATCTAAACAACTCAGCCATCATGACCAATTGAAGCGGTTCCTTAGGATCTAATAAATCCAACAAGGCTTTGGTATTTTCCATCCAAATCGCCCATTCCTGCGGTCTGAGAAACATAGCTGAATCATTTCTGACCCTATCATTGAACCTCCAGCAGATTTGCTGACGCAAAAAAAGCTCGTCCGCGGGCTTGCTCATGAATTGTGAACGTACCACGTGGACTAACTCATCAATGGTAAGCTCGTTGGGTACCTGGGCATGAGTGAGATGACTGGGCAAACTAATCCGAAGCCAGGAACGCTCCGTCCAATAATGGTAGGTGCTACGGGCCAAAATCGGCGCAGTCTGCAGCCATAAATATTCTCTGCAGCACTGACAGGAAACCAGTACGTTAGTAGGATTATGAATGCCAACAGATTTCCCGTCAGAATAGAATTTAGCTTGGCTGTCATTCTCTTCCCCAGGAAGCAATTCTGCAATATGATGCTTGCAATAAATGCACTCACGAATATGTACTACACCTGTATTCATCTTGTAGGTATTAAAAAATGGACCTGAAAATTGACTGACCACATTCCTTTGCTTTTAGCTAAAAAGCACTGTCCAAAGCCCAGTCTACAAAAATTATACTTTTCTGTGTCAGAATCAAATCCCGGTCAAAAAATATTTAAGTATTTACTGACCTAAGTTCAATAATGATTTATATAATTGAATACAAGACACTTACAACTTAGTCTAAAAATATGCCTGGCAACTCCCCCTGCATGGATTATAGCTAGAATAACATGATAAACTTAGTTTCTTTACAAATAGGAAAAACTTATCTACCCTATAACTAAGTAGATAAGCATATGATTTCAGATCAAATTCCAGTCTAGTAATAGCCACAGCAACAGTTTTCCTAAGCTGTAATGTATTCTATACAAAAAGGCCTATTTTAAATTAGGTACGACTAATCATGTCCTGAGCGCTACTTTTATCATTAGGCTTCAAGCCAGCTAGGATTTTCACCTCCCCAGTGCTTAATTCTTGTATCTCTATGCGATGCGGGTCTAATGAAAAAACCTTAGGTGTAAATACATCCTGATTTGCTGGCACAGCATACTGCAGTTCCCCAGTCATCTCGTTAAAGACTGAAACCAGAGGATTCTGAAACGCTTTTAGATCCACAGGAGGAAGATATGCTTTGGCTTTTTTGGCAAAATTGTCCTGCTGGGAAACCGTAATTGGCCAGCCCTTATATTGACCATCTGGGTTTTCCAGAGGATGAACATTGCGTGGCCAGCATTCGATTTCCATGGTCCTCTCTTTTTTGTCAAACGTAATGATCCCATATCCTGTACCTCTATCATAAATTCTGGAGGGTTTAAACCCGGATTTATAAGGATTTGCCACAGCCATAACTGTCATTTTATTTCCAAAACCATCTTCAAAATCCCCGGTATTTTTGGCTGAGGTATTATATGGTTGATGTTCTGCAGAAATTGGTGGCCACCAGCGTCTCGGCCAGAGATTATTTAGGGCCGGTCCAGCAAAAGCAAAACCGGAATCCCGGAATTCTTCCACTCCATATTGAACCGTACTGGCCAGGTGTTGATCTCCAGCTATATGAAGTGCAAAAGCTTTTCGGATAATGCGAACGGCCTCATCCCTTCCTTTTTGCGGCCAGCCATTGCTATCCATATCGGTGGTAGGAGCATCACCAGTTACATATTCGCCTTTTTCCGGCGTTGGCAGACTAGGCACTATCCCATCGCTTATGCTTCCCTTGGGCAAAGTAGCTACCGTACAAAAGTTAGTCTGTGATAACACCGCCTTCATCTGCACATCTGGGTTCCAGTTGGAAGCCCAGTTTTCTAAAAAGTTGAGTTGTCTTTTACCTAGTAGTTCGGCTTCTATATGGTAGTGTTTTTTGATATCAAAATCTGGATTTTGGATAAATCCATTCTGAATTTTGGCTTCATCCGGCAACACATTTTTAGGAGCTGATTTGAATTTTCTGTCTTCTAAAATGGCAAAACTCACTCCACCATATTCCCAATCGGTGTAATAGACCTCAATTCCCTGCTTAACTGGAGTCGGGTCATAAGCATCGGGCAAATGGCTGGTCTGAGTGCGCTGGATCATGTTCACCCATTTAGGCGGCATTTTGTAGCCTCCCTGATCTTGGGCCACATAACCCCAACCCTCGTCAGATGGAGCGTGAGCCCCTCCTTCTCCCCACACATTACCATGATAGACATCATGATCATCCGGGATGATCGCTGCAGGGATGGTTCTGAAAATATCACGATACGACCAGCCAAACATATACCACTTGTGCAAATAGTCTAAATAGGACTTTTCTAGTGGGCTAGTCTGTATACCAAAACCACCTGTACCTTCGTAAAATTGATCCCCTAAAAACACCGCCATATCTGGCTGGTGGAGTTTAACATGAGTTACTACTTCTTGATCTGGAAATCCATGATCTGCATTGCAACTGAAAACGGCTACTTTAAGCTGCTCATCTGCTTTGGGCTGTCTGGCTATCTCCCCATAATAACTAAACTCATGAGGCTTGTTCTTTAGCGGCAATACGATATGTACCCGGTAAGGTACCATTTCTTCATGAAGCCAATTCTCAATTCTAAAGTTGGCAATTCTACCATCTGGATCTAAACCAACTTCTTGGATACTCTCCCAGCTATTTCCATTACGGATTTGCAGGGAGACTTTAAGGCCTTCGATCAGCTCTAGAGGAGCCAGTTGAGCAGTTAATTTCAGCGTGTTTTTATGTAGTGTGTATTGGGCAAAAACAATAGGCCCAAACTGCTGGGTTGGGTTTTCAGAAATTTTATCACCTTGAAAAACCCAATCTGAGAACGACACCATTGAATCGGTAGATGACTGATCTTTAGACACATGAGATATAAGTGCTAAATTTCCACTTAAATCTTTGGCATCCACTGAATTCAGACTCACAGAAACTTTGTTCTCTTCTGCTCCTATATTGAATCCTGAAAGCAGGATATTGTATTTACCTTGGGAATAGGTTGCCTGTAGATTTAGCTTCACGGGCTTGCTGAGGTCTAATTTGAATTCACTCACCAGCTCTCCTATCCTCACCTGCCCAGCTCCATTGATGCCAGCATCCAGCCCTTTACCAAAGACAGCCGCTGAACGGTAATCATCAAATATTCCTTTGGCTCCCAGCCTAAATCCGGTGTAGGCTGCCGGATTACCTATCAGCTTTTCATTTAGCCAATGGATGGAAACAGATTCTGTGAAGTCAAGTAACTCATCACCCAGCTGATGGGTTAAAACATGTAAGGCCCGATTGGGAGCAGAAATATTACAGAGGGCTTTGCCTTCTTTAATCTCCCAGTCCTGCAGTCTGTTTCCCCAAAATTCAGGTCCGATCCAGCGCATATCCGGCCAGTTTTCCCAATTACTTTTAAAGGAGGTTTCTGAAGAAGAAAACAGTTTATTGATGCTTGTAAAGCTTTGAGAAAATATAAATGGGGTTGAAAAGGTGGTCAATGCCATTGCCTTAACTGCAGATCTTCGCTTCATAGTATGGGTCAGAATTATAAAATTGAAGGACTAATATAAAAATTAGGTGATTGCCCTAATGAGTTTTATAGATAAACGGGGAATTTTTCTTCTAAGGATTTTATCCTAAATCGATTTCAGGGAAATTGTTTCCTACAAATTACATTTTCGGTATCTGCAATTCGACGCGAAAATTTTAATTTACCAGATTGAATACTTGATAGCTATGCGCAATAATTTCATTAATAACCCAAAGTCTTGCATGCGTAATTACCTAATAAACCTTTTATCCTTTGCAGCTGTAGTTGCGTCCATTTCCAGTTGCACCCCGGAAAAATCTCCCTTTGACATTTCCCCAGCAGATGCTTTGGACCCAAAACGCGCTCAGGAACCCTACCCTAATATAAGCCTTCCGGAGGATATAGATCTTGAGTCCCCTATTTGGAAAGGAATTGATTTGTCGCCTCAGCCGCCCGTGGTCCCACTTTCGGCAAATGAGCAATTAAAAACATTTGTGATGCAGCCTGGCTACCAGTTGGAACCTGTACTTTCCGAACCTCAAATCCGAGAGCCGGCAGCTATTCAATTTGACGGTAACGGCAGAATGTATGTGCTGGAATTAAGAACTTATATGCAGGATATTGATGCTAATGGTGAACTGATGCCTACCTCTAGAATCTCGCGCTGGGAAGACACTGATAACGACGGGGTTTATGATGCCAGTGTGATTTTCTTGGACAGTTTGGTATTTCCTAGGTATGTGGTTCCTTTTGGAAAGAACACCATCTTGTCCATGGAATCCAATGAGGACAATGTATACAAATACACCGATACCGATGGGGATGGCAAGGCAGATAAAAAAGAGCTTTTCGCTTCGGGCCTGGGAAGGTCTGGAAATGTAGAGCATCAAACCAGCTTTCTCACTTGGTCACTAGACAACTGGATGTATAGCACCTATAATTCCAGGAGAATACGCTGGACGCCGGATGGAGTGATACAGGAGCCAACTGGAAATCCATGGGGACAGTGGGGTGTCACTCAGGATAATTATGGACAAACCTGGTTTCAGGACGGGGCTGGCGGCGTGCCACAAAGTTTCCAATTTCCCCTGGTTTATGGCAATTTTGGGGTAAAAGGACAGTACAAAGACGGTTTCAGGGAGCCTTTTAGCTTAGTGAAACTGGCCGACTTTCAACCTGGTATGCGGGAAACAAAGCCTGATGGATCATTGAGCAATGTGACCGGGTCTGCTGGCAATGATGTATTTAGAGGAGATAGACTTCCAAAGGAAATCCAGAACAAATATTTCTATGGGGAACCTGTAGGAAGGATAGTAAGGCAGGTAGAAGTGGAAAAAACTGAAGGCTTGTCCTATATCCAAAATCCTTATCGAGACGCGCAGTCGGAGTTTATTCAGTCCACAGATCCGCTTTTTAGACCCGTGGATATGGCCACAGCTCCGGATGGCACCATGTACATTGTGGACATGTACAGAGGGATCATACAGCAGGGCAACTGGACGCAGGACGGAAGCTACCTACGGGCAAAAATCCAACAATACCAAATGGATGACATCATAGGAAATGGTAGAATCTGGAGATTGACTTATGAGGGAATGGAGAGAAATAAGGAAAAACCAAGAATGTATGAGGAAACCTCAGCTGAGTTGGTTTTGCACCTCAGTCATCCCAATGGATGGTGGAGAGATATGGCTCAGAAACTGATAATCCTAAACCAAGACAAATCAGTGGTTCCAGACTTGGAAAATATCGTGAAAACCTCAACTAATGAGCTCGAAAGGATCCATGCCTTATGGACTTTGGAAGGTTTAAATTCACTTCGAGTAGATTTGGTGAGGCAGCTCATGGGCGACTCTAATCCTGCCATACGAATGCAGGCATTACGAACGAGTGAAACACTATATAAATATGGAGACAAAAGCCTAGCCGATGATTATAAGGCCATGGTGAATGATTCGCACGTAGAAGTCGCACTTCAGGCCTTGCTCAGTGCTTACATTTTGGACATTGAGGGGCTGGAAGACTTGATCAAGAACAGCATACAGGCTAATCAAACTCAGGGTTTTCAGGTGATAGGTCCGCAACTCTTAGAAAAATTGGCCGAAAAGGAAAAACTATCCGAAACCCAATTTGAGCCTGAACAGCTTGCACTTTTCACCCAAGGCAAAACAATTTTTGACAGCTACTGCTCGACTTGCCATGGAGCGAAGGGGCTTGGTACTCCCACAGGAGGTGGTCAATTGATCGCACCTGCTTTCTCAGGTTCACCTCGCCTAATGGGCCACCCGGAATATGCAGTCAAAACGCTGCTTCATGGTCTCACTGGTGATTTGGATGGAAAAGAATATGAAGGTGTGATGATCGCCATGGACAGCAACGACGATGAGTATATTGCCGCTGTGCTCTCCTACATTAGAAATGATTTCGGGAATTCGGGAAGCTTTATCAGCCCTGAGTATGTTGCTGAGATAAGGGAAAAAACTGCGGGACGCGATGAAATGTATCAGTTTGATGAGCTGGTGCAAGAAGTGCCAAAAGCTATGATTTACCAAGATAACTGGAAGACTAGCGCAAGCAGTACGGCTTTACAAGGGGTAGGCTCTACCAAAGATCCATCCTACGCCTTTAGCTTTAAAGGCTGGAAAACAGATGGGGCTCAAGCACCTGGCATGTGGTACCAAGTGGAGCTTCCTCAGGCCAAAAAGGTAACTGAATTACAGTTTGATGCCGGGCGAAAAGAGTTTCCTATAAGTTACGCAGTTTCTATATCAAGTGACGGTGTGGATTGGCAGGAGGTCGCTACGGCTCAAGGTCACGAAGGCTTGAATACTGTTCAATGGGAAAGTGACAGCAACTCCAGATTCTTAAAGATTGAGTCAAAAGAAAATGGAGATGAGCCATGGGCCATGAAGCAATTGACACTATTTGCGCGCTAAGAAATGGGTTTCGGAAGGTTAGTGATAGTAAAGTTGAAAACTATAAAGACTGTAAATCCGAAAGATCCGAAGGAAACCTTAACAAATCCTTACCGCTCCGCTCTTCAAGCAGTGAATTGGAAAAACTGGTAAATTTTAGAATCAGGATCTGTAGCATAAAACCAGCGCATGGTTACCTTTAAGCTTACAATTATGAAACTGATGAAAACACGAATTTCCCTCCTGTTCTTAACTGTGCTTGCCTTAATTCAATTCTCGGCTAATCCCCTTTTTAGCCAGAGTGTTCAGGCTCTTTCCATTCCTCTTGGTGGAAATGCCTTTCAGAGTCAGGGAGCTAAGCAAGAGAAAATTAGTACAGATGGCATTGCAAGTTGGACAGAGAAGGATTCGGAGTTTTCCGTGTATTTCAAATCTTCAATAAGAGATTCCCTCACGCTAAATCTGGCACTAATGGCCCAAAGTCATGTCAGTACTATAGCCTTGGAATTGAACGGAAAATCCCAAGTTTTGGAAATCAATCCGGGTCAAGCTAGAATTGTTTCCGCCGGCAAATTTCAGATTATCGAGGGGTACAATACATTGAGGCTGAATGGACTGGAAAAATCAGGGGATAACTTTGCCAAAATCAAAAGCATAGAACTTTTGGGGGAAACTAACCTGGAACTTGACTTTGTGAAAGACAATGAAAACAACCGTTTTTACTGGGGACGCCGAGGCCCTTCTGTTCACTTGTCTTACCAGCTACCCGAGGACAGGGATTTTCAGTGGTTTTACAATGAAGTAACTGTACCTCAAGGCTTAGACCCCATAGGTTCTTACTTTATGGCAAACGGTTTTGCCGAAGGTTATTTCGGAATTCAGGTCAATTCGGCACAAGAACGAAGGATACTTTTTTCGGTCTGGAGCCCCTTCAAAACCGATAACCCAAAAGAAATCCCTGAAGCTGAAAAAATCAAACTGCTGAAAAAAGGCGAAAGAGTCTATACGGGTGAATTTGGAAATGAGGGCTCTGGAGGCCAAAGCTACCTGGTCTATCCCTGGAAAGCTGGTGAAACTTATAGTTTCCTGAATTCGGTGAAACCTGACGGACAGGGAAACACCATTTATACGGCATATTTTAAAGATCCAGATCTAGGGGAATGGATTTTGATCGCGAGCTTTTTACGTCCAAAAACAGATACCTGGTATCAAAGACCTCATTCATTTTTGGAAAACTTCATACCTGAATCCGGGCATTTGGAAAGGACAGCTAGGTATGCGAATCAATGGGCTAGAGATCGTGAAGGTAATTGGCTGGAGCTGACCGAAGCAAAATTCACCGGGGATGACATCGCGCGAAGGGGTTACCGACAAGATTATGAAGGAGGTGCAAAATCAGCTCAATTTTATCTGCGAAACGGGGGCTTTTTCAATAGATCCGAAGCGCTAAATAGCCTTCATAAACGGCCCGCGGTTGGAAAGCATCCAGAAATAGACTTTTCGAAATTGCCGTAAAATCACCCTGGTGGAGCGTTATATCACAATCACAAAATCATCAATGAATTATTCAATCCAATCCCCTGAGTTGATAGTTGAGATCAATCCAATAGGAATGGAAATTTCTTCCATCCGCTCAAAATCAACGCAAAGAGAGTACCTCTGGCAGGGAGATCCCACTTTCTGGACAGGACAAGCCCCAGTGCTTTTTCCTATTATAGGAGCTTTGAAAGAGGGCTACAGCATGATTTCCGGTAAAAAATACAAAATCCCAAAACATGGAATAGTACGAAATTCCACTAAGCCAAAATTGATCGAAAGCAGTGAAGATTCACTTAGATTTCGACTAAGCTGGGACGAGGAGACCTTGCTGGAATATCCTTTTCAGTTTCAGTTGGACCTGATCTTTTCTCTAAGTGGCAAATCTCTCAAAGTAGATCATGAGATTAGTAATTTGGGAGAAATTCCTATGCCCTACTCCCTAGGTGCACATCCAGCGTTCAATTGTCCACTGGAAGCAGGTGAAAAATATGAAGAATATAGAATAGAATTTCCGCTAGCAGAGACAGACTCGACCTGGATGGTTAATGCTGACGGCTTGATAGGAAATGAGCAGAAACCCTTATTGAAAGACAGTAAAATCATTCCTCTGACCAAAACCCTATTTGACGATGATGCTTTGATTTTTAAGCATTTAAATTCAAAAAAAGCCAGTCTTTCGCATGTGGAAAAAGGTGCGATCATCTCTGTAGACTTTGAAGATTTTACTTATCTGGGAATTTGGGCAAAGCCCAATGCGCCATTTGTCTGCATAGAACCCTGGCTGGGAATAGCGGACTCCTATGATTCAGACCATGACTTTGAGCATAAAGAAGGCATTAGGCTTTTGGCCCCAGGTGAAAAGGAAACAAAAAGCTATACGATCTCTGTTGAGCAGTAAATCTTAAATGCTGTCATGTCGGAAATGATAGTAGGATTTGGTGGAGGTTGTCACTGGTGCACGGAGGCTGTTTTTCAATCCTTGCTTGGAATAAATCAGGTGCGGCAGGGCTGGATAGCATCCTCGGGAGAGTATCAGGATTTCTCAGAAGCCGTGAAAGTGCACTTTGATCCTGAAATTATTACGCTCCAAACATTAATCGAAATACACTTGTTAACCCATTCCAGCCAGTCTGATCATAGCATGCGGGGCAAGTACAGATCGGCGGTTTACTTTGCGCAACACGCTGAAGAAGAGCCGGTAAGAAAAGCATTTTCCGAAGCAAAGAAAGCCTTAGCAGTAGAGACTATTTCGAAGATTCTACCCTTGGCTATATTCAAGGAAAATGAGGAGAGGTTCTTGAACTATTACCAAAATAAACCGGATGCTCCTTTTTGTGAAATTTACATTTCCCCTAAACTTAAGCTGTTGGGAGAGCGTTTTTCAGAGAATATTAAGTCACCAAACCAATAAAGTAATGCTTACCTGGAATGATATCATAAAATTTGCCAATAACGGAAATCCCACTCCACCGAAGAGAGTGGTCAAAACCGATGGAGAGTGGAAGGCTTTGCTGACGGCAGAAGAATACCACGTCACCCGGCAAAAAGGCACTGAGCGGGCTCACAGCTCAGAGATGTGCAGTTTATTTGAGCCAGGCTTATATGCTTGCAAATGCTGTGGAACACCGCTTTTTGATTCTCAGGAGAAATTTGAAAGCGGAACAGGATGGCCATCTTTCACTCAGCCTGTGACTGTGGAGCATGTAGCTTATCACAAAGACACCAGTTTTGGGATGATCAGAGTGGAAGCGCTTTGCAATGTCTGTGATGCTCACTTGGGACATGTCTTTCCGGACGGTCCCGCTCCTAGCGGCTTACGCTACTGCATGAATGCCGTTTCTTTAGAGAAAGTCTCAGAAGAATAACTACTTGCGTAAAATGGGATAAAAGTAAAGGCTAGCCGATTGAATCGGCTAGCCTTATTTGTTGTGGGGCAAGGCTTGACTCTTACAGTTTTCTTACCCAGATATTTCTGAAGCGAACAGGATTACCATGATCCTGAAGCTTAATAGGCAATTCCTCTGGATGTGCCTTATAGTTTGGTATACCAATATACTCAGTTGGACCACGAAGTACTACGTGATTTTGAACCAAAACTCCGTTCATCAAAACAGTAACTGTAGCTGGAGATGTAAGTATGCCATCTTTATTAAATCTAGGAGCTTTGAAAATTATGTCATAGTAATTCCACTCTCCCGGAGGACGAAGCGCCATAGCCAAAGGAGGAAATTGCTTGTAGATACTCCCCGCCTGTCCATTGGTGTAGGTTTTACTTTCATAGCTATCCAATACCTGTACTTCATATAGGCCCATCAAAAAGAACCCTGAATTACCTCTACCTTGGCCCTCACCTACTATTTCTGTAGGAGCAGACCATTCCACATGGTATTGTGCATCACCGAATGGAATTTTGGATTGGATATCGCCTTTGCCTCGGGTGACTACCAATTCTCCATTTTCTATGGTCCATTCTGCAGGACTACTTCCATCTCTTGCACTCACAAATCCATTCAGATTAGACCCATCAAAAAGAACGATCGCATCAGAAGGCGGTGCTGTATTATTGGCCCCAGGCGTGACTCTAGGTGGTACAGGAGTGTAAAATTCTGTAGCCTCAGGTTTCATAGGAGGAGGCGTTTTTTCTTGGGCTGTAGCCAAAGAACTTAACATCATTCCACTCGCTAAAAGCGCAAGTGTTAGATTTGTCTTTTTCATACAATAGACTTTAAGGATTTATTATTAAAGTGGGAAATTAATCCAAAACAGCTCAAAGGAAAAACCATTGATGGATTTTAAATCTGGTTTGGTCTGATTTCCAGCTTTCAGCTAATTGTTACTTTGCCCAAGCTTTAAAAGCCCGGTCTGGGTTATCCGCTGCCACCTGATCATTGGAATTGACTAGAATTCTATAGCTGAAAGTCGCAGATTCACCCTGAGCCAGCTTGAAATTAAGTTCTTCCTTACCATCACTAAGTGCTTTTTGGCCAAGTGGGTTTGCTGCAAACAAGCCATAACCTCTGGCATGCCAATAGGTAGGATAGCCAGGATTGGATGGTTTATCCAGAATAATAACTGAAATTTTCTCTCCTGCAATTTCCCCGCTGAGACTGGTCCATTCTCCTCTGGTGCCCCAGACATCGTTTCCTTGCTTACCATTGCTGCTGAGGTACATGCCGGTGACCCCTTCATTGTTCATAGTAGGTACATCGGTGGTTTTGCCGGAGGCATCAGTAAATATTTCGGGCTTTTCAGATGGGTGTTCCAATTGCCTTGCAGTTCTAAGACCCAGCATCCCCTCCTTATTATCAGTCAGTTTCACCTCACCATTTGGAGCGGTCAGGGTAGCTATTCGGTCGATGGTTCTTTGGTCATCTTTACCAGTGAATATAAAAGTGGTATTTTCTGTCAAAAGAACTTCATTCTTGCTATTCATCCAATCTAAGCTTACTTCCAGCCTGCCCTCATTTTCTCCGTTTTGGATGGAATTGACAGCTCGATGTACAATGTGTCCATAGTTGGTTTTGTCCTCTATATCAGATGAATTGTTCCAAAAGTCCAAGCCATTGACATCTCCATAATTAAACCAAAGTCCTAAATGATGCGGGTGATCCACTCGCTCGCCTGGCCTAGGTGCAATAGGCCAGCCCCTAGTGATGGCATTACCATTTGCGGTATGGATAGGGTATAAAACCGGTTTCTCCAGGGAATCGGCATACATGTATGTAGTGAACAATTTACCAGCAATGATTACATCCACTTTTTGGGCTTGTTCATCATGCACAAGCTCTACTTTAGCATTTTCAGTCACTGTCTGATCTTCAGTTTTGTCAGTTGATTCTTCGGAATTTGTGTTGCTACAGGCCGTGCCCGCCATCAGTATTGCTACTGCCAATCCACTTAATAATTTACTCTTCATAGGAGTCATTCTAGGTTTATTATAATTAAAGTATAATTTACACTAAACTACTTAATAGTTTGTATTACAAATAGATACAGCTAATTTTAATTTGTTAATTTATGAAAGATTCTTTTCTGCTCTTCCAAGGCCTTTACTCTATCGGCAGGAGCCGTACGAGCTTCCATTAAGATCCATCCCTCGTAGTTTATTGCATTAAATAACTTGAATAGTTCTGGATAAGGATAATCCCCCTCATCGAATTCGCGTACGTGAACGGTATCTCCAAACCATTTTTTGACCGAATGGAAATTGGCTTCCAGACCGGGAGGCAATAAATCTTCAGCATTGCAATTCCAACAGATTTTCACAGCAGGCTCAGTGACTTGCTCAAAAATCGCCTTCATGGTTGGAAGCTCCTGAGTCAGGTGCCCATGCACTTCCACACGAACCAACTGACCCAAATCTGCAGCATACTTTCCCACTTCATTGAATGATGCTGCAATCTGCGTGATAGTCTTCTCAGCTGGAACTCCTTCGGGAAGCGTATTTGGCTTGACCTTAATCCCTGTGGCGCCAATATCCTGGCAGAGCTTTAAGTAGGCTTTAGTTTCTTCAATATTCTTTCGCAAAACTTCCGCATCTGGACTATGGTATTCGTAATTACTCCCATACCCAATACAGGTGACCTGGCTATCCGCAAATCTCAGCTTTACGGCTTCCCGCTCGGCAGGGCTCAAGCTAGTCTCTACTCCATGTGCATGCTGGGTGCGAAGTTCCACCCCTAGCACGCCGGCTTTTTCACAGTTTGCTATCAAAGTGGGCAAATCCCAATCCCTTCCCCACTGGTAAGTGACTAAGCCAAATTTCATTTTGGACTTTCTCAAATCCATGGCCTGAAGAGATGCCGGCAAAGCCGCCAAGCCTAGACCTGCAGCCATGCTTTTTTGCACAAAACTTCTTCTTGATAAACTCATTTTGTCTTTTTTCACTTCAATCAAACGTTTTTAGGAACTGTATATGGATCTCTATATTTTCTGGTCAGCATTTTATCAGCCTCCTTGTCTTTGACAAATTGCTCAGTGCTTCCATCAAACCTTAATTCACGCCCGGTCAGGTAAGAGACATTGGCGATCAAGGGTAAAACCGAAGACTTGAAGCCCTCTTCTATGTCACAGTGCAGGGCTGAGTCATTTCCAGCTCTGATCGCGTCTAGGAAGTTGGCATAATGCTCGGCTCCTCCGGGTGCTGCCAGTACCTGATTGCTAGGTGCTGGAGCTGCTTCAGATTTGGATTGGGCGAAAGGTTCTTTTTCTCGTTCTCTGAAAGCCTTCCAAGTGCTTCCATTCAGTTCCAAATAGCCTTTTGTGCCATAGAAGACATTGCCAATGTGAATTCCCAAACTGGATTCCCCGTTCGTATATCTACCTCTGGTTTCAAACTCCAGCATAGTTCCATCAGCATATTTGAACACCGAATTTTGGGTATTTGGAGTTTCCTGAGAGCATTCATTGGGGTCAATGCCATAGATTCCACCCGTAGAATACACTGAGACTGGATGTTCATTTTTATTCATTCCCCAGCGCGCTACATCAAACTGGTGTGGTCCTTGGTTTCCGGTATCGCCATTACCTGTAGCCCAGTGCCAGTGCCAGTTGTAATGTACTTTTTTTTCATTGTATGGAATCATTTCAGCCGGTCCCCTCCAGTAATCGTAATGCAAGGATGCTGGCGGAGTGCTGTCCGGTACTTTGCCAAAGGAATCCCTTGGTTTGAAACAAGTGCCTCTTGCCATATACACTTCCCCTATTCCTCCTCCGTGTAAAAATTCCATTGCTTCCATCACATTTGCTATGGAACGATTTTGAAAGCCCACCTGTACTCTTCTATCGTATTTGCGGGCAGCTTCCACCATTTTCCTTCCTTCCCAAACGTTATGACTGGCTGGCTTTTCTACATACACATGCTTCCCCGCTTGGCAGGCCCAGATGGTTCCAAGCGCATGCCAGTGGTTTGGCACTGCAAATGAAACCGCGTCAATCTCCTGGTCATCAAATACCTTCCGCATATCCCATTCGGTCTCAGGAGTGATTCCGGTTTTCTCTATCACTTCTTTTGACTTGGGTTCGAAATATTGCTCATCTGCATCGCAGAGCGTCTTTAGCCTCACATTCCGATTGTCTTTCAGCGCGCACCATTGGTTGATATGATTGCTTCCTTGACCTCTGATTCCGATCACTGCCAGATTGATGCGCTCATTTGCCCCTAGGATAGAGGCATAGGACTTGGCACTCATACTCATCCCAGCCATCGCTATCCCGGCTGTACCCAGAATGCTTTTTTTGATAAATTCTCTTCTATGAGACATTGTTGATTTTGGTTAGGGTTTATTGGATTGAAATACTTATTCACTAAGAATGCCTATAATCTAACTATTCTGATTGTTAGTAACAACGCAAATTATTGGAATCCTTGGACAAGGAGCGCAAACGATTGCATATATGTTTATCTGCTTATGAATTCTACATAATGCTTATCACCATTTACAGTGATGTTTTAGACTATCACCATTTACAGTGATATTTTGAATTATCACCATTTACAGTGATATTTGAATTATGATTGCAATACTAACAGCGGACATTATCAATTCCCGGGACCTGGAGAACCAAAACCTTTGGATCAGCCCATTAAAGAATCTCTTGAGAACTTGGGGAAATACACCAAAACAATGGGAAATATTCCGTGGAGACAGTTTTCAACTGGAAATTACAGATCCAATGGAAAGCCTATTGGCAGCATTACAGATCAAGGCTCTGGTTAAAAGCCTGCCTTTATCTACTGGAAGCAAAAGAATATCTCCCATAGATGTGCGGATGGCGATTGGAATAGGTGAAAAAAATCATGATGCTGATAGAATTTCTGAAAGCAACGGGGAAGCGTTTATACGATCTGGTGAAAAGTTTGAACAGCTGAAAAGTGAAATGACTAATCTGGCAATCAATTCCCCCTGGAAAGAATGGAATACCGAAATAAACCTTTATTTAAAATTAGCAGGGATACAGATGGATAGCTGGTCGATTTCCTCCGGAGAAGTCATGTCTGAAATCCTCCACAACCCGGACCGCACACAGGCCCAGATCGGAAAAACTCTAAATATCAATCAAAACTCTGTAAGCAAAAGGTATAAAGCTGCCCATGGACAAAACATCCTGGAGCTGGAAAAACTGTTCAGAAAAAAACTCAGCCAACATCTCTAATGCTAATTCTAATTAAATTGATGTTTGCTAGCTGCCAAATCTGTTTTTAGATTTGGCGATCTAAAAAAAGCAAAAGAGCGAAAACTAACCGAATATATACTGATCGGAACCTTACTGAGTTTTGGCACAGCCATGATCTCAGGTCTGGTTTTCTTATCCATTTCCAATTAAATGAACCCAAGCAGCGAACTGGACTCCATCCAGCTGAATTTTTCTCCCAGTGACTTACTACTACTGAACCTGGCCCTGGCTCTGATCATGTATGGAGTGGCTTTGGATATTCGAGTTGAAGATTTCAAGTACCTGGCAAAAAACCCTAAAAGCTTTTTCCTGGGCGTTTTTTCCCAATTTCTTCTCTTGCCCTTCCTTACCTGGTGTCTGGTGTTGGCCATGAAGCCACCACCCTCAGTGGCCCTGGGAATGTTTTTGGTAGCTTCCTGCCCCGGCGGCAATGTTTCTAACTTCCTGTCAAATCTCGCTAAAGGCAACACCGCGCTCTCCGTCAGTCTCACTGGGTTTTCGAGCATACTATCCATAGTCAGTACACCATTGAACTTTGCCCTTTGGGCGGGGTTTTACCCTCCTACCTCCAAGCTGCTTCGCGAAATCAGCCTGGACTACGCAGATGCATTTGGTACGGTGGCATTGATCCTGGGCATACCTCTAGTACTGGGGATTCTCTCCCATAGGTATTTACCCGGCTTTGCGGAGAAGGCCTCCAAAATCCTCAAACCGCTGAGCATCCTGATCTTTGCGGCATTTGTGATCATAGCCTTTGCCGGAAACTTCGACTTGTTTGTCCAGTACATTTCCTTGATATTCTTATGGGTTTTGGCACATAATTTTATCGCTTTAGGCTCTGGGTTTTTGACAGGAAAACTCTTTAAAATGCCCCTGGCCGATGTTAAAACTCTGACCATTGAAACCGGAATCCAAAACTCAGGTTTGGGGCTGGTTCTGATTTTTACTTATTTTGATGGCCTTGGAGGAATGGCTATTATTACGGCCTGGTGGGGCATCTGGCACCTGATCTCAGGCATGACTGTCGCAAGTCTTTGGAAATCAAAAATCTGAAAAAATCGCATGACCAAAATGCAACTCAATACATGAAGTACCTATTCAACTTTATCCTCAGACTCTTAGTCAAAATAGCATTGAAGGGGTATTTCAAAAGCATCATTGTAGAAGGAAAAGAAAATATTCCCAAAAATGTGCCTGTAATCCTAGTGGCAAACCATCAGAATGCCCTCATCGATCCACTCCTCCTGGCCACGCATACTAGGCTCAACCCTTACTTTTTGACCCGGGCATCGGTTTTCAAAAAGTCATTTGTCGCCAAAATGCTGAATTTTATCCGCATGCTACCGGTATATCGGGTTCGGGACGGATTTTCTACCATACATCAAAATCAAGGCACCTTTGATCTGACCTATGAGGTGCTTCGCAAAAATGGAACCGTGATCATATTTGCCGAAGGCAGCCATTCCTTGATCAGAAACTTAAGACCATTGAGTAAGGGATTTACCCGAATAGCATTTGGGCTGAAAGAAAAATACCCGGACACCAAACCGGTGATCTTGCCGGTGGCATTGGATTTTTCTGCTCACAAACATTCAGGGAGTCGTGCCAGGTTGACTTTTGGGAAAATTATCCCGGTAGATATGCCAGCATCTAAATCCGGACTACTTACCAAATCAGTAGAAAAAGCGGTTAAAGAGCTCGTGGTAGAAATTCCACAGGAGACTTATGAACAGGATCTGGAGCGATTGATAGCCAATCATGTGGATCTGACCAGTAGCGCAGATGTAAAATTATTCCTGGAAACCGGAGAGGTCTCAAATCCGGTATCTGAACCTGCTGGATTTTGGAATAAGGTCATGAAAATATTCCATTTCCCGCTATACTGGTTATGGCTGGGTAAGAAACCATCCGTCAAGGATCCGGTATTTTCATCCACTTGGAAATTCCTTATAGGCTTTGCTTTAGGTCCGATTTATTACCTGGTGCTGATCTTGCTGGGACTTTATACACCCTTGGGGAGCTGGGCCTTTGCCTTTTTGCTTTTAGCTTGGGTTTCCTTGCTTTTCAATAAAAACCCGCAGGAATAAAGCCTACGCGGCCCAACTATTCTTTGGGATATTTTATAACTTTGGTTTTATAGAATTAACCCAAAAATAGCTTTAATATGAGTCAAGATTTTCTTCCCTTAAATGGGACAGACTACGTAGAACTGTACGTAGGAAATGCCAAGCAATCGGCACTTTACTATCAATACGCCTTTGGTTTTGAGTTGGTCGCCTACGCCGGACCAGAGACCGGCATCAAAGACCGGGCTTCTTATGTCCTCAAGCAAGACAAAATCAGGTTGGTTTTAACCACGCCCTTGCATCCTGAAGGGGAAATCTCAGCCCACATCAAAAAGCATGGGGATGGGGTGAAAGTACTGGCCCTCTGGGTAGATGATGCCGCAAAATCCTGGAAGGAAACTACCTCACGCGGAGCAGAATCTGCTCAGCAACCGACCAGCATAAAAGATGAATTTGGCGAAGCGGTGCTGGCCTCCATCAAAACTTACGGGGAAACCATTCATACTTTCGTAGAGCGAAAAAACTACTCAGGCCCCTTCCTTCCCGGTTACAAAGCCCGAAAAAGCGAGTATCAGGCTACCCCTATAGGGCTAAAGTACATAGATCACTGTGTAGGCAATGTAGAACTCGGAGCCATGAACCGATGGGTGGATTTTTATGAAAATGTCATGGGATTTAAGCTGCTCATCACTTTTGATGATGAGGACATTTCCACGGAATATTCTGCGCTGATGTCCAAGGTGGTTTCTAATGGCAACGGTTACATCAAATTCCCCATCAATGAACCCGCCGAAGGAAAAAAGAAATCCCAGATCGAAGAATACCTGGATTTCTACCAGGGGCCTGGAGTACAGCATATGGCTATTGCTACCGATGATATTATCCATACCGTCGCCGAACTGAGGAACCGAGGGGTTGAGTTTCTAGTAGTTCCTCCGGCTTATTATGACGATTTGCTGGATCGAGTGGGAGAAATCGACGAGGATATCCAGCCCCTGAAAGATCTGAATATTTTGGTAGATCGGGACGATGAAGGCTATTTGCTACAGATTTTCACAAAGCCCGTTCAGGACCGTCCTACGCTCTTTTTTGAAATTATCCAGAGAAAAGGAGCCAAATCATTTGGCAAAGGAAACTTCAAAGCCCTTTTTGAAGCCATAGAAAGAGAACAAGAACTCAGAGGAAACCTTTAGATACGGAGGCTGGCTACAGAGTCAGCCTTTTACTTTTTCATTTTTCGAAGAAAACCATTAATTTCTCTAAATTTTTAACCCCCTAAGAACATGCTTTCCATTATCAGTAATACCATCAAGGGAGGAATATTTTTCCTTTTTCCCATTGTGCTAATTCTCATATTTTTTGAGAAAATCATTCATGTTTTAAAACCCTTAGCCAGCAAAATCAGCGAAGCGCTGGGTCTGGAGAACAGCTTTTTTGATGCACCTTACCTTATCGCAATTATCATCATTCTGCTGTTTTGCTTCCTAGCTGGCACTGTTGCTAAGCTAGGCGCTGGAAAATGGATGGTTTCATGGATTGAAGATCACTTGCTGACCTTGTTTCCAGGATATCAGCTGATGAAAAACACCCTACAGGCCAATGCAGGTTTGGAAAGCGATAAGGATTTTCCCGTGGTCTTAGTCCCAATAGATGGATGGATGATCGCATTTCTGGTAGATACCTTACCAAATGGAGACCTGGTGGTCTTTGTCCCTTCTGCTCCGAATACCTGGGAGGGAAATGTAAATATTTTTCATAAAGAGCATGTAAAACCGTCAAACCTGACTCAGAAAGACGCTACTTTGATTATGCGAAGATTAGGTGTGGGAGCAGCAGAGCTCTTTGCAGCGCACCAAAACAGCAGCAAAGAGTGATACTTGCATGAGACTTGTAATGAAGTTGGAAATTACCTCCAACTCAAAAGTTTATGGTCACTGCCGCCGAACTCCCAAAAGGTCTCACCTATATTCGTGACACACAGCACGGTTTCATTCGCAAAAAGCGAGGCCGGGGATTTACATTTTTTGACCAAAACAAGCAAAAGCTGACCGATGAATCTCAATTGGAGAGAATTCGGAATTTAGTCATTCCTCCAGCCTGGAAAAACGTATGGATCAGTCCTAAAAAAAGCAGCTATCTGCAAGCCACAGGGATGGATGAAAAAGGCAGGAAACAGTACCTGTATCACGCAAAGTGGTCCGAATATTCCCAAAAACTCAAATTTGATGATCTTCTCAAATTTGGGCTTTATTTACCCAAACTGAGAGCGAGGTATAACCATGACCTGAGACAGAAAAGCTGGAATAAAAAGAAAGTTTTGGCTTTAGCTACTGCCCTATTGGATGAATTACACTTGAGAGTAGGGAATAAACAATATACCCAAGCCAATAAAACCCATGGCTTGACCACTCTTCGCCGTAAGCATCTGCACGAGGACGGGAGTAAGCTAATGATCAATTATACTGCGAAAAGCGGTAAGGAACGTTCTGTCTCACTCAGCAATAGAAAATTGATCCGTTTGCTCAAAGACTGCTCCCAGCTCCCCGGGTATGAGCTTTTCCGCTACCAGCAAGACCATGAATGGCACAATGTGAACTCTTCAGAACTCAATGAATATATCAGCTTGGAAACCACTGAAAGTGAATATTATACTGCAAAATATTTCAGAACCTGGGGAGCCAATTGCCTCTGCATACAGCAGGTAGAGCATGTAGAAAAGCTTTGTGAAGGAAACAGGAAGAAACCTGAAACTACTTTGATAAAATTAGTTGCGGAAAAAATGGGGCATACTCAGGCAGTTTGCAAAAACTCCTACTTGCACCCAGAAATACTTTCCTACTGCCTGGAAAAACAAGCGATTAAAAATTGCCTACCCAAGAATTTTTCCCCTGATCATTACAAAGCCGAGGAAGTAGAACTTCTCAAAATACTTTGTACCAAATTGAACTAGAAATGCCGCCAGCTCTTGGCATGCTTTTATGACTTTAAGAGGAAAAACTTAAGCATAATATGAGTATAGCTGAAATTTTCGGGTACGATACCCAAAAGATATTTTCAAAAATCACAGAGAAACTCAGCGGCTGGCTGGATATATTGGTAGAGAATCTCCCAAATTTCGTCCTGGCGGTAATTCTTTTGATTTGTACCATTTTTATTGCCAAATCAGTCAAAGGAATTTCGGCCAAATACATCAGCAAAGTAGGGACAAATGAGACCATCAGTCGTTTTCTCAGTCAGTTGATTTTTCTGGGGATTTTGGTATTGGGTATTATGCTGTCCCTTTCTGCGATGGACCTCACTAAGACCGTATCCTCCATCCTGGCTGGTCTGGGTATAATCGGATTGGCATTAGGATTTGCCTTTCAGGATACAGCTGCGAATTTCATTTCCGGAGTTTACATCACTTTTAACCAACCGTATAAAATCGGAGATATAATAGAGACGCATGACGGGCACGAAGGTGCTGTGATCGACATCAACTTGAGAGTCACCAAAATCAAAACGTATAACGGGCCCATTGTATATGTGCCCAATCGCTACCTCTTTCAGGAATGCTTCACCAACTACACTGAATTTGCCCAGCGAAGAGTACAAGTGGAGTGTGGGGTAAGCTATGGAGAGGATTTGGAGCAGGTGGAAAAGGTAGCTTTAGAATCGGCCAGAAATGTTTCCAGTCGATTAAAATCAGAGGAGCCAACTTTATTCTGGACAGGTTTTGGGGATAGCTCCATAAACTTCACACTGAACATTTGGTGTAGATTCAAGGGTAGTAACCTGGATTTTATTCCGGTAAGAAATGAAGCGATAATCTCCTTGAAAAAAGCTTTTGATGAAAACGATATCATGATTCCATTCCCAATTCGTACACTGGACTTTGGTATCAAAGGAGGCAATCAATTGAATCAGCAGCTCACAGACTTATCCATTTCTACCAAAAATGGATCTTCTGAAGATGCTGAAAGTTAATGGAAACTGAAATTAAGGACATGAATAAAATCACCCCTTCGAGGTTCAAAGTCACACATATCCCCAGCTTAATGGTGGAGAGTTTTAAGCAGTGGAACCATGCCGAGCCCTGGAGGCTAAGTGCCGTAATTGCATACTATGCTGTACTTTCACTGCCAGCCTTGATGGTAATCGTGATCAATACTGTGGGAGCTATTTGGGGCGTAGATATAGTCACTGGAAAACTCACAGACGAGATGGCTTCTGCATTGGGGCCGGAAACCGCAGAATTTCTCCAAAACATGGTAGCGCAAACCCAAACTAGTGGAAAATCTACCATTGCCTCCATTATAGGTATTGGCGTACTGATTTTCGGGGCCTCCGGAGTATTCTTCCATCTGAAAATTTCCATCAATGACATCTGGGGCCTGAAACAAACAGACACTGTAAAGTGGTATTACACCTTATGGGAACGTGCCGTAAGCTTCAGTTTTGTGCTTGTTTTGGGATTTTTGCTTTTGATCAGTTTTGTACTGACCGCCTTGCTCTCCATGTTTAGCGATTTTATCAGGAGTATCCTGCCGGAATTCGTAGTGGTGTTCGCCTTTATGGTTGATTTTATTATTTCCTACGGAGTAGTTGCAGTACTTTTCGCTTTGATTTTCAAATATTTACCTGATGCCAAAATCCGGTGGAAATCTGTTTGGATCGGCGCATTACTCACGGCCTTCCTTTTCTCTATATCAAAGTTCTTACTTGGAGTTTACTTTGGAGCCGCAGAACCGGGTTCCACTTATGGCGCTGCAGGTTCTATTATTTTGGTACTGCTTTGGGTATCGTATTCTTGTCTGATATTCTTCTATGGAGCTGAATTTACCAAGGTTTTCTCCATCAGATATGGTTATGGGATAATACCGAAAAAGCATTATTCAAGGGTTAAAAAAAAAGAATCAATAGAGCAGGGTGAACTCATTCCTCCCCCACAAGACCCGCTACCTGAAGGAGAAGAGGATGATTTGGAAGAAAGAGCTTAATTCCTCTGAAAAATATGGGAAAAAGAATATCGAAAACTAAACTGGAGTTTGGTAGCCTGACTGGTAAACCCATCAGAGAAATTCCTCCTGTTGATAAATATCACCTCTGCAGCACCTGTCACATTTGGAAATGGGTGGTACATTAAATTACCCGACACATAATCACCCCGTTGAAAAGCTGAAGGGATCAACTGATCTGTAAGCCTGGCATTTGAAACTGACCATCCAAAAGCGCTGGTCAGTTTCTCGCCCCAGGAATGGTTATAGTAGAGCACTACGCCAATTTGAGGCATGGCCACGCCTTCAAAAGGTCTGTCACTTGGGCCATCTGGATTGTCCACTACGCCAATATCTGCAGAAGCATCGTCCAGGTAACTTTGGAATGCCTCCCCACCTACCACCTGTCCTTTGATCACCCCAAAATCACCCACTTTGATATTCGTGCTTAGATTGATTCCCCATCCCCAGGCACTACCATTCAGATCAATACCATCCTCCTGATAATCATCCCAAACTATCCTTCTCACTATGCCTGCCACCTCTGCATAACCCCAGTCTCTACTCATGCGAAACTCGCCGGAAACATCGGGCATGGGAAAGCGGAACCTCACTCCTTCCAACTCCTGCCTATCTGCATAAATCCCTTCATCTGCACTGGCCCCTGGCCGCTCTATGGCGAAGGTCAATCTATTCCTGCCTTGAAGTGGCATATACCTAAACTGTACATTTCGAAATGCCACCACTCCGGATGGCCCCCAATATTCTACCGTATTGGGGAAAACATCTACATCTTGAAAAGGAGAATCTACCTGGCCTATGCCGAACTTGCCAAGCTGTAAATATGCGTAACGAAGGTGAAATGCTACCTCCCCTGCCATTTTACCCACACCGAAAAAATCAAAATCAACAAAGGTCATCAACTCCCCCAGCTTGGTGGGAGTCTTTACCTTAAAACCTAATTTGGTCTGTCGTATAGAAAAATAAACACTCCCATCTCCGCCGAATTCATTGGGGTAAGCCGGTAATTTAGATGGGCGCATTACATCAAACCAAAGCGGGTCAAGTTGACCAAAATTATATCCAATATCGGTCATGAACTGCCCATAAATCTCAAGTGATGGCTTCTCTTCAGTCTGAGCAAAAACCTTAATAGGCAAAAGCAAAAGCGTTAAAGCAAAAATCTTTTTGAACATACTGTCTAAAAATAGGTACCCTTTAAGTTAATTGAAAAATATTTTCATTCCCTAAATCTAAATCGAAAATGGTGCGAATTCACTAATTTTCAAAAGAACCTAAACCAAATGACGGTTTCCTCAACCTTTCTCGCTACTTCCTTAGACACACCATTCTCTTGGTTTTCAAAGCTAGATGTAGGTTCGATCCACAAGTCTAGGTTTTCGAATGCCCTGGAACTTTCTGCCAAATCCATTTTCTCCCTAGCCATATTCTGTAAACTTACTGCCAAGCCTTCAGTTTCTGTCCTGAGCTCTATTGTACTTCTATCACTTATCAACTGAAAAGCATGGATGTCGGGAAAATTGCCATAAGCCTTACTTTCCCATGGCAAGGAGGGTAAATTCAGATGTTGTGGGCTAGTGCTTTGCTGCCAAAGACCAAAATTAACACGTTGCTGGCTTGGCTCTGAAACTGGCAAGGGCCCATTTCCAATCCACTTAACTTCCTTCAAACCAGACACTTTATATCTAAAACCAAGCTTTGAAAAGCCAGAGTCTCCAAGCCCATAACCGGCCTTTAGCAAAACTTCCCCGCTAGGAAAAACGGTCCATGAATAATACGCTGAGGTCTCCGTATTCAGCGACAAAATCTTCACAGAACCATCGTCCTGTTGCTTCCAAGTGACTTCACGTTGAATCGATAGACCTTGACTTTCACCAACATACTGACTTAGGTAAATCAAATCTCGATTAATTTTGACCATTTGCAGTAAGCCATCAGTTTTCCCAAAGACGAACAAACGCTCTCCGACCGAAAACTGCAGATCTGTAGAAGATTCCCGAACTAATACCGCTTGCTCATCCCATACTGCTCGGCTTTTAAAATAGGCTGCATTTCCAGCCTGTGGCCTTCGCAGAGGGACGGACCAAGGATTGAATGCTTCAGCGTTTTCACTTGCAGGCGTGACACGGAGCAGATCTCCATCCCGCCAATTTGCCGGCAATTTCACATCCACCCAAACAGAATCTCCAGATTCTGTTTTTGGTAAAGTAAGGCTTCCAGAATACAAAGTTCTGCTTTGATCCCAAGCCTCTATTTTATCCACAGCCCAAAGAATTTGAGAAGTACTTAAGTCACTAAAGTGGAAATTATTTCGAACCAAGACTTTTGTTGAAGCATCATCTTTGAGGTCAAAATCTAAAATTTGGATCGGCGACCAGTTCGATTGATAAGAATAATATAAAGCGCTTTTACTTCTATATGGCCCCAGTAAAGCTGCCGGACTTGACTGCTCATCACAGTCCAAAACACCCCCTAAATCATCTCTGACCACCGCTTCGAAGGTTAGTTTTCCGGCATTTTCCATGCGAATGGAATTTAAGGATCTTCCTTCCAGGTCAAGCAAAGAGGGATTGAAATTGTTACTTTTAATCCCTGGAATTATCAACATACCAAGGGAATCGGCCAGGTCGAGAAAATACTCCTCCGCACCTATAAGCGGCATCACTACTGCGTTTGCGTTCATCGCTTTTAGCAGTTGGATATCCTCAAGAATATGCTGCTTGCTAAGTGTTCTTGCCGTAGTAGGATAAAAAGAGACCCTTTCAACTGCCTTTATTTTCAATGGTTTGCCATTGAAAATTACTTCATTTGATTCAGTCCAATTGAAAGTTTTAAAGCCTATAGTTTCGGATTGTTGATAGCGTATTTTACCTCCTTGTACCACTGAAAATCTAGCCTCATAAAGCTTGGGGTGCTCAGGACTCCAGGACACAATCCCACTGAAATTTTGATCAATAAAAACTGATTTTCCTGTTACTTGCTGTGAAGAACGGCCTATAGATTCACCTGATTTCAGGTCATAAAGCTCCAGCAGAACTTCAGCTGAATTTGAAGTATCAAAAAAATCAAGCTGTGCTTTCAGCGTACCCTCAGCCCGGGCTTCTAAGCTAGAAATTGAAAAGTGAAACTTTGGTAAAATCTCTAAATAAACTGGCCTATAAATCCCGCCAAAAATCCATTGACCCTTAGTGTTAAAATATTTTTTAATATACTGTTTATCAAAATATTTATAAACTTTTACCTCTAGTACATTTTCACTTCTGAGATCAATATTTTCAGAAATAGGATAAACGGTTTTTCCTAGGTTTTCAGAATAGGTAGGCACTAAGTTTTCTCCATTTAAAGTCACTTCAAATTCAGCTAGCACTCCTTCAAACACCAAGTTTATCTCTTTTCTTTTCCATGCTGAATTTGCAAAAAACCGATGTCTATATATCCCGGTCTCTTGCTCTGCATTTAGAGGGTTTTCGACTTCCCTTGAAGGAGGATGAAACTTCCCAAATCCCTGCATTTCCCAGTTGGAGGGTACCAGAATTTTTGACCAATCTCCACTTTTTCTACCACTAGAAACCTTAAAATCCCAATACACTTTAGTTTCAGCCCCTTGTCCACTGAGATAGAACCTATGAGCAGAAATATTTTTGGTTGGACTTTGTGCAGAAAGAAGGGTGAGCTGAAAAAAAATAAATAGGCCTAAAAGCCAAGTCCTGTGGGTTTGCATAGATGAATACTCCTGAAATGTGCTCAAAAATAGCTGAATCTCTACGCTAAAAAAATATTGCAGGGTATGTGAGCAAAGCTACTTAGCGAATAGACCTCCATAATTTATTCTCATCATTATCAGAAGCTCAGCAATTAACGGATGGCATATTTTATGAATTTATATATCTTAGAACTCAAACAATTTTTAAAACATGACAAGCATAGACCCTAGCATCTTAGCCAAAGCAAATTCATGGCTAAGTGGAAACATCGATCAGGACACAAAACTTGAAATTCAAAAACTGATTGATGAAAATCCTTCGGAACTCATTGACTCATTCTATCAAGACCTGGAATTTGGTACGGGTGGGCTCCGTGGCCTGATGGGCGTAGGGACAAACCGGATGAATGTGTACACCGTAGGGATGGCCACCCAAGGATTGGCAAATTACCTTTTGAAATGCTTCCCAGGAGAAACCATCCGTGTGGCAATCACCAATGACTGCCGTATTAACAATACGCTTTTTGCTACCACCACAGCAAATGTGTTGACAGCAAACGGTATTCATGTGATGTATTTCAAAGAAATGCGCCCCACCCCCATGCTTTCTTTTGCCGTGAGGCATTTTGACTGCAAAAGCGGGGTGATGATCACTGCATCTCACAATCCTAAAGAGTACAATGGCTACAAGGCCTATTGGGATGATGGGGCACAGGTGGTCGCTCCCCACGACAAAAACATCATTGATGAGGTTAAAAAAATCACCTCCTTTGATGATGTGAACTGGGACAAGAACGATGAGCTTTTTCACTTCATTGAAGAGGATTTTGACCAGATTTACCTGGATTTGGTCAAAGGATTAAGCCTTTCTCCGGAGGCTGTGCAGGCTCAAAATAGCATGCCTATTGTCTTCTCTCCGATTCATGGAGCTTCCGGCAAAATGGTACCAGCAGCACTGAAAACTTTTGGTTTTGAAAATGTAAACATAGTCAAAGAACAAGCGGAACCGGATGGGAATTTCCCTACTGTAATTTATCCCAATCCTGAAGAAGCCGAGGCACTCACACTCTCTCTTAAGTTAGGTAAAGAAGTCAATGCCGAACTGGTTTTGGCTTGTGATCCGGACGGAGATCGATATGCAGCAGCGGTGCCAAATGAATCAGGTGAGTTTGAGCTGCTGAACGGAAATCAAACGGGCTCCTTGCTGACCTATTATTTGCTTAGTAAGTGGAAAGAAGCCGGCAAATTGGATGGAAAGCAGTTTATGGTCAATACCATAGTGACCACAGAATTGATTGATAGAATTTGTGAAGGATTTGGAGTGAAATGTTTCTCCGTATTGACGGGCTTCAAGAATATAGCTGCCATCATCAAAGATCTAGAAGGCAAAGAAACCTTCATAGGTGGTGGCGAAGAGTCATACGGGTATTTGGTGGGAGACTTTGTCCGTGATAAGGACGGTGTAAGTGCCTGCGCCATGGTAGCTGAAGCTATAGCCTATTATAAAACCCAGGGAAAAACGGTTTTTGATGTACTGGCTGAAATCTATTCTCAATTTGGATTCTACAAAGAAGCACTGATTTCAGTAACCAAAAAAGGAAAAGACGGAGCCGAGCAAATTCAGGCACTGATGACAGATTTCCGCCACCATCCGCCTTCAGAAATGAACGGGGTAAAAGTGGTAAAAATCATGGATGTGAAAGAAAGCAGCATCAAAGACCTGCTTACTGGTAAATCTGAAAAGTTAGAAATGGATAAATCCAATGTCATCCAATTTTATTTGGCAGACGGCAGTAAAATTTCCGCCAGACCCTCTGGTACCGAACCAAAAATCAAGTATTACTTTTCAGTTAATGCTCCTCTGGCAAATACCTCAGACTATAGAAAGGTGGAAGCTGAATTGGTAGAAAGACTGGAAGGTTTAAAGCGATATTTCAGCTAAAACGCCTACAATTGAAAAAAATGAAAGCACTGAAAATTCAGTGCTTTCATTTTAATATGCAACAAAATATTTAGTCGGTGCGTACTATCCAGTAATTTAACTTTTATCAATTTTTTTAGCAAAACAAATTTGGCCCTATTGACCATGAAATTTTCTACTGGATTTTATCTCTTGTTGTGCCTGGCACTTTTTCAATATTGTAACACTAAAAATGAGACCGAAGTAGTAAAAGGCATCCATCAGATAGAAATCAGCAAAGAATTTTTGCTCGATCATGAAAATGATTTACAGTTTAAGGCAATAGACACTATCGATCTAGAACGCCCAGGTAATCCCCCAATTTCTTCAATACAGTATATTACTTTTGCAAAGGACTATATTTTCCTTTTGGATATGAAGCAAGGCCTTTTAAAGTTTGATCACGATGGGAATTTCATTCAGACTTTAGGAAAAAAAGGTGATGGTCCAGATGAATATAATGTTCCTACTTCCATTTACTTAGATGAAATTAATAGTAGAGTCCTACTTGCTGATTGGGAAAAAATGGTATTGAGTTCCTTTGATTTGGAAGGGGATTTTATAGCATCAAGTAAAAAATTACCCGGACGTCCAATTTCCATCTATAAGGAAAATGATAAGGTATTAGTAATTCAAGAAGGTATTGAATCTTATGGTAGTGGTGCACAAACGGTATTGCTAAGCTTCTTAGAGCCTACCACCCTGGAATTCAACTCACAGGAAACCCCACTCTATAGCTTTTATTCACGATTTTACAGAATCAACACTTTCCTTAAGCCATTTGGTAAAAAAAATGAAAACCTTCTCTTTTATATTCCGCGCGTTCGGTTCGAGGGAATGGTTGATCAAAAGGATACGATTTACCGGGTTGAGGAAGATCACCTAATCCCTGAATATCAACTTGACTTCACAGATTTCGGAAAGTCAGATACCATACGGACCCAGTCAGTGGAAATAAATGATGGAAATGCAAGCATACTCATAGGTTATAAAAAAGATTCCTATCACTTAATCCTTGATTTAAAGAACAGTGTTCCAACATTTAGTAGGCAACTGCCTCGGGAAAGTTACTCTCTTGAAGTTTTTCCAAAACATCTAACTAAGGATACCTATTATTCAATCATTAAAAATATGAAAGGTGCTGAAGAGAAAAACCCTAAAATAGTAATGTATGCGTTAACAAAAGAGTAGAGTAAGCTCGTGAAATTAATTGGGGAATAAATAATTTATTGAAAATCAATTATTTTTTCACCCACAGCACATCAGCAAAATATCCTTCGGAATCCATAAAGTTTTCCTTAACTTCAAAACCTCCTAAGGATGCTAAATGGCTGATTTCAGACAGGCTATACTTCTTGGAAATTTCAGTAAAGATTGACTCAAATTCCTCAAATTCAAATGTTTGATTTAGTGCACCAATAGTAACTTCCTGTGATTTTTGTGAAACCAAATAGCTTCTGCATTCCCCACTGACAGGATCATAGGTCGGCCAATGGCTAAAAGACTCCCGATCAAAATCCGCATCTAACTCCCTGTTAATTCTATCCAAAAGGTTCAAATTGAACTCCCGGGTTACTCCTTGTTTATCGTGATAGGCATTCAGAATAACCTGGGGATCTTTTTTCAGGTCAAAACCAATTAAAACAAAGTCTCCCTTTTTTGTTCCTACCCTTAGATGATCAATGATATTCTTAGCTTCATCGGCTCCAAAGTTTCCAAGATTTGCCCCCAAAAATAAAATCAGGTTTGGCTTTCCATTTTCCCAAACTTGCTTCTTGAGCGATTCTCTATACGTATCCTGGATAGGTTTTACTTCCAAAGCTGGGAATTCAAAAGACAGACTTTCCTCCAATTCCTCCAATACTGAACCGGAGAAATCCACTGGAAAATAAGTGAATTCGACTTCCATTTTGGCAAGATACCTCAATAGGATTTTTGTTTTCATACCATCTCCAGCTCCCAATTCCACCAAATTGAATGTTTTGTCTAAGGCAAGAATTTCAGCTAGAATTTGCTCGTGTTGGCCTTCTAAAACATCATATTCTTTCCGTGTGAGGTAATACTCCGGCAACGCCATAATCTTCTGAAACAGTTTGTCTCCTTTGGCGTCATAGAAATATTTTGAAGGTAAAGTTTTCGGAGTTGAATTAAGACCAAGCATTACATCCTGGGCAAAAGTCCCGAAATCCGTGTTTTTTGCGTTCATAAATTATAGTGATTTGGCTAGGCGGATGCCCATAAATTGCCATCTGTATTTTGGATGAAAAAAGTTTCTATAAGTCGGCCTTGAATGACCTTCAGAAGTGGCTACAGACGCGCCTCGAAGTACCATCTGATTAACCATAAATTTTCCATTGTATTCCCCAATTGCTCCTGGAGCTACTTTAAATCCAGGGTAAGGTAAATATGCCGAGTTAGTCCATTCCCACCTCTGCCCCCAGTCAAATTGATCCTGGGCTACTTCCCATTCAAATTCCGTTGGCAATCTCATTCCTTTCCAAGCAGCATAGGCTGAAGCTTCGTAGAAATTAACATGGGATAATGCTGCTTCAGGAGTGATAGACTTTAATCCATCCAACGTGTAATAAACCCAGGAGGCATCTTTCATCTCCCAATAAAGAGGAGCTTTTACCTGAAGTTCCTTAACCCAAGCCCAGCCCTCATCATGCCAATAGGTTGGGTTCTCATAGCCTCCGGCATTCATAAATTCCAAATACTCCTGATTTGTAACCAGAGCTGTAGAAATCGCAAAATCATTGAGGTAAACTTTATGAGGGTTTAATTCATTATCGTAGCAAAAGTCATTGCCCGTATATCCAATTTCATATACTCCAGCATCTACAGAAACCCACTTTGAATTTGGTTCAGAACCGTATTCCTGGATATCCATCACACTTGGATTCAGTGGATTAAACCAAAGGCTGTACTTTAAATCCGTAATCAATAACTCTTGATGTTGTTGCTCGTGGTTCAAACCTAGAGTTACCAATTCATTTATTTCAGCATTATTTTTCTGAATCAACTTCTGCATTGCGTCATCTACATATGCCCGGTAAACTTTCACTTCTTCCACCGAAGGTCGTGACATGAGCCCGCGCTGATTTCTGGCAGTTCGGGCACCGAGCGAATTGTAATAAGAATTGAACAGAAAGTTAAACTGGGGATGCTTGACCTCATAACTGGGATCTTTTGGTACCAAAATAAACTGCTCAAAAAACCAAGTAGTATGCGCCAAATGCCATTTTGGGGGACTGACTTCCTCAGAAGCCTGAAGGCTAAAATCCTCCGTAATCAGGTGGCTACAGAGGTGTAATGAATGTTTTCTTACTCGTTGGTACTTGGCTAAAACTGTCATATAAAAGGCTGATAAATAGCTTACAAGTTAAAGTTTTCGAATTTTTATTCCTTTCCTATGTGAACCAATGCGTCTCCAGTATTGATCACAGGCATGTTGTTCATCCCAATGATATGGCCATTTGTAGGAGCTTTCACTGGTATTTTTACTTGCCCATATGGATCCGAAATCCGTGCCAGTATCTGTCCTTTTTTTACCGACTCACCTACTTTCACGCTGGAATTAAAAATGCCTGAAGCCTTGGCTCGTACCCACCTGCTTTCCTTTAGGAAAACAGTATTTGGAGCATCCGGTACTTCTGCCAGCATTCCCAAATTCCCCAGTAATCGCTTGGTTCCATTGACTCCTTCTTCTATCCCATATTCGTCCAACCGCATAGATTCTCCGCCCTCATACACCAAAATATGCTTTTTGGCTTTGAACGCCTCCTTTCGGAAGGATTTCTCTATGTATTTGGAATTGACCACGTAGTGCGTACCAAAGGCTTTAGCCAGCTCCATAGCCACTTTATCTTTATAGTCCACCCGAATTTGCGGGAAATTGGTCAGCATTCTACCACCGGTATGAAAGTCTATCCCGTAGTCAATCTGAGGAATAATTTCATTGCTTAGGATAAAAGCTATGCTTGCAGCCAGGGATCCTTTTTTGCTTCCGGGAAAACTCCTGTTCAAATCCCTCCCATCGGGAAAGGTCCGGCTATTGGACAGAAAGCCATAAATATTCACCAAAGGCATAAATATTAAGGTTCCTTTTAGCAACTCTAGCCCTTCGTCCACCTCCTCTAGCAGGCGTTTTGCAGTGACTACACCATTGATCTCATCACCATGCACACCTCCGCTGATCAGGACTACAGGCCCTGGCTCCCTACTGGTGCGAATAAAAATAGGTAAATCAATTAAAGTATGAGTGGGAAGCTTTGCTATGGCAATGTCAATATTCATGGACTGTCCGGGACGTATTCTCACCCCGTTGATGACCAATTCTTTCATGCAGGACTTATCTAATGGCTAAATTGATTTCTTATTCGGTCAAAATCTTGCTTAATTCGCAAGGCATTTTAAGGTTATGAATATACAAGAAAACATTTCCCTCAAGCAATTCAATACTTTCGGAATAGACAAAAAGGCTAGATTTTTTACTGCCGTACAATCTGTTTCCGATCTCAAAATGGCCCTGACATGGGCTAAAGAAAAACACATCAACACACTGATTTTGGGAGGGGGAAGTAATATTCTTTTGACTCAAGACCAAGAGGCTTTAGTTATCAAGAATGAAATCACCGGGATAGAGCTAGTCAAAGAGGATGAGAAATACTACTGGGTAGAAGTAGGTGCAGGAGTGGTTTGGCATGATTTCGTACTCATTGCCATCCAAAATGAATGGGCCGGAGTAGAAAATTTATCCTTGATTCCAGGCACTGTTGGCGCCTCCCCTATGCAGAATATTGGAGCGTACGGAGTAGAGATCAAGGATGTATTCCATAGTTTGACCGCTTTGAGAAAATCAGATCTTAAGCTGGAAGATTTTGATGCTAAGAGCTGTGCTTTCGGGTATAGGGAAAGTGTTTTCAAACATGAACTGAAGGACAAATATGTCATTTGCTCCGTGATATTCAGACTCAATAAGGTGGCTGCATACCACACCGACTACGGCGCCATTAAAGCCACCCTTGCCCAAAACGGTATAGAGCACCTTAACCTAAAAAGCATCTCTGATGCGGTGATTCAAATACGGCAATCCAAACTTCCTAATCCAAAGGAAATAGGAAATGCAGGTTCATTTTTTAAAAACCCGAGTATCCCAGCTTCTCAATACGACTCTTTAAAAGCCGATTACCCGGAAATCCCCGGCTACCCTAATGATGAAGGGGTCAAAGTACCGGCAGCATGGCTGATCGAGCAGTGTGGCTGGAAAGGAAAACGATTGGGTGAAATAGGAGTCCATAGCAAACAGCCCCTGGTTTTGGTGAATTATGGAGCAGGCGATGGCAATGAAATCAAAAAACTGGCTGAGAAAATCCAGAAGTCAGTTTTGGAGAAATTCCAGATCGAGATCCACCCTGAAGTGAATTTTCTCTAAATCAACTCGTCGTGAACCTCTAGGTTTTTCTCATATTTATCTACTTTCACACCGAATTTTCTTAAAAAATCCACTCCCTCATCAGAACCTATTCCCTTATATTCTGCATAGGAATAGAGATAAATCACTCTGGAAATCCCCATGGAAAATATGATTCTGGAGCAGGCCAGACATGGAGACAAAGTCACATATAAGGTTGAGCCTTCCACGGCTGTATTGTTTTTCACAGCGTAAAGAATCGCGTTTTGCTCCGCATGAAGTGCCAAAGAGCAGCTTCCTTTGCTATCTCTAGCACAGCCAGACTGAGGAAACTCTACATCACAATTATGCGTGCCGGCAGGTGGGCCGTTATACCCTATGGAGATAATCCGGGTTTCCTTCGTCAAAACGGCACCCACATGCTTTTTAATACAGTGTGACCTACGGGCCAGGTTCACTGCCAATTCCATGAAAATATCGTCGAAATCTGGTTTGCTCATAACTTGTGCTTTCGCCAAAAGTAAGTAATCATCCTAATTCCAGCCCAAAGCAAAATGAATATTCCTCCTAAATTTACGTTTTATGTGTAAATTCTAACTTTCTATAAAGCTCTTCGTTTTTGAATGCGAAAGGAAAAAATCATGAATTACTCAAAATTAAAAACATTAGTTTATCTCTTAGTAGCAGGGTTTATACTAAGTTCGTGCAGCTCCATAGACATTTTTAAGGAAAATGTAGAGACCCCCGTCAATACTCCTTATGAATCATTTGTAATTATGAATAAAGAGGTGGGCGTCAATGGATTCAACTCCCAGTTTGTGGATCAACAGGTACAAATCCACATAGAAGAAGCCCTGCAAAACCGTGGCATGAGCTATGATAAGCTCAAGCCGGAGCTAGTAATCCGCTACACCTCCAATGAGGACAAGAGACAAAGAGAAATCAACAATAACTATAACCCTTACCCTTTTTGGGGATATCGTGTGTGGAATCCGTGGATGTACAGTCCGTATGGACCTAATTTCAACAACAACTCCAGAAGCTCCTCTTCCTACGAGCTTTTACAGGTGATCGTAGATTTTATTGATCCCAAAGAGGATAAGTTACTCATGACCCTGACTGGAGTCACAGAGGTGAGCAACCCGAAACATAAGAGCAAAAAAGTACTGGCCACTACCGACAAAATCATATCATTTTTTCTGGATGAATTAGAAAATGCAAGGAAATAGGAAACCTTCAGCTTACCAGCGAATTAAATAGCGTTCAAAAATTACTGATTTTAAAACACTTAGAAATTAAGGTAATCCTTTTGGTAAAATATTTGCATAAATTAAATTACATATTAATTTTGTAATACAATTATTGCTTTTTATCCACTTGTTTTTGCATTTTGATGCTGACTATAGTATTAATAGACGACGATCCAATCAGCACTTTCGTGACTGAAAAACTCATTTCTAGAAATGTCAAGGAGCCGTGTACTTTTTTTAAATACCAAAGTGCCAAAGATGCCCTCAAAGAAATCTACTCCATCAGACCCAATTACCTGTTTTTGGACCTGAATATGCCAGAGATGAATGGATGGGATTTTCTGGATAGTTTTAATTCTGAAAAAAATGAAGCTCAAATCTACATTTTGAGTAGTTCTGTGGACGAAAGGGACATCTCTAAAGCCAGTAATTACAGTGTGGTCAAAGATTACCTCTCTAAACCACTCATAAAAAAATACATCAAGTCGATTTTTAATTGATCCACCTTTTTTCGGTCTACCATTCTAACCGCTTAGAAAGAGTAGAGGTTAGTGAGAAAAGTTTTTTAGTCCATACACCTTGCCTACAGATGAGAAATTACCTTTTCATAGAGCGGTTCTGATCTGTCAGGAAAAATTTCAAGAAACACTTTTAGCCAAAGTCCTATAACTTTTTTCATCGAATAGGTATAGGTATGTAGCTACATCACAGGACACTGACTGTCAATAGGATAAGAAATTACAATATTTTTTTCCTGCGGATAATAATTGGAATTATTTTTTTGATTTAATTCGTACCGTTTACTAACTAAAACTCTTAATTCAGACCGTTATGGAGGATTTTGACAACGACTACGAAGAAGACGATGATTTCATCGACGAAGAATTCGAAAATGATTTTGAGGACGAATACGACCTTGATGAAAGCAATGAATTAATGGATGATACCATCCTTGATTTTGACGAAGATGAGTTTGACGAAGATGAAGAAGACTTCGAAGACGATCTATAGCTGGTAAAAAAGACTCATCCAAATGCTTTTTGGTAAAGTCAGCTGAAGAAATTATCTTCGGGCATCATTAGCTAATCAAATCATTGAACATGGTACTACTCGATATTTTCTCCTCCCCATTGGCCGGCGGAGCTCAGACATTTTTAATCATTGTATGTGTATTAATCGGTCTTGGTGCAGGAGTAACAGCAATTGACACCAGAAGTACTTTCACTAAAAAGAAGTAATCTGCTCAATTCGATTCTACCCCATTTAAAAGAGACTTCGGTCTCTTTTTTTATGCCTTTGGTACAATAACTAAAGATCACGAATTTTTTCCATTACCAAGTTGCGCAGATTTGTTCTAGCTTCCTGTAGGTAATTCTCTTGGGAAAAATCTAGGTCTTTCAGCTTCCAATGCTGATCAAAAACATCCCTCCCTTCATCTCCAGAGGTGATTAATGCTATTTTTTTTTCCTGTCTACGTACGATTTGCAGCAGTTCATGACTGGCTTTTCCTGCTTCACTCTGCGAATCGTATCGCCCTTCGCCTGTGATTACCCAATCAGCTTTTTTGACTGCATCCTCCAAGCCTGTTTTTTGGAAAAAGTATTGGGCTCCAAATTCAATCCTGGCATCGAAGAAAGCCGATAAACCCAGGGCAATCCCGCCAGCAGCACCAAAACCATCTTGATCTGTAAATGACTTTCCTGATTTGGCGTACAGCTTATGGGCTATTTGCTGACACTGCTTTTCATATTCTTCAAATAAATCCGGATTTAGACCCTTTTGCTGGCCAAAAACCGGTACGGCTCCTTTCGGACCAAAAAAGGTATTGCTGACGTCACATAAACAGCTGAATTTTATTTTGGGCAGATTAGGTTTAAGCTGGATATGCTTTATTCTCTTTGTAAAACCAGGTGAGAATAAGGCTAAAGCCCTTCCTTTTTCGTCTAAAAACTCCAGTCCTAAAGCCGCCAAAATTCCCAAGCCCAAATCTATGGTGGCACTTCCACCTAGGCCAAGAACAATATGTTTAGCTCCTAAATCAATCGCTTCTGAAATCAATATTCCTGTCCCAAATGTAGAAGCTATCTGCGGGTCTTTTTCTTCAGGCAAAAGATTACCAACACCTGAGGCAGTGGAAACATCAATATAAGCGGTGAGCGATTCATGGTCCCAGCCAAATTGGCCTGCTATAGGCCTGCCCAATGCATCCAAAGTCCAGGTTTCCTTTTTTTGATATCCTCCAATCTCAGTCAGGAGTTCGCAGGTACCATCTCCACCATCAGCTACAGGCAGTGACTGCGTAAAATAAGTAGGCTTCACTGCTTTGAGACAATGCTCGATAATGCCTGCAACTTCCTGAGCACTTAAGGTGCCTTTAAAGGCATTTGGAGCGACCAGTACATGCATGTCTAGGCATTTTTCATTCGCTGAAAATAATCCTTTGCTGCTGCTTTTACTTTGGGCGCTAGATAGAATGTAGATATCATTGTCGGAACGGCCATTATCGCATACATACCATCCACCAGACTAATGACTACCTCCAGGGATGTCACTGCGCCAGCTACTATGGTGATTAAATAAAAGTAATTGTAGTAGTCTGCTCTTTTAGCTCCAAAAAGATATCCAAAACACTTATGACCATAATAAGAATAGGTAAACATGGTAGAAAGCGCAAAAACCAACACCGCTATCATCAAAAGGTACCGCCCTATGCTAGGAAGCGCAGTATCAAAAGCGGCCAAGGTCAGTCTTACCCCGTCATTATCGGTCACTTTCCAAACACCAGTCAACATGATAACTAATGCGGTGAGTGTACAAACCACTATGGTGTCAATAAACGGCCCAAGCATGGCGATAAGTCCCTCTCTGATCGGTTCATTATTTTTAGAAGCTCCATGGACCATAGGTGCAGTTCCGATTCCTGCCTCATTGGAAAAAGCAGCTCTCCTAGCTCCTGTGATGATCACTGCCCCTACTGCCCCTCCAGCTACTGCCTCTCCTGTAAATGCATCTGTCACAATTTTCACTAGCATATCCGGAACAGCTCCAAGGTTTTTAAAAACAATTATTAGTACGGTGACAAAGTACAATGCTACCATAAAAGGTACCATCTTAGATGCTACTCCAGCTATTCGTTTGATTCCGCCGAGGATTACAATGGCGACCAAAATCATCATCGTAATTCCTATGATCCATCGCGTTTTTTGTCCTTCATCCAAACCTGCAGGCTCTAGAATCACTGTTCTTAAAACCGCTGTAAGCTGATTAGCTTGAAATATTGCCAAGAGCCCCAAGACTCCGGCTCCACAGAAAATCACAGAAAGAAACTTCCACTTCTTCCCCATCCCTTCTTGGATCACATACATCGGACCGCCCTGGATCTGTCCTTCTGAGTCTTTCCCTCTATACATGATAGCCAAACTACAGGTATAAAACTTAGTAGCCATTCCTACAAAAGCCGAAACCCACATCCAAAAAATCGCCCCCGGGCCGCCCATATTGATTGCGATAGCTACTCCGGAGATATTTCCTAATCCTACAGTGGCAGCAATAGCCGAAGATAAGGCCTGGAATGAGGTGATTTGACCTGGTGCTAAGTCATCGTCATATTTCCCGCTTAACAAACCTATGGCATGGCCGATTTTTCGGAATGGGACAAAACCTGAGTGGACCAATAAAATCAGCCCTCCCCCCATCAGCAGAACCAGCATTGGTGTTCCCCATATCCAATTAGCAAAAGAAATAATCAGCTCACCCATTAATAATTTGTTTTGAAATTCTACCTGAAAGTTAATTCAATTTAAAGCAGCATAATAGCCTGTATTTACCCATTTTCAAAGAATGAAAGTACAAGAATCAACAAAAAGCCCGGAACTAGCCGGGCTTCTCGTGATTCTATTTTCTTACCATTCCACTTTTGGTGATTTATAATAGCCAATGCCCCTTATATCCCATCTTTTCCCTTGGGCGGAGATTCGCTTGGCAAAATCATCCCAGTTGCGCTTGCTTTCTGGCGCCCAGGCAATCTCTGCGATGGCAGCTATTCTTGGAAATGCCATGTATTCCAAATCCGCTCTGTCTGTGATGGTTTCTGTCCAGATGGGTGCTTCTACCCCAAATATATCGGCCTTGGTAATCCCAGGATATGAACTCACAGGATCCCAATCGTAAGCCGCATCCAACTCTATGTAAGCCGCCCAGTGCAAGCCTATCCTAGTGGTAGAATCGTATTGCATATCCAAGTAGGCATACTTTGCTGGCGAGATCAACACCTGGTTACCCTGCTCTATGGCCAGTTCAGCATTTTCTTCTTTGGCCCAAAACTGTGAAACCGTACCAGGTAATAATTCGGCTGTTGCTATCTCATCCCATCCTATGGAGGTTTTGCCATGGCTCTTTACTATTTCCTGTACTCGCTCTATGAAAAAGATGTAATCATCCTTCTCCGTCACATGAGATTCATCCCCACCAATATGAAAGTATGGTCCGGGAGTTAATGCCGAAAGCTCTCTCACTACGTCATCCACAAATTCATAGGTTATCTCTTTATCCGTAGCGAACGTGGAGAACCCAACCTCTATACCGGTATACAATTCAGCAGGCTCCGGCTCTTTATCCAAAATATCAAAATCTATTTTTCCTTCGGTCATGGTAGAAAAATCTCCATCTGGCAAGTTTACACCTGGATTGAGTTCGGCATAGGATGCCAAAGCAGCATTGGTATGACCGGGCATATCGATTTCCGGCACTATGGTGATAAACTGGTTTGCTGCATAAGCCACCAATTCCGCATAATCTTCTTGAGTATAAAATCCTCCTTCGGTACCTCCTACTTCAGTTTGTCCGCCAATTTCTGTAAGTTTTGGCCAGGATTTGATTTCAATTCTCCAACCTTGATCATCCGTAAGGTGCAAATGCAGGTAGTTCATTTTCAGTCGAGCAATCTCATCTATGTAATGCTTGACCTCCTCTACTGAAAAGAAATGCCTTGCCACATCGAGCATTGCACCCCTGTAGGCATACTCGGGTTCATCTATTATGGTGCCACTGGGGAAAATCCAGTCACCAGCTACTTTTTCAGTACTTTCAATCTCGGCAGGGAGGGTTTGTAAGAGTGTCTGAACACCATAAAACAAGCCTGATGCACTACCAGAGCTGATTTTTACTTGATCAGAACTAATGTCAATCAGGTATTTTTCTGCTGGTTCACCAGTTTTCAGTTCTAAAATTATATTGCCGGATTCAGCTACAATTGGGATTTCAAGACCGGTAGCAGGTTGAATCTTTTGAGCTAGGTATTCGCCCACTTTTTTTAAATCTCCGGAAGCGCCTACAAGCTGAATACTTGCATCCGAATCCAATTCAAATCCTCCAGAGGAAGATGAAACACTGAGCGGTATAGGTAAAAAACTAACCTCAGTCAGAGGTGAGACTGCTTTTTGACAGGAACTTACCGTCACCCCCAGAGCTAGGGCAAGTATCCAAAGTGATTTTTTCATCTGTTAATTGTCGTTTTTAGGGTTTTAGGCAGGTACTATAATTGCCCAAGTCTAGCATATCACAGATTTACCTACATGGGTAGATTGCTATCATGAAGGATTGGCAAAGTAAACCTGAAGAGTAAACTTAATGTAAATTTTTAAAAATCTTTTTCTTCGAATTAAATTTTATTCAAAAACCAAAATTTCTGAATTTTGATAGAAATGACTAAACTAATTTCGATTTTTTACACCAGTGAATGCGCAGTTCTTTTCAGTTTTTCTAATTTCCCATTTGGAAAATAAAGTACCAGATAACCTATAATTTCAAATCTATCTCGAAATGGATAATAAACAGTCAACTTCAGGGAATTCTAGAAGGAAATTTCTGAAAGGATCTGCACTAGCTGCTGCAGGATTTTACATCGTACCAAGGCATGTTCTGGGAGGAGCTGGTTTTGTGGCACCAAGTGACAAACTACGAGTAGCCGGAATTGGTGTAGGAGGCATGGGAGGAAGTGATGTGCGAGGTATTACCCGAACGGAAAAAGCAGATTTTATCGCTCTTTGTGATGTAGATGATACCCGAGCGAAAGGAAGTCGGCAGCTACACCCAAAAGCCAAATACTACCATGATTTCCGCGAAATGCTGGAAAAGGAAGAAAATAACATTGACGCAGTTTCTGTTTCCACGCCCGACCACATGCATGCTGTAGCAGCTATGATGGCTATGAAGATGGGCAAACATGTTTACGTACAGAAGCCTATGGCCCATGATATTTATGAAGCAAGAATGCTCACCGAGGCAGCCGAAAAATACAAGGTAGTCACTCAAATGGGTAACCAAGGTGCCTCCGGAGATGGAGTGAGACAAATGGTGGAATGGTATGAAGCTGGCCTGATCGGAGAAGCGACTAAGGTATATTCTTGGACGGATAGACCGGTATGGCCTCAAGGCATAAAGTGGCCAACAGAGCCCGTTAAACCACCTATTGATCTGGATTGGGATCTTTGGCTGGGCACAGCACCTTACAAGGATTACGTTGGAAATCTTGTACCCTTCAATTGGAGAGGATGGTGGGATTATGGCACTGGAGCTTTAGGGGACATGGCTTGTCATATCATGGAACCTCCGTTTAGGGTATTAGGATTAGGTTATCCTACTTCTGCAGAGTGCTCTGTGGGCTCTGTCTATGTAGGCGAATTCCAAAGAGGCTACTTCCCGGACAGTTGTCCTCCTTCCTCTCATATTACTTTAAGATTTGACAGGCCTGGCAAAGATGAACTAGAATTTCACTGGATGGATGGGGGTATACAGCCCACAAGACCCGAAGAGTTGGCACCAAATGAACAAATGGGTGACGGAGGCAATGGAGTGATAATAGAGGGAACCAAGGGTAAAATGATGTGCTCAACTTATGGTAAAAACCCGCAACTTCTTCCTACTAGCAAGACCAAAGAAGCAAATGTACCTCAAACCCTTCGCAGAGTTCCAGGCGGAGATTCAGGACATTATAATAACTGGGTAGAAGCTTGTATTGCCGGTCATGGCTCAGAAGAATATCAAAACTTGAGCTCTCCGTTTTCAGTAGCGGGACCTTTGACAGAGTCTGTTTTGATGGGAAATCTAGCCATCAGAAGTTATGACTATAGAGAGCCCCGTGAAGGTAACAATTCACAGTTTGACTATCCAGGCAGAGGTATCAAACTCCTTTGGGATGGAGCCAACATGAAAATCACCAACTTCGAACCTGCCAATCAATTCGTAAAAAGGACTTACCGCGGTGATTATACACTGTAATAAAAAAGCAAAAAGCCTTTGGAAGCTAAATTCCAAAGGCTTTTTTCATTGAATTACCTCCAGTTCTACTCTCCGGTTTTTTGACCTTCCTACCTCAGTGGCGTTGGAGGCAATTGGTCTAGTTCCTCCCCAACCTGAAATCCTAATACTTTCGAATGGAACACCCTGCTCGATCAAAAAATCCCTTACACTTCCTGCCCGCTCAAAAGACAAAGCCTTATTTAAGCTTGGATCTCCTGCATTATCCGTATGGCCGTGAATTCTAAGTTTCATCTCTGGGTTTTCCAATAAAAACGTGGCCAAATCTTCAAGTGAGGCTTTTGTATCTAAACCTTCCAGTTCAGCAGTTCCCCGTTTGAAATTCACATTGTCCAGCAATACAATGCTACCCGATTCAGCTTTGGTCATCAGAACGACTGTCGGCTCACCTGATTTTATTTCATTGATAGATAGCTTTTTAGGAAAGTAACCTGTAGCTATTACTTTAATCTCATTCACTCCCTTGCTTCTCAATTGGGAGATAGTCAATTTCTCAGGACTAATGGAGTCTAATCCGGCCAATTCACCTGTCCATTCCAGCCCATACGGAACCAAGGTTTTATTCTTGGCATCCACCACAAACCAAGAAATGGGTTCCTCCTCTAATTCCACTTCTTTTTCTACCACCTTGATCTCAGGCACTCCTACTGAGGAAGAGGGATATATGGGCTCTATTGAACTAACTTTTTGTCTGGGTTTATCTTGAGGTTTTTCAGTTGCTGCCGGTTTTGCCAAAGCGAATTCTTGAGGGATGTCCAGAGGAACAGGGTTTTCAAATGTTAATAAGTCCGCAAATCCATCGCTGTTCTGAGTACTGGTCCATACTACCTCTTCTTTGCTCACAAAAGTCAGAGAAACATCTGATCCAGGAGAGCTCACTTGCTTCCAGATCATGGGTTTACTCCAAGTATTCCACCCCTCTCCCATTCTTTTGGCAATAAAAATATCCTTTCCCTGTGCTCCCTCATGCATGTTGGAAGAAAAGTACAACTCCTCCGTAGCGAGGTCAAAATATGGACTCATTTCCTGTCCGGGTGTATTGATAGCCGAACCCAGATTGACAGGTTTTGACCACGAAATCGGGCCAGTCTTTTCACTTACATAAATGTCTTCATTTCCTATGGTTTCACTTCCTATCCCGGAAAGCATGATGACCTTTCCTCCATTTGCCACCCTTCCGCTAAGCTGACCTTTCAGTTCTAATAGACCTGCAATGTTAACCTGCCGAAGGAAATTCCACTCAGTTCCAAATTTAGAATACTGGTAAATCCCATATCGCTCACCCCCACTGTGATACACCAGCATGGTAAGCAGATCTTCTAGTCCTAAAGCAAAGTCATAACCATCTGTACTCAAATCTGCTCTATGCACAGCCTCCAGCCATTCTCCTGTATCCGATTTTTGGGTCATCCAAATATCACCTGGATCGGAAATTCCGCCTAGGTTTTGGGGATGAAATGCACGGGTAAATATCAGAGTATTGTCCCCAATCCAGACTGGATTCATATCATCCTGAGGGGAATTGGCTCCTGATAGCGAAACTACCTGCTGAGCACTCACCTGATTAGAAATACAAAAAGCAAGCAGCAGGAAGCCACTTGCTTTTAGAAATACGTTCTTAAATTTTCTCATAGTTTACTGATCCAGCACAATGGCAAATACCAAAGGTGCTACGATCGTTGCATCTGACTCAATAATGTACTTTGGAGTATCTATTCCCAGCTTACCCCAAGTGATTTTTTCGTTTGGCACAGCTCCTGAATAAGAACCGTACGAAGTGGTCGAATCAGAGATCTGGCAGAAGTACCCCCAAAGCGGCACATTTTCACGCTGAAGATCCTGATGCAACATCGGCACCACACATATTGGGAAGTCTCCTGCAATTCCCCCGCCAATCTGGAAAAACCCGATAGTACTTTCATCTGTAGCAGTTTCAGTGTACCAATCTGCCAGATACATCATGTACTCTATTCCTGATCTCACCGTATGTACATTTTTCACATCTCCGGAGATCACATGACCGGCAAACATATTACCTAAAGTGGAATCTTCCCATCCTGGTACTATAATCGGTATGTTTTTCTTGGCAGCTTCCAGCAACCAACTGTCCTTTGGATCAATCTGATAAGAGCCTTCTAGTTTACCGGAAAGCAATATTTTGTAAAAAAACTCGTGCGGGAAGTAGGCTTCTCCAGCTTGATCAGCTTTGACCCATTCCTCCAAAATCACATCCTCAATTCTCCGCATCGCTTCCATTTCCGGAATGCATGTATCAGTCACGCGGTTCATATGACGCTCCACCAGGTCTTGCTCCTGCTGTGGAGAAAGGTCTCTGTAGTTTGGGATTCGCTCATAATAATCGTGGGCCACTAGGTTGAAAACATCTTCTTCCAAGTTGGCACCGGTACAGGTGATGATGTGGATTTTGTCCTGTCGGATCATTTCTGCCAAAGAAATCCCCAGTTCTGCTGTGGACATGGCGCCTGCAAGCGTCACCATCATTTTACCTCCATTATCCAGGTGACTTTTATACGCGTCTGCAGCATCTATCAATGCTGCTGCATTGAAATGACGATAATTATGTTTTAAAAATTCTGTGATTTTCATTCTTTAGCTTTTCGTTTGAGGCCTAAAATTACCAAATTTTTGGCACAAAAAAACCCGGCCTAAGCCAGGTTTAAGTATTCCTGTAGGAAAGTAAACTTACTTTGCTGTATCTGTAGGATTTGCATTGTATTCCTTGTTCAGACCCTCAATCACTGATTCAGTCAGGTCAATGGCATCATTTGCATACCAAACCGCACCGCCTCTGGTGTAGCTCAGGATGACATCCAGATTGTTTGCTTCCGCATAGGTTTCCAGGTATTTCTGCACGCGATCATACACTTCACTGTAAAGCGCCGCTTCGTCTGCTGACAATTCCTGCATCAAATTGTCACGGTAGGTCATCAGGTTCTGCTCTTTTTTGGCTAGTTCTTCCTGCTTAGCTCTCTGTTGGTTTACAGTCATATTGCCTCCAGTTTGCTGAAAAGCTTGCACTTCCTGCTGGAATCCGCTGGCACGACCCTGAAGATCTCCTTCAAATTTCTTCCCCTTCTCGGTCAATTCTTCAGACTTCATTTTGAAGTAGTCGTACTTATTGATCACACTGTCCGTAAAAACAAATGCCACATTTACCTCTGATTTCACTTCAGATGATGGCTGATCGTTAGATGCTGTTGTTGATGGCGTACCAGAATTGTTACAACCGTATAATAGCACAGAAGCCAAGCCTAGTGCACCAAGTAGATTTAATCCTCTTTTCACTGTATTGATGTTATTGATTACAAGGGCGCAAATATAAAGAAAGTATTGACTTTACAAGAAAGGAGTGTAAATCATCGGCTATTTTTTGATTCTAGGACTTTTAGAAGAACAACTCCTGAGCAGCCCTATACAGCTGAGTATGAGCATCTATGATAATTCGTATATCTTCGGAATATCCACCACCCATGCAGCACATAGTTGGAATATTTTGTGATTTTGCCAGATTAAGAACAAAATAGTCTCTTTCCTTCACTCCTTGCATACTCAAACCTAGCCTTCCCAGTTTATCCGAAGCAAGAATATCTACTCCTGATTGATAAATGATAAAGTCAGGCTGGAACTGCTCCAGTACATCCACCAAGTTTTTCTTCAAAACCTCAAGATAAACCTCGTCCTGAATCCCATCCACTAGGGGCAGATCCAAATCTGATTGCTCCTTTCGATGTGGGTAGTTTTTTTCACCATGCATGCTAAAGGTAAACACCCTCGGTTCCTGCTGAAAAATCTCTGCGGTCCCGTTGCCTTGGTGCACATCTAGATCTACGACCAGAACCCGGCTTGCAAGCTTTTGGTCCAAAAGATAATGGGCAGTCACTGCAATGTCATTCAATAAACAAAAACCCTCTCCCCGATCCGTAAAAGCATGGTGGGTACCGCCGGCGATATTCATCCCTATGCCAAACTCTAGTGCAAATTCTGCTGCCTGCACTGAGCCCTGCACTATGGTCGTTTCACGATCCACAAGGGCTTTGGAAAGCGGAAAACCTGTCGCACGGATTTCAGACTTGCTCAGGGATAGAGATCTTAGTTTATCCCAATATGATTTACTATGCGCCTTTAAAATCCATTTCTCAGCTATTTGCTCAGGCTGAAAAAAATTCTCCTGCGACACTATACCCTCGTACAAAAGTTGTCCCGGAAGCAGTTCATATTTCTCCATGGGAAATCTATGCCCTGCCGGCAAAGGGTGACAATAATTGGGTGCATAGGCAATTTTAAGCATTTTCTTTAGTTTGGAACTGCTCAGTAAACCGCTCTGGTCGCATCCTGTTTGTGCAATAGGGACAAAAAAAACGCCTGTCGGAAACAAGCGTCTGAAATTTCGAATTTCTAGTTTTTTTAGTCCTCAATATCTTCTTCTTCGGATTGAAAAGCATACAGCGTATCATCCAGTACCAAGGTATCATCATTAAAATCCTGAATGAATTTGGAAATAAACGCTGGCGTGATGGCTTCCACATTTAAGGCGGCGTCTAAGCCTATGCCAAAATCGTGATGTGTATCTATATCCACGAACTCCTGAACCTTCACCGTTTCCTCTTCTTCCATTTCCATGATTATCTCGGTAATGAACCAGCCGATTTCTTCTTCGGCACTGGTAAGCGGTTTCATATTCCCATTCTCATCTTCTTCATAGGAAATACCATTGAAATCAGGGAATTTCTGAGCAGCTTTGTGTTCAGCTATTTCATAGACCTCACTGGAGTGGTGCAGTCTCAGCGTGTAGAGCGCAGCATCATAGATCACTTCTCTGCCTTCATACATTCCTATGAAATAAAAATTTACAAACTCATCAGAGTTCTCATCGTCTGGGATTATTTTAAAGTTTTTCCCATGCTTAGCGAGCTCTTCCTTAAGCTCAGCTATGTGGTTTGGATCAAAACCTGGGTTGGAAAGTGACATAGGGCAAAAATTTTTAGATATACTTTTAAGTGATTAGCACCCCAATAGTACTAAATGAAGTAGTAATATAACATCAAAATCTAATCGATTTTAATTAAATCCACAATCCTTAATGAAGAAATTGTTAAAAAATTGATTAATTCCAAGATTTGCAGCGAGCTAGTAATCAGTAGTTAAGCTTATCACACCTGTCTCAATCCGTGGAATTTAAATTATTTCCAAAAAGGGAATTAATGATACTGACTACTATCGCAAAAAGCACGGCCCACCAAAATCCATCCAATTGAAAGCCGGGGATAAGCTCATCAGCCAAGAGAAACATACAGGCATTGATTATCAAAAGGAACAGACCCAAAGTGAGAAATGTGATCGGTAGCGTCAACAAGATCAAAATAGGCTTCAGAGTCATATTGATCAAAATGATCACTGCCGCCAGCAAAAACCCCGTAATCACAGAATCAATGTGCACTCCACTGATGAAATACTCCGCTATAAGCACCGAGATCCCTCCCAAAAGAATTTTGACCAGGATATTTAATGGTTTTGAATTATTTGCCATGTGGGTAAAAATATACAATTCGGTTAAATATTCTCAAAAACTGACTTTTATCAGGCAAATTATCCGTAAATGAGCTAAGCTGGCAATTCGTTAGTTGCCTCACATGCATTATATTTGCATTCCAACATTAAATCCTAGACCTAGTGATCATTATCCTTTTCTTTCTCCTTCACTGGTATTTCTCTTTGTTTTGCCAGAGTTTCTTCCTGCACCGCTACGCAGCCCACCAAATGTTCTATATGAACAAGTACTGGGAAAAATTCTTTTACATCTTCACCTGGATGTGGCAAGGTAGCTCTTATTTATCCCCAAGAGCTTATGCTATCCTGCACAGAATGCACCACGCCTATAGTGATACCCCCAAAGACCCGCACAGTCCGCATCATACAGAAAACCTCTTTACCATGATGTGGAAAACCAAAAACATTTATAATGAATATTTTTCTTTCAGACTTAAACCTGAAGAAAGATTCTCCAAGGATATCCCGGATTGGAATAGATTTGACAAGTTTGCAGATACCATGCTTGTGAGAGTAAGCTGGGGTTTATTATATGTAGCCATCTATGTATTGTGTATTTCTGTATTTGAGCTACCGGGTACACACTGGTGGATGTACTTTTTACTCCCTATTCACTTTTTGATGGGACCGGTTCATGGCGCTATCGTGAACTGGAGCGGCCACAAATACGGCTATGCAAACTTTGATAATAATGACAAATCGAAGAACAGTTTGCTGTTAGATGTGCTGATGCTGGGGGAGCTTTTCCAGAACAATCACCACAAACTACCAAACCGTCCAAACTTCGCCGTGAAATGGTATGAATTTGACCCAACGTACCCGATCGTAAAATTATTGCATGCTACTGGAATAATTAAACTACGTCCAGCGTAAGTACAAAAACCTCCTTAAGGCCTCATTAGAGGCCTTTTTTGATCTAAAACGGTAAAAAGATTATTTAAAAGCCGAAAGTCTGAGGATAAAAAATTTAAAACTAAAGCTGATTTTTTTTGCAAATAAGAAACTAAACGAATAATTTACTTGCATTATTAAACTTAACGCCTTTTTTATGAAACCATTAACAAGAGCAGAAGAAGAAATCATGCAAATCCTTTGGGATATCGAGCGGGGCTTTGTCAAGGATATCTTGGCTCCAATGACCACAGAGCCAAAACCAGCCTACAATACCGTCTCGACAATTGTAAGAATCCTAGAACGTAAGGGTTTCGTAAGTCACAAATCCTATGGTAAGAGCCATGAGTATTTCCCAATAGTATCTAAGGATGAATACCGATCTTTCATTATCAAAAAGATGCTTGACGGGTATTTTGAAAGTTCATTTGGGAAGCTAGCCGACTTCTTTAAAAATGATGAAACGTTGAACAAAAAGGAGTATCAGTAAAATTCATCAAAAGTAACCCACCAAATCAAAAAAGGGGAAATCCATCAATATGGGTCTCCCCTTTTTATTTTTATTGAATCCGCTTTTAATCCAAAATAATTGGTTGCCTTGCTTCCAGCAAATGGTAGGATGCGGCCTAGGGTACGGATAATATCTACCTAATGCTTTTACGCAATCCTTCTTTCCTTTCACAGACAAACCTATATTTGCACTTTGAAAAATCAACCTACAAGATGAACTCATTTATAGAAGAATTACGCTGGAGAGGAATGCTTCAGGATATGACCCCCGAAATCGAAGAACATTTGAATAAAGGAATGGCATCTGCCTATCTTGGTTTTGATCCTACAGCTGATTCTCTTCACATTGGGCACTTGGTAGGGGTAATGACCTTATTGCACTTTCAGCGTGCTGGTCACAAACCCTTTGCGCTGGTAGGCGGTGCCACAGGCATGATCGGAGACCCTTCCTTCAAGTCAGCAGAAAGAAACCTGCTGGACAAGGAAACCCTGGACCATAACGTAGCTTCTATACAGGCTCAGCTGGCTAAATTTCTAGACTTTTCTGAGTCAGGTGAGAACAAAGCAGAACTGGTGAACAATTATGACTGGATGTCTAAATTCAGCTTCTTAGATTTCATCAGAGATATTGGGAAGCACATCACAGTAAACTACATGATGTCCAAAGACTCTGTCAAAAGACGTCTGGAAGATGGAAACGGACTATCCTTCACAGAATTTACCTACCAGTTGATCCAAGGGTATGATTTCTACCACCTCTGGAAAAATGAAAACTGTACCGTACAGCTAGGAGGTTCGGATCAATGGGGAAATATAGTGACTGGAACCGAACTTATCCGAAGAATGGGCGGAGGCAGTGCATACGCCCTCACTGTGCCACTGATCACCAAGGCGGACGGTACCAAATTTGGTAAAACAGAAGGAGGGTCTGTATGGCTGGATCCAGAAAAAACATCCCCATACGCATTTTATCAGTTCTGGCTGAATGTTTCCGACGAAGATGCTTCCAAATACATCCGGATCTTCACAGTATTGGATCAGGAAACCATAGAGGGACTGGAAAACGAACATGCAGAAGCCCCGCACTTTAGGGTACTTCAGAAAGAAATCGCAAAGCAGATCACCATCATGGTACATGGGGAACCCAACTATGAAATGGCGGTGAAAGCTTCTCAAATCCTTTTTGGAAAATCTTCTACCGATGACTTGGCTGCGCTAGATGAGCGTACCTTTTTGCAGGTTTTTGATGGAGTGCCTCAAGTTCAGATAGAAAAATCCCAATTTGAATCACTCGTATCTATTTTAGACCTTTTTGGAGAAGCTACCCAGGGGGTGATTTTTGCTTCCAAAGGCGAAGCGAGAAAAATGATCCAAGGAGGAGGCGTAAGTATCAATAAGGAGAAGCTAAGCGATCCCAATGCAGATCTAAATTTGACCCTGCTTCAAAACAAATACCTTCTTATCCAAAAAGGCAAGAAAAACTACTTCATAGTAGAAGTAAGATAAGTCATCATAACTCCATAAAAAAGGCATCAGGATACTCCCTAATGCCTTTTTTTAGGTATTCTACTGAAAAACTAAATGACTTTGCACGATATTGACCGAAGTTTAATATCTTTAGGTTTTTAACAGATATTCCCAATAACATGGCTGGAGAGAAGAACAAAGAAAAGGTAATTTTAGACTCTGCTGTATCACTCTTTACCTCAAAAGGATATTTGGCTACGAGAATGGAAGATGTGGCCAAAAGTGCAGGAATCAGCAAGGGACTCACCTATTTCTACTATAAAAACAAAGAGGACCTGTTCATGGCTTTGACCAAAAAAGCTTTTGATCAATTCAAGGATGAATTCAGGGATATATATAGATCCAAGGGTAAATCTGGTCTGGAAATGGTTTCAGATCTGCTCGTAAGAATTGTGCAATTCGCCAGGACCAACCAGGTTTATTACGACTCCATATTGAACTTCCTAGACTTACTGAAAAAGTACAACAACCCAAAAACCAGAGCACAAATCGACCCTAAGATTCTAGAAAGTCAGCACTTTCAGAAGTTATTGGAAATCCACCATGAACCGGCAAAAATCGGCATTATGATGGTTAGCCAGGGCATCAAGGATGGTAGTATACGTCCACAGTTGCAGCCCGAAATCACATTTTATACCATTTGGAGTATGATTATTGGGTATGAGAAAATGCTAGGCCCTATAGAATACGAAGGCAAGGAAATGAAGATCCACGCCGAAAACTGGGAACCTGGATTTCTTCGCTTAATGCAGGAAATGCTCAAAGGAACCATCCAAGCCACAAAGCCGGCAACAGTACAGGGAAGCTTGTTCTAAATCAATGCCCCATATACGAAAAGAGGATGTTCAATATCAATTGAACAGCCTCTTTTCTTTACCAGAAAATGCTAAAGCTTAGTGCACATCCCCCATTAGCTTTTTAATAAATGGTCCTGCCAAAAGCACCAATAAGCCAGCTCCAATAGAGTACTTGGCAATAAGCAGAAAGCCTTCTGTATAGACATAAAGCGTATCAAAGCCTCCAATGTTTTTGTCCGTACTTTCAATGGAGAGCTGCTTTCCTATGAAACCTACTACCTGAAAGGCAAATGCTGAGGAAAGGAACCATACTCCCATCATAAATGCTACAATCCGCTTTGGTGACAAATCAGTGATTTTTGACAATCCAACAGGGGACATAAACAACTCCCCTACAGAAATCAAGAAATACATCAGTAATAGGTAGGCAAAAGGAACCAGTCCATCTTCATTGGCACTGCCTTCGGAAATAGAAAGTATGTAAAAACTAATACCTGCAAACAATAGTCCCATTCCAAACTTATAAGGAGTTCTAGGATTTAGGTTTTTCTTCGAGAGCGTAGTCCATAAGAGGGATATAGGAATAGCCAATATGATAATCCACATCGAGTTCAGTGAGTTAGTCTGCGAAGCAGTCATGACTCCGGCTAAATCTACGTTTCGGGCAGCAAATAAGGTGATGACACTTCCGGAAAGTTCATGAAAACCCCAGAAAATAGTCATAAAAACAGTAATTAAAACGGCTACAATCAGCTTCTTGCGTTCCTCCTTTGACGATTGGAAAATGATATAGCCAAGATATACTAGTATACTAACACCTATGATTTTGAAAATGATGTTAACGATATTCTGATCTGCAAAGAAACCATCCCCACTGCCAAGGGGCTTATAAGAAGACAATAAATAAGCGATCACGGGAACAGCTAAGAATGATACAGCAGGGATAAAGTACCGCTGCTTTACGCCCATGATTTTGTCATCTATTCCTCCATTTACAGGTGGCATGCCACGGTCGCCAAATACTCCGTTTCGGATACCTGACCAAAAGAAAATAAGTCCGGAAAGCATTCCAATACCAGCTAAGCCAAACCCATAATGCCAGCCATAAGCTACGGCTAACCAGCCACAAAGAAGCGGGGCTACCCATCCACCTATATTGATACCCATGTAGAAAATGGTAAATCCAGAATCTTTTCTAGGATCCCCATCTTTATAGAGGGTACCCACGAAAGTAGAGATATTAGGCTTGAAAAAGCCATTTCCTACAATGATCAGGGATAGAGCGAGGAAGAAGGCCACGTTGTTTTCTACCGCAAGCACAAAATGTCCCAGCGACATCAAAATGCCCCCCAGGAAGATAGAATTTCGCATACCCAGGACTTTATCAGATATTCTTCCCCCGATCACCGTGGAGGCATATACCAATGATCCATAGGATGCGTAAACCGCCGCAGTGGCATAATCTCTGTCACTTAATGCTTCAAAGATGACATCCACCATGTACAAGGTGAGCAATGCCCGCATGCCGTAGAAGCTGAATCGCTCCCAGAGTTCTGCAAAAAACAAGTAAAATAAGCCTTTGGGATGGCCAAATAGCATTGGCTCTTCAAATTCAGGAGTAAGGTCTTTTTCCAAGGATAGTTTTATTTGGGTGAATTTAATTTTACAATGATAAAGTATTTTATCTCTTGTTCCCAAAGTTAATACACAGCAAATCAAGCTGAATCAGCAAATACACTAAGAGGCTGTGCGCCTGTATTAATGGCTTTATTTCTCTTCCAGATGCCTCACCAAATAAAAGTCTGTTTTTTCTACGTAATCGATTGAATAGCCAAAAAAAGCACATTTTATTGATTTTATTAAATCAGTTTTGCTTAGTTTTGGGGAGACAATTTTCAGATTGTAAACCCAAATAACATATGCAGGAAATAGCGCTGGCTCCCCAGACCTCTGACCTGGCTTTTCTTGACTCAAATCAAAGCAGAAAAGTTCACTACAACCTTTCACCAGCCGAATTGATAGAAACGGCTTTGGCTCGAAAGGAAGGATTTCTCACCTCTACTGGTGCCTTCATGGCTGACACCGGCACTTTCACAGGGCGTTCGCCCAAAGACCGGTTTATCGTCATGGACCATAAAACCAGAGATAGTGTATGGTGGGGCGATATTAATATCCCCTTTGATCCGGAGAAATTCGAAGCACTCTATGCAAAAATGAAAAGCTTCCTGGCAGACAAGGAGCTTTTTGTCAGAGATGCCTTTGCTGGAGCTGACCCGAATCACCGCCTGAATTTAAAAATCGTAAACACCCTGGCTTGGCACAACCTGTTTTGTCACAACATGTTTCTGCGGCCTAATGAAGATGAAAAAGCTCAATTCAACGCTGATTTCACCATTATTTGTGCACCGGATTTTCAGGCAGATCCAGCAACCGATGGAACCCGAAGTGCAAACTTTGCCATCCTAAATCTGTCCAAGCGTATCATCTTGATCGGCGGGACTGGCTATGCAGGTGAAATGAAAAAGGGAATTTTCTCCGTGCTCAACTTCATTTTGCCCCATGACAAGCAGATTCTTTCCATGCACTGCTCTGCCAATGTGGGAAAAGATGGAGATGCAGCTATATTTTTCGGATTGTCGGGCACAGGCAAAACCACTCTTTCAGCAGATCCAAATCGAAATCTCATCGGTGATGACGAGCATGCGTGGACCGAACATGGCGTTTTCAATTTCGAAGGTGGGTGCTATGCCAAAGTAATCGATCTCAGCAGGGAAAAAGAACCTGAGATATGGGACGCTATTCGGTTTGGAGCTGTTGTAGAAAACACGAGATTCAAACCAAACACCAGAGAAGTGGACTACAGTAACAAAAGTGTTACAGAAAACACCAGGACGGCCTACCCTATTACGCACATCGATCACGCCATCATCCCTTCTATTGCAGGAATACCCAAAAATATATTCTTTCTGACCGCAGATGCTTTTGGGGTTATGCCCCCTATTTCCAAACTGAACAAAAATCAGGCGATGTATCATTTTATCTCTGGCTATACTGCCAAGGTAGCTGGAACAGAAATGGGCATCACGGAACCAAAGCTAACCTTTTCTGCCTGTTTCGGGGCAGCTTTTCTTCCCTTGCACCCTTCCGTTTATGCCAAATTATTGGGCCAGAAAATGGAACAGCACGATACCCATGTGTGGCTGGTCAACACCGGATGGACAGGAGGTGCTTATGGAGTAGGACAGCGTATGAAGCTTAGCCATACCAGAGCCATGATCAGTGCAGCTTTGAACGGCAGTCTGGCAAAAGTGGCATTCCAGAAACACCCAGTATTTGGATTCGAAGTACCGCTCACATGCCCAAATGTACCGCATAACATTCTGAACCCTCGGGATACCTGGGCTGATCCAAACCTGTATGATCAGAAAGCTGTAGAACTGGGAAAAGCTTTTGAGCAAAATTTCGAAAAATTTAAAGATCTCACCGCTGAAGAAATCCTTCGTGGAGCTCCTTTTCATTCATCCGGCAATGAAGAAATTTGATAAAATTTAAATTTCACAGGAATTGCAAACCGAAATATGGACATTTGTTCCATGAATTATGATATTTTTGCATTCCTAATTTTGTAATGCTCCCTAAATAATTGACCATGAGAACAGCAGAGATAGTAACAGAAAAAGGCGCCATGAAAGTGGAGTTTTATGACAATGACGCACCGATAGCTGTGCAAAATTTTATAGACTTAGCCAACAAAGGCTTTTATAACGGCCTTACATTTCATAGAGTAATCCCCAATTTTGTAATCCAAGGGGGCTGCCCCAAAGGTAATGGTACCGGAGGTCCTGGCTACCACATCAAATGTGAGCTAGATGGCGAAAATCAGTACCATGACCGAGGTGTACTTTCCATGGCCCATGCTGGAAGAAACACCGGTGGATCCCAGTTTTTCATCTGTCACAGCAGAGACAATACGGCTCATCTAGATAGAAATCATACTTGCTTTGGTAAAGTTGTGGAAGGATTAGATGTCATAGATGAGATCAAAGCTGGAGACAAAATCGAAAAAATCGTGGTATCTGAGTCTTAAGAAAACGAATTAACACTAACCATTGCCCTCATTTGCTACATGCTTTTGAGGGCTTTTTTATAGAAGTATATGGATTTCAATCCTAATTAACCTTGGGCTGAGTGCTAGCCTGAGATACCCCGGGCTTTTTTTAGCTCTGTTTCAATTTCGCTCAAATAAACTTTATCCGCTATGTGCGTGTATCCATCTAGCATAATCCTACCTTGTTTGTACATATCAATAGCCTTTTCCAAGTGAGCAATGTATTCACCTCGATGGTTTAATTCGCGATACACCATAGCGATATAGTACTGATTTTCAGCCAGGTCATTCTCTTTTTCTTGCTTGGTAAATAAATCCAATGCTTTTTCACATTCATCATTTTCTAGGTAAAGCACACCGAGATGCAGGTAATCATATTTCCCAACAAAATGCTCAGCATCGGCTAATTGTGTTTCAATAATCTCAATAGCTTTAGCCCTATGCCCAAGAGCTTTGTAAGATAATGCTCTGGCAATCTGTAAATGATAATCCCCGTTTGCGGATGTTCCAATATCATAGTTGATCAAGGAATCTAACCGTTCAATATCTTCTATAGCTCCTTCATAATCCCCAAAAAACTGATACCTGCACCAGCCACGATAGCCCAGATTCCCAACAGGATTGTACAATACTGCCTTATCTATCAGTTTTTTCCAAGTTAAAAAATCACCACTTTTTAAGTACCCCACAGATTTTGCCCGATAGGCATAATCATACGTTGAGTCGATGGCAAGAGCTTCATCTAAAACTTCTTGGAACTCTTTGCTAAACTGATAGAGGCCTGCAAGACGTTCAGTAACCAAGCACGCTTCATATTTCAAACTATCTCCATTGTAGAGGTAGGAATTGCAGTTTTGCTGGGCATGGATTTTCCCAAAGGCTGATATAACCAAAAGCGTAACAATCAATCTAATCTTCATGGTAAAATTTCAACAACATTACCCTTCTCAATTTTGAAAATGAGGTATTGGTAATAGTCCAGTGGTTCCTCTAAAGTTGGTAGAATCTTCCAGCCATCAAGTTGCTTGGTTATTTGTAGAAGCTGATTCGTAATACGCTCATCGAAAACCATCTCCTCATAGTTATTGTCCATAGCAATCACCCGAAATCTACCCGATTCTCCTTTACAGTTTACGAGGAATCGAATTCTAATTAGACCGCTGTCATCTACTCCAACAGGTTCGTAGCTGCTTTTGAACTCCTGAACCAGTGCTAATTTTTCTCCCTCATACTGAAAACCCTGACTAAAATTAAAATATTGCCTGGCATTCGAATCACCATGGCAGAGTTCAAATTCAGGATTATCAATAGCCGGATCAAATGGGATATCCCCCACCCATCGAAGGTATTCCTTATGTGTTGTAGAAACCTCCTTGGACTCGCAAGAAATGGCAGAGAAGCAAAGGGCAAAAAAAATAATCCTGATCATAGATTTGCAAAATGTAGCTTAGTAGGACTTTGTTAATCTCACGTGAATAGTAAAACTTTCCTGAAATGCTGTAAGTACGAAATTATTAAAACTGAACAATAATCCAATTCATCAACCTTGGAATGGTTATTGAACTGTGGTCATTTCTTTTGAAAATAACCTATGAAATCAAGCATGATCCATAGCGACACACAGAGGGATGATTATTATGCATCCGAGATTCCATCCCGTTTCCTTCGTCACGGGACAGGTTATGGCCTTTAAAAGACAAATTATAAACAGATGAAAGAACGCCTTACCCTACTCACCATCATATTTTTTGTCTCGCTCACCACTACCCAAGCTCAGCGCTATGGTACCGCGGTAGGTCTTAGATTTGGCAATAATAACCTATACAGGACAATTGGGCTAAGTGCGCAGCAGAGGATCACTAAAAGGCTTAGCATCGAAGGAATCATTCAATCAGACTTCAAACTCAATTCTACCTTTTCAGCTTTATTGGAAAAACACCACCCGATCCTATCCAAACGCTTCAATTATTATTACGGAGCTGGACCATCTTTTGGAATGGAAGAAAGCTTTGTAAAAGACGCTGAAAATCAGCAAATCATCCATACCTATGGCAATGCCACATTTGGTCTGGACTTACTCGCTGGACTAGAACTTACAGTGCTGAACACAGTAATTTCTCTGGATTATAAACCCAACATCAACTTAACGGGCAGACAGGAGTTTTACCGTGGACAAGTGGGGATTTCTGCACGAATGGTTTTGGTAAAAAGTAAGGAACAAAAAAAACGTCAGAGAAAAAGGCAAAGAGCCAAGAAGAACGCAGAGAAGACTCCTTTAACAGAGCAAATTCAGTCGATTTTTAATTCCGATAATTAAGCACTCACTGGGCAGAATCTACTCCTTCATAGACTTTAAGAAAGCTTTCTCATGCAGATCTGAGCGCTTTACTACCTGCCTATACCACTTCAAGCGGAGGATTTGTTTCTCTGTTTCTGATAAAAAATAATCTGGAAGCTCCTGTTCCTGGGCCTTTTTAACCAGCTCATATAAAATGATAGATGCGGAAACTGAAATATTAAAGCTTTCCGTAAAGCCCAGCATGGGGATGTGTACCAGGCCATCTACATTAGCTTTCACCTCTGCAGAAATCCCTTCATGCTCGTTGCCAAAAACCAAGGCACATGGCTCCGCTACTGGCAGATCATAGAGAGAGATGGATTGCGCAGAAGGGCTGGTCCCATAAATTTTATACTTTCTACGCCTCAACTCCGAAAAACAATCCTGGACCGCAGATCCGCTGGGATTATAATATTTGTGCAAATCTACCCATTGAGATGCACCCCTGGTCACATAGGGATTGATTTTGTACTGGTTTACCTTTTCAATGATATGCACATCCTGCACGCCAAAACAATCGCAGGTTCGTAAAACTGCACTGGCATTGTGCGGCTTAAAAATATCTTCCAAAACCACCGTAAAATGCCGGGTTCTGTTGGCAAGCACTTCTCCCATCACTTTTTTCTTGTGGTCAGTGATGTAAGCCGCCAGATAATCCAGCAATGCTTGGTCGATTATTTCAGCACTTTTTTCTTCAGACATAGGCAGAAAAGGAGCTTTTTAAAATAACCCCAATTGTTCTTCATCATCTTCATCTTTCTTGACCGACAAATCTATAGTAGTTCCCACGTCTAGGTCTTCATCATCTTTTTGCTCCTCTGCTTTACCCACCGGCTTTTTGTCCTTCACTGACTCAAGCAACTGGATAGATTTGACCTCATAGGTGGATAGTTTATTTCCTACCGCTCTCCAGCCTTTCACATCGATGAGCATATCCAGGTCATACTCCATTTCCTCTTCTTGCTTATTCTTCATCAAGAGCACTTTCACCTGAGGTTGTTTTTCAGAAGAAATCACCGCTAAATGGGAATTTCTATGATCAGAAATAAAGTTGAATTTCTTGTTCAGGGTAGTAGTTTCCACTTGGAATCTCTTTACATAATAGCTTTTACTAGCCCCGTCAAAGTAAATGGCTGATAGCACTTTATCGGGATCAAACTTCTCGATCAACAATACATTTGGTGCATCGTACCTATTGGTCAGCTCGAAACTGGTCAGCTCATAATCTCCACTCTTATAGCATACAATTACCCGGTCATCACCTAGGAAATTCCCTATTTTTTTACCTCGCTCTTCGGTATTCAGTCTGCCCACTACCGAGTCGTAATAGATGTCCAGACCTCCAAGTGTGGATACACCTTCCATTTTGAGTTGGATTTTGCGGACTGGATATCTGGTCATGATATTCCCACCTGCTCCACGTCCTTTGATATCTATGGAAGCAAAATCAAAATCAAAAACTTTCACCCTGGCTTTTGCCCCCTGGGTAAGATAAACAGTAACGATTTCTGCCTCTCCGTTTGAATTTGCAGTCAAGTAGAGCACTTTACTTCCTTTGGTTCCTTTGGTGAGCGGATACTCTTTATCCCGAGTCACTGCCAAAACCTGGAAACGCTTAACCATTGCTCTGCCCGTGGCTCCATCAAGGTAAATAAGGTTGTAAACCATTCGCTCGTCACCCTTGCGGAAAACTCCTACATAGAGAATATCCTTGCCCATGAAGTTCTTTTCCTGAATTTTGGATACCATACATACCCCGTCCTTTCGGATCACTATGATATCGTCCAGATCCGAGCAATCACTGACGAATTCTTCTTTCTTTAAAGCATAGCCCACAAAACCATCCTTACGATTGACGTAAAGCTTGGCGTTGTTTGCTGCTACTACATTGGCCTGTATGGTATCAAACTCTCTGATTTCAGTTTTACGCTCCCTGCCTTTGCCATACTTGGCTAGCAAATTCTGATAATAGAGAATCGCATAGTCCGTCAGGTGCCTCAAATGGTGATTGACTTCCTTGAGCTCGTCCTGAAGTTTTTTCATCAGCTCATCAGCCTTGAAAGCATCAAACTTGGATATTCTCTTTATCTTAATTTCAGTCAATCGAACCAGGTCGTCTGTGGTGATTTCCCTATAAAAATCAGGCTTATATGGATCTAGCCCCTTGTCTATGGCTTCCAGCACCTCTTCCCAAGTGGTACACTCTTCTATATCTCGGTAAATTCTGTTTTCAATGAATATTTTTTCCAGGGAAGAAAACAATAATTTCTCCATCAGTTCACCTTTACGGATCTCTAGCTCACGTTTCAGTAAGGCTTTGGTCTGCTTGGTGTTGTATTTCAGGATATCATTGACAGTCAGGAATACCGGCGTGTCTTTGACGATCACACAGGCATTGGGAGATATAGAGACCTCGCAATCCGTAAATGCATATAGGGCGTCAATAGTGACATTTGGGGAAGTACCCGATGCGAGCTGTATGGCAATCTCCACATCCTTGGCAGTATTGTCTACTACTTTTTTGATTTTGATCTTGCCTTTATCGTTTGCCTTCAGGATAGATTCTATCAAAGAATCTGTAGTAGTACCATAAGGTATCTCTTTGATCAATAAAGTCTTGCTATCCTCCTCTTCTATCCTTGCTCTAACCTTGATCTTACCGCCACGAAGTCCTTCATTATATTCAGAAAAATCTGCCAGCCCGCCTGTAATGAAATCCGGTAAAATATTGGTTTCATTTCCTTTCAATACCTCAATAGAAGCTTCGATCAACTCACAGAAGTTATGAGGTAGAATCTTGGTAGAAAGCCCCACAGCGATCCCTTCCACTCCCTGAGCTAGCAATAAGGGGAATTTTACCGGGAGGGTGACGGGTTCTCTTTTTCTTCCATCATAGGAAACCTGCCATTCAGTGGTCTGCGCATTGAAGAGGATTTCCAAAGCAAACTTTGAAAGCCTGGCCTCGATGTATCTTGCCGCTGCTGCACGGTCACCGGTGCGCACATCTCCCCAGTTACCCTGGGTTTCTATCAACAGTTCTTTTTGGCCCAGGTTCACGATGGCATCTCCAATGGAAGCATCTCCGTGCGGGTGATATTGCATGGATTGACCGATGATATTGGCCACCTTATTGAACCGGCCATCATCCATCTCCTTCATGGCATGCAAAATCCTGCGCTGCACTGGTTTCAATCCATCCTCTATCGCAGGTACTGCCCGCTCCAATATCACATAAGATGCATAGTCTAAAAACCACTCCTTATACATTCCCGTCACCGGGACTGCATTCTGCATCGCATCATCTGAATTTTCTGGTAATTCCTTTTCTTCACTCATCGTATAATCCAATAATTATAAAGCCGGAAAGTCAAAAAGACCAAGCCAGCCGAGATCATAATTCAAATAATTATTTATTTCACCTAAACCCGAAGCGCAATTACTGCAGCACCAGAGCATATTTATTAAGCCGCCTCATTCTCATCGCTTTCTCCTACATTATTTTTAGGATCATCCAGTGCCAAGTCCTTTTCGATCTTCAGATTCTTGATGATGAAATTCTGCCTGTTTGGTGTATTCTTACCCATATAAAAGGTCAAGAGATCTGCGATCTTGGTTTCCTTATTGAGGATAATCGGCTCCAGGCGGATATCTTCACCTATAAACCCGCCAAATTCCTCCGGCGAAATCTCTCCCAGCCCTTTAAATCGGGTAATCTCGGGTTTACCTCCCAGTTTGTGAATGGCACGCTGCCGCTCCTCATCCGAGTAGCAATAGATGGTTTCCTTCTTATTTCGCACTCTGAAAAGTGGGGTTTCCAGAATAAACAAATGACCATTTTTTACCAAGTCAGGAAAAAACTGTAGAAAATAGGTCATCACCAGCAGTCGAATATGCATTCCATCAACATCGGCATCCGTGGCAATCACAATTTTTCTATAGCGAAGATTTTCAATGCCATCTTCTATATTCAATGCATGCTGCAGAAGGTTGAATTCTTCATTTTCATATACCACTTTTTTGGTCATACCAAAACAGTTCAGTGGCTTTCCTCGCAGTGAAAATACCGCCTGAGTCTGTACATCACGGGATTTAGTAATGGAACCTGAGGCCGAATCTCCCTCGGTAAGGAAAAGCATGGTATTATTCTTTGCATCTTCATTTGCCTTCGGATCATCGTAGTGCACCCGGCAATCTCTCAGCTTTTTGTTATGTAGATTGGCTTTTTTAGCCCGCTCATTTGCCAGCTTTTTAATTCCCGAAATTTCCTTTCGTTCTCTTTCTGATTGTAAAATCCTTTTCAGGAGTGCATCTGCCACCGCCGGGTTTTTATGCAGGTAATTGTCCAGCTCCACCTTTAGGAAATCATTGACGAAAGTACGCACAGTAGGCCCATCAGGTCCTACAGATTGAGATCCTAATTTGGTCTTGGTCTGAGACTCAAAAACCGGCTCCTGAACTCGTATAGATATGGATGCTACTATACTCTGCCGAATGTCGGAGGCATCATAATCCTTTTTGAAAAACTCCCGAACGGTACGGACTACAGATTCCCTAAATGCCGCGAGGTGTGTACCACCCTGGGTGGTGTACTGCCCGTTGACAAAAGAATAATACTCTTCCCCATATTGATTGGAGTGAGTGATTGCGACTTCTATATCATTGCCTTTGAGGTGAATGATGGGATATCGCTGACTTTCCTCGTCTATTTTATTGGATAGTAAATCGTAAAGCCCTCTGTCCGAGAAATACTTTTTACCATTGAAATTTATGGTCAGACCTGCATTTAGATAAGCATAGTTCCAAATTTGGTTTTCCAGGTATTCTGGAATGAAGTGATAATTCTTAAAAATGCTTGCATCTGGGCTAAAAACCACCTTAGTCCCATTTCGGTCGGAGGTTTTGGTCACCGGGGCGTCATTTACCAGATTACCCTTTTCAAATTCTGCCACTTTGGTTTGCCCATCTCTGTACGCTTGTACTTTGAAAAAGTCGGACAGGGCATTCACAGCTTTTGTACCCACACCGTTTAGTCCTACTGACTTTTGGAATGCGCCGGAATCATACTTACCGCCGGTATTGATTTTAGACACACAGTCTATAACCTTCCCCAGAGGGATGCCACGGCCATAATCCCGTACTTCCACCTTATGCTCAGAGATTTTGACTTCTATGGTCCTGCCATACCCCATCATGTGTTCATCGATAGAATTGTCCAGAACCTCCTTGACCAATACGTAGATGCCATCATCCTGAGCACTTCCATCTCCAAGCTTACCGATATACATCCCTGGCCGCAGACGGATATGCTCCCTCCAATCGAGAGATTTGATACTATCTTCTGTATATTTTACTGAATCTGCCATAGTTAGTTAATCTCAGGTTTGACTTATGACTTATTTTTTACCTGTGTGAATTTGCCCACCAAAATGATGAAGAAACTGACCACCCAAACCGCAAAGAGAATAGGTATCAGGTAAAAAAACAGGTTGTATTCGCTGGCAGCGAGTTCTTCCTGATTGTTCAGCGCATGAGTATAAAACACCAAAAACGCCAAACTGAAGTTAATAATCCCCCCAAAAGAGTAAAACCAGGTAAGGAAATAATCGCGGTAATTGTCTCCCTTTGGAAAAACACTACTCAGACTTCTGTTACTTTTTGTCTCCAGCAACTTAGGCGGGAGTAGAACTGCCAGGTTAATGATAATAAAGGCCGCGATCATTCCATAGAAGAATGAACTCCTGCTGATCAGCTCAGCTCCACTGTCCAGGCTATAGCTTACCTTTTCCGGTAAAGCTGCATAGAAGTACAATAAGAAGAAAACAAATAAGGCAATGCTAAGAAAATAGAAGGATTTTCCGAATCGGTGATACATAATCGAAGGGTATTGAATGCGCTAATATAAAGGATTTGAGCAAACAGATTCGGACTATTCGTACATCCTTTTATCTTTATATTTGCCAATTAGCGTCAGAATAAAGCCCAAAATAATGAATCTCAGTCCAGTAGTAATTGCCATCCCCATGTATTTCATTTTGATGGCTATTGAAATGATCGCCCTGCGATTTCAAAAACATCCGGGTTACCGGCTAAATGATGCCATCACTAATATCAACTGCGGCGTACTCTCCCAGGTGACCGGAGTTTTTATCAAAGTCCTGTCCATAGGCATTTATACCTTGATTTTTGAAAAAGCAGCTCTTTTTCAAATTCCCAATACGATATGGACTTTCCTCCTCTTGTTCTTCCTTTATGACTTTTGCTATTATTGGGCACATAGGATGAGTCATGAAATTAACCTGTTCTGGGGAGGACACGTAGTTCATCACTCCAGCGAAGAGTATAATCTCTCTGTAGCCTTGCGGCAAAGTAGTACCCAGACCCTCTGGACCTTCTTCTTTTATTTTCCTCTAGCTTTTCTGGGTTTTGATCCGGTTATGTTGGTGTTGGCCTCTGGTATTAATTTGCTGTACCAATTCTGGATTCACACCGAAGCCATCGGCAAAATGGGTTTTCTGGAACACTTCCTCAACACGCCTTCTCATCACAGAGTGCATCATGGACGAAATCCTAAATACATAGATAAAAATCACGGTGGCACATTTATACTTTTCGACAAGTGGTTTGGTACATTTCAGAAAGAAGAGGAAACACCCACTTACGGAATCACCACTCCGGTCAACAGCTGGAACCCGGTATGGGTAAACCTGGCACACTATGCTACTATGAAGCAGGAGCTAAAGCAAATCAAAAACTGGTCTGACAAGGTAAAGTACCTGGTCAAGAAGCCGGGCTGGCTTCCAGAGTACCTTGGCGGATACCGTAGCCCAAAAGAAATAGAAAGCAATTACCAGAAATTTGACACCGTAGTGCCCAGCACGATGAACTGGTATGTACTTGTACAATATACCCTCCTACTGGTGCTCACTGGATATTTCCTTTTCGAAGTAAACAATTTCACCTGGCTGCCAAAGGTGCTCATCAGTGCCATCATCATTTGGACTACGGTAAGTTTCTCAGGTATATTCGAAAAGAGAAGCTGGTACTTTCCGCAGGAGGTTTTGCGAATTTTAGCTTTTGCAGGCATTGTGTTTTTCATCGGTCAAACTCTCCTACCTTTGCCAATTCTTTATCCTGCATTGGGTACCTTTGCAGCATTCTCTATCACCTGGCTGTGGAAAAACCAACAGCTCAATTCAAAAATCCCTTCGGCCTCGCTTTAAATTCATGCGCAGAATCAACTTCACCCTTCTAGTCATCAGTATGCTTTTTGCTTTTTCCTGCAGTTCCAAGCTGGAAACTGGAGCCATTAACATTTCCAACTGGAAAGCAGACCGCTATGGTTGCAAAGGCCTTAGACTACAGGATTTGGATGCTTTTGAAGAAATGAGGCATACTTTTCTGGGTGCAGATAACCAGGCTATCATCAAAACATTTGGTAGGCCAGACCGAGTGGAATTGGCTGACAAAAGCCAAAGCTTCTTTTTTTACTTCTTGGAGCCTAGCCAGACGTGTGAAGGGGTAGAAATAGAAAAAGAACCTCTGAAGGTTCTTTTTCGAATGAATTCATTGAGCAGGGTATCTGAGGTTACAGTTACAAACCTGAACCCATAAAACACAAAGCCGCAGCTCCAAGGGTGCCGGCATTGTTTTCTAAAGTTGCTTTTTTCAGTACCAAGTCTTTACCATAATACTGGGAAAGGTACTGCTTGATGGTCCGCTCTAGCGTAGGCATCATAAACTCCAATCCGGCGGATATCCCACCTCCAAAATACACGTCGGTGACATCCAGAATACGAATAGCAGAAACTATAGCCTCCCCCATGATCATTCCTACTTCCTCGAAAACCATCAAAGATACCGGGTTACCGGCCTTGGCAGTATCCACTAAGAGGTGAGTTCCTAGGGTTGCCCCCACCAGTTCTCCTGCTTTCTCAGGATAGGCTGCTATCATTCTGGACATGATATTCAGGATTCCCTGTCTACCGATCAGCGTCTCTAGTCGGGCACTGCCTTTGGAAAGCATGTGACCCATCTCCATGGCATTACCTCTGGAACCTTTGAACACCTGGCCATCTAAGACCAGGGCACTACCTATGCCGGTTCCCATAGTAATGAAAAGAAAATTTTCAGCTGGATCATCTTTCCCAAAATAAAACTCACCAATAGCTGCTGCAGCAGCATCGTTTTCCAATGAAAACTCATGATCTGGGTAAGCTTCTTCCAGTCCGCCTTTTAAATTGAAACCGTTTAAGTCTGGGATGGCAGGGATTTCAATGGCCGTGGTTCTGTCTTTGGAGATCATACCGGGCAGGCCGATCCCAATATTTTTGACTTGGGGATATTTCTTCAAGTATTTGCCTAAACCTTTAATAAAACACGGTCCAAAACCATCAGGATCATCACGGTAAGGAGTGGTATCCTCTTTTTCAAAGTCTAAAATATTTCCTTGCTTATCTACAAGTCCGATTTTCAAATGGGTTCCCCCCACGTCCACACCTAGGAAGTGCGCCTCCTGATTTTGCATAGTATTATTAATAGGTTTATGTCTTCAAAAAAGCAAAAGAAATATTTTACTTCCTATAATCCTTCCCAATCTGCTGGAAAATTTTGAAAACTGCAGGGCAAACAAGCGTATTTTTAAGCGTTAAAGTTAAAATTCCGTGCATTTTTTTACGATTGGTATGGGGATATTCTCTGCAGGCCTTGGGCCTATCCTCGTACACCAGGCATTTATTATCCTCATTCAAGAATGGACAGGGCGAAGAATTCAATACAAAATCCCCTTCTTCATCCCGGTGCAGATACTCCTCGATAAACCCACTGCTTTTCATCCTGAAGACCTTGGCCAATCTATCAATATCCGTATTCAGAAAAATAGGACTGGTAGTCTTGCAGCAATTAGCACAATCCAAACAGTCAATTTCCTCAAACACTTCGTCATTGAGCTGACTGAACTGCTCATCCAGCACCTTTGGTTTTACCTTTCTGAGACGGTTCTTCAATTTCTGATTAGAAGAATATTCTGACTTACTCTCTCTCCTGAAATTTTCAAGGTCTATTTCCAATTTTTCAGAATTTATTACTTTTTAAAAACTTAATTCCCAAAGGGAAATTTTGCATAATTGATAGACTTTCAGTAACTTATAATACACTAAATCACTCCAGCTATGAAAATCCATCCCTCAGAATTGTATTTCTATCATTCGCCGTCGCAGCCAGTAGATAAGCAGACTCTGGCATACGCCAAATCCATTGCGCCCTTTGTCAATTCCATTGATTTGTCCAAGGAAAAGCTCACACCCACCCAGTGGTATAGCCTCTTGCTCAAGCTGCAGCTGAGAGCGAAAGACCTGCTCAACCGTGCAGATCCGGAATACCAGCGAAATATCGCCGGCAAAAACTGGGACGAGGAAAGTTGGCTGAATATATTGGTGAAATCTCCCAATCTGGTGAAGGCACCTATCGCTTTACTACGAAATCACGCGATACTCTGTCTAACTCCCACGGATATACTCAAGCTCAATTCGATCCGTTCAAACTAATCCCATCTGGCTGAATCTGAATCATGCGGGCTTTATAAAGTTGGCCTATGCACTGTTTAAAATGCTTCTTACTCATCCCCAGTTCAGCCTTGATCGCCTCCGGATCAGACTTGTCATGCAAAGCCAAAAATCCTTTTGATTCCAAAATCGAAAGGATTTTTTCTGACCCCTCGTCATATTTTGCGCGGCCGGGAGCCAATAACTGTAAGTCCAGCTTTCCGTCCTCTCTGTTTTTCTTGATAAATAGCTTGCGCACCTCTCCCATTTCCAGTGGCTGAAATACTTCATTTTTATAAAGCAGCCCCTCAAACTCATTTTCCACCAGCACTTTAAAACCCAAATCCGTCTCTTCAAAAATCATCCCGCTCACTTCCTTGCCAGCCTCCCAGTCCAAAGGCGAAAGCCGGATAAAATCTCGGTACTTATTCACCCCGATCAGTCTATTGGTTTTATAGTCCAAGCAGACTTTTACCAGATATTTCTCCCCGACTTCCATGTTTTTGCCCATCTCTGAGTTGGGAACCAAGAGGTCTTTTGGCAAGCCCCAGTCTAAAAAAGCACCAAAGGAGGTCACTTCTTTCACTTCCAGAACCGCAAATTCATCCAATAAAACCTTAGGTTTTTGGGTCACAGCCACCGGCCGATCTTCGCTGTCTGTATAGACAAAAACTTCTACCTCATCCCCCTCTTTTTCCTCTCCCTTTAGATAGCCTTGGGGCAAAAGCACTTCTTCACCTGAACTTAAAGCTAAATAAGCCCCGAAATCCGTGAAGCGATTGATGGGTAATTTTGAAATTAAACCGAGTTCGTTCATAGCTCAAAGGTAGGTAATTCTATCAGTTTGAAAGGAATCTTTAAGCACATTGCCAAGCATTAATCCCACAGCAAAAAAATTGGAATTAGACATTTACGCCATTAGCTTTGGGCAGGTCTTCGGATCAGTTAAACCCAAATAAATCACTTTTCAACTCACGTACTTCATGATAAACAATATCTCAGTAATAGGTTCTGGTACCATGGGAAATGGCATTGCCCATGTTTTTGCACAGCACGGATACCAAGTCAATCTGATTGACCTCAAAGATGATTTCTTACAAAAAGCCCTCGCTACCATTAGCAAGAATCTGGATAGGCAAGTGAGTAAGGAAGTGCTTACCGAAACAGAAAAAATGCAAGCCCTGGACAGAATCAATACTTTCACTGACTTGGAAGCTGGCATACAAAACGCAGACCTAGTAGTAGAGGCGGCCACAGAAAGCATGGACATCAAGCTTGATTTATTTAGAAAAATAGATCAATTCTCCCCTGCTGCAGCCATTTTAGCGAGCAATACTTCCTCTATTTCCATTACTAAAATAGCTGCCGTCACCCAACGTCCAGCGCAGGTGATCGGCATGCACTTTATGAACCCAGTACCGGTGATGAAACTAGTGGAAGTGATAAGAGGGTACGCGACTTCTGATGAGGTTACCTCTACAATCATGCAGCTTGCCAAAGACCTTTCCAAAGAGCCGGTAGAAGTCAATGATTACCCGGGGTTTGTGGCAAATCGAATCCTTATGCCTATGATTAACGAGGCGATATATTCCCTCTATGAAGGTGTGGCCGGAATCCAGGAAATAGATACCGTGATGAAACTGGGCATGGCGCATCCTATGGGACCATTGCAACTGGCAGATTTTATAGGGCTGGACGTTTGTCTTTCTATCCTGCGCGTACTTCAGGAGGGTTTTGGTAATCCCAAATACGCCCCATGCCCCCTACTCGTGAATATGGTAACGGCAGGCTACAAAGGCGTAAAAACAGGCGAGGGATTCTACAAATACACCAAAGCAAGCAAAGAGTTAGTGGTCTCGGATAGATTCTTAAAGTAAAAGAAATGCACATAGCAGTATCTGGAAACATCGGCAGTGGTAAGACCACACTGACCGAAAAACTAGCCAAACATTATGGCTGGAAAGCTGAATTTGAAGCTGTAGATAACAACCCTTATCTTCCTGATTTTTATGAGGATATGAAAAGATGGGCTTTCCATTTGCAAGTTTATTTTCTGAATTCTAGATTCAACCAAATCAAAAAGATTCAGGATAGCGAAAACCCCACCATTCAGGATAGAACTATCTACGAGGATGCGTATATTTTTGCGGCCAATCTGCATAAAAGTAAGCTCATGACTGAGCGGGACTATGCCAATTACCTAAGTTTATTTGACAGTATGATCTCGCATGTAAAAGCACCCGACCTGCTGATCTACCTCAAAGCAGATATTCCTAAACTGGTCGGGCAAATAGAAAAGCGAGGAAGAAGCTATGAGACCACTATGCGGATCGATTACCTGAAAAACCTAAATAGCCACTATGAAGACTGGATCAATGGATATAAGGAGGGTAAACTACTGGTAATCGATGTGAACAATTTGGATTTTGTGGAGCGGGCAGACGATTTTGCTTTCGTAGTTGAGAAAGTGGACCGGGAGATCTTTGGTTTATTCGCTTAGGATTTGGGCCCATTCATGGGTTCCTACCATATTTTGACTGACCCTCACACCCATTTTCATGTTGTGAAAGAGAGATCAGTCTTGATACTTTCTATTAAACCAGTTCAATAGCATCACGCGCTGTTCTTCTTTGGGATTAATGAGCAACTGATCCAGTCGCTTTAGAGATCCACCTGTCATCAGGGTTTCGAAAGGAGTAATTCTATGCAACTTATAGCCATGAATTCTGGTTTGGAGATCCATTTGAGCGTCGTTATAAGCAAATAATTTCCAGCCTATAGCACCATTTCCTGAAAAGTCACCTGGCTCACTTCCGGCACCAAAACAGTGCTTGGCAATGGGAGGTCCATACCAAACCCTTTCTTGCATACCTACCTTGAGACACTCCTTTTCAAAGCTCCTACAAAGCCGTCGTTGAGCATCTACAAATTCAAAATTCAATTCATTATAGAGATCTGATCTAAAAGAAATTAGCCTATATCTATTAAAGTGGAGTTCATCGTCATAGAGGAAGAGGTTTCTGCCGATTTTGAAATCGAACCTAAACTTTTCCAACAAAGGTCCCCCTTTTTTTCCACCCAGGTCTTCATATATTTCTGCAAGCCAGTTTTTTCCTTTTTGGTCCAGAAAATCAGGCTTGGCTACTAACTCAAACTCACGCTCGAAATCCACCTCGCCTTCCCTTAGGATCAGGTCTAGCTGCCGAGTCATTAGATTGTCCATTTTACTTCTTTTTTCAGCTTTTGCTGCTGCTATTAATTCTTCTCTTCCTTTACTTCCGAACCTATTCTTTCTTCCAGGTTTCCTTTGGAGCCTGGGAAAGTAGTTCTTTGGGAAATGTCATATCCTATCCATAGCATGATCAACATGAACAGCACAAATAGTATCAGAAATATTTTCTTGTTCTTCTGCATCTCAGATTTCCTTTAAACCAGAATGGCGCAAAATTAACCATTCAGCGGTCTTTTTGTTGCTTTTATACTAATAATATCAAACTCTCCCCCGCTTAATTTATGCTTTTTGAAAAATGTGATTAATTTTAGAATAAGTGCCAAACAGACTTTTTCCTATTCATACCATTTTGTAAGCAATATGTACCAACTCATCAGTGAGCAAGCCATCTACCAGTACTTTGGAGAAGATGATCCGGAAATGATCCGGGAAATGATCCAAATCATACTCGACACCAACATTGTGGATCTTAAAGAGCTAGATGGATTTTACCAAGAAGAAGACTTTGCTTCCATCAAAAAACGCTGTCACAAAGCAAAACCCAGTATGAGCTACATAGGTGCCCTGCAAACCCGTAAATTATTGGAAGCTATTGAAAATGACTTAAGGAATTCGCAAGCTCTCAATGAGGAGCTTCAAAGTCAATTGCAACTCATCGAAAGCGAATTAGCAGCCTTTCTAGCTAAGATTTAAGAATATCAGCATAAAACCAAACCAACTAAATATGCAGCGAAAACTAATGTTTCTGCCTTTGCTTTTTATTGCCCTGTTTCAGGCCAAGGCACAGTCCGAATTGAGTGTAGAATACATCATGAGAGATCCCAGCTGGATGGGTACTTTCCCTTCCAGTGCATCATGGAGTGATGATTCTGAAACTATTTATTTTCGGTACAATCTGGATCAGGATCCGGCTGATTCCTTATACAAAATCCAGCTGAATCGGGACCAAAAAATCTCAAAAGTATCCTGGCTGGAACTACGGTCCAGAGAACGTGACGAGGCGAGCTATAATGCGGATAAAACCCTTCGTTTATATCAGATCGATGAAAAACTAATGTTAGAAGACCTATCTTCCGGCAACACTGAGGTACTGCTGGAGTGGCCAGAGAATTTTGCAGACCCCAAGTTTCTTGCCAATGAAGAAGAAATCGCCTTTAGCTCAAAGGCAAATATCTACATCTATAACCTATCCAGTAAAACCATACGCAAAGCCACCAATATTTCCACAAGTTCCAAACCAAAGGATAATTCAAAGGGAAATGCTACGGACTTACCTTGGCTGGAGTCGGAAAACCTAGAACTGCTCGCTGTAGTCCGTGAAAGAGAGGAAAAAAGTAAAATGAGAAAAGACTACCGGGAATCCTTTCAAGACGGGGAGGTAGAGGAGTTTGTGTATTACACAGAAGGAAAGTCCCCGGTAAACCTACAGCTTTCTCCGGATGGCAAATTTGCCAGTTTTACCATCTATAATTCCTCCAACAGTAAAAACACCAAAGTGCCCGACTATGTAGATGCATCAGGCTACACCGTGGATCTTAATGCCCGGGCAAAAGTGGGAACCTCTACTCCTGCCCAAGCGGAAATCGGAATCTACGATTTAGAGCAGGATACGGTCTATTTCCTGACCGCTTCGGAACTTCCTGGTATCAAAGACCTACCCGATTATGTATCCGATTACCCAGACAAAACCTGGGAGGAAAAAGAAAGAACAGTCAGTTTTTCCAGTCCATATTTTTCTCCAGATGGCAGCAGAGCAATTATCAATATTCGATCTACAGATAATAAAGACAGGTGGATAGCAGAAATTGACCTGAATTCAGGTAAACTTAAAACCCTTGATCGCCAGCGTGATGAGGCATGGATCGCCGGTCCGGGCATAGGCTGGTCATTTTCTGGGGGAACCATGGGATGGCTACCGGACAACAAGCACATTTATTTTCAATCTGAAGAAAGTGGTTATTCCCACCTGTATTTGCTGGATGTGAGCACTGGGGAAAAGAAAGCTTTGACCTCAGGAAAATATGAAGTCTTTGATCCTTTCCTCTCCAAAGACAAAAAATCCTGGTATTTCACCAGCTCAGAAGTAGATCCAGGCGAGCGTCATTTTTATCAAATGCCCTTGATGGGCGGTAAGGCGGTCAAGCTGACTTCCATGACTGGAAACAACGATGTAAGTCTTTCTCCAGATGAGAAAAAGCTCGCCATTGTATATTCTTATAGTAACAAGCCTGCAGAGCTTTACCTACAGGACAATAAAGCTGGTGCAAAGGCTGTTCAGCTCACAGCTGGTCAAAGCGATGAATTTAAAGCTTACAACTGGAGGGATCCGCAAATTGTAAGATTTACTGCTGAGGATGGCGCTCAGGTGCCTGCTAGACTGTACACGCCCGACCCAGCCAAAAAGAACGGTGCTGCAGTAGTCTTTGTCCATGGTGCCGGATATTTACAAAATGTCCATAAATGGTGGAGCAGTTACTTTAGAGAGTACATGTTTCATAATTTATTGACAGATTTAGGTTATACTGTTTTGGACATAGATTACCGTGGTTCTGCGGGATATGGGAGAGATTGGAGAACAGGCATCTACCGCCATATGGGTGGCAAAGACCTTTCTGACCAAGTGGATGGAGTGAAATATCTCATCGAAAATCACGGGGTAGATCCAGACCGCGTAGGCTTGTATGGAGGCAGCTATGGTGGTTTTATCACACTTATGGCACTTTTCAATGCTTCTGACACATTCAAGTCCGGAGCAGCACTCCGCTCAGTGACAGATTGGGCGCATTACAATCACGGCTACACCTCCAATATCCTGAACACACCCGAAGAGGACCCTATTGCTTACCGACGTTCCTCTCCTATTTACTTTGCCGAAGGACTTAAAGGAAACTTACTAATGGCGCATGGCATGGTAGATGTAAATGTTCATTTTCAGGACGTAGTGAGGCTATCCCAGCGGTTTATCGAGCTGGGAAAAGATAATTGGGAAATGGCGATTTATCCTGTGGAAGATCACGGATTCGTAGAGCCAAGTTCCTGGACAGATGAGTATAAACGGATTTTGAAGCTGTTCAATAACACCTTGCTGCAAGAGTAAAAATTGGTGTAATGCATAAAAAAAAGAGTCCCGGACACCCGGGACTCTTTTTAGTTTAGGTATGAGCAACCTTGCCCATACAGAACTTAACTCATCAACAATTCAATAATCTGTGCCGGGGCTTGTACTCCAGCTACTTTATCATCTTCCAGCTCTTTGTGAAGCTCATATTCCAACTCGAATATCAAGCCTGAAACGAACACCTTGTCCATCTGCAGATCGCCTTCAAATGATGCATATTTTCCTTTTCCAGTCAGGTCTATTCCATATTGGGTGAACACCTTGGAAATCTTACGGAGGTTAGCAATATTATTCATTGGGTATTTATTTTATCCGCTTACCGTATAAGTCCGGTAAGCGGGTTATTGTTTATTTATAGGTTAAACGTAAGCAGCAGCTTCAGATTCAAACTCCTCTACGTCAGTCTCTTCTAGCTCAATCTGTTTCTTTTCAGACTTCCCGATTTTGAACATAAACCGATCGAATAAGTAGTAAATCACCGGAACCACTACCAGCGTCAAAAACATAGACGAAAGTAGGCCCCCAATAATTACCCAAGCCAAGCTATTTTTCCATTCGGCACCTGCTCCAGTAGCCAATGCAATAGGCATCATACCTATCACCATCGCGATGGTAGTCATCAAAATCGGACGGAAACGAATCTTAACTGCCTTTTCCAAGGCGGTCTTGACTTCCACTCCTTCAGCTTTAAGCTGATTGGTGAAATCGACCAATAGAATCGCATTCTTTGCCACAAGTCCCATGAGCATAATCAACCCCATGATGGAAAAGATACTGAGCGTGCCTTTGGTGAGTGCCAAAGCCAATAAGGAACCGATCAATGCCATAGGAAGTGAGAACATCACCACCAATGGATAGACATAGGAATCATACAGGGCAACCATGATCAGGTAGATCAAAATGATAGATGCCAAAAGCGCAATTCCTAAGGAACCAAAACCTTCTGCCTGGTTTTTCATATCTCCATCATAGTTGATCTGCACTTGCTGGGGAAGGTCCATCGCCTCTATCGCAGCAGTCAATTCTGCCCCTACTGTTCCAGAAGGAACACCGGCTACCTGAGAAGTGATTTTCACAGAAGAAACACGGTCCCTTCTTTCCAGCTTGGTAGGGCCTTCCGACTGATTAACTGTCGCAAACTGCTCGAGTTTCACCAATTGACCGCTTCTATTCAGGAATGTAAGGTTCTGAACATCAGAGATTGACTTCCTGTCAAACTCATTCAGTTTTACCAGAATATCGTATTCGTAATCACCATCAGTATATTTCGAATCGTCGTTCCCGTTAAATGCTACTTGAAGTGCTCCGCCCACCATGTCCATGGAAAGCCCCAGCTCATTCATTTTATAGCGATCTACTTCCACACGGATTTCTGGGTTACCATCTTCCAGCGAGCTTTCTATCTTTCTTGTACCTTTTAATCCGGCTAGAATCCCTTCAATTTTTTCAGAAACTATACGAATAGAATCCTTATCCGGACCAGATACGATTACCTGAATCGGTGCATCATTCGCAGTACCCATGATAGATATAGGCACTCCGGTGTATTCTGCTCCTGTGATATTTTCTTCCAGATAGTTTTCAAGTTGTCTGGCATAATCAGGCCCGGTCATGCTTCTATGCTCTGGCCCAACTAGCTTCACCAAAATCTCAGATGTAAATGAAGAAGATTGGGAACCCGTAAACTGGCCAGAAGTCACACCTACTGTGGTAAACACCTCTGTGACCTCAGGAAGCGTTCTCAGGTAATCTTCTACCTCGCGAGTCTTGAAATTGGTTTGCTCCAATGTGGCATCCTTAGGGAGCTCCAGTCTAAGTAGGAATTCCCCTCTATCTCCTTCAGAAACGAATTCGGAACCTATAAATCCTTTGATCACCAAAAAGAAAGAGGAAATGAAAAGGACAAGGGTGATTCCTAATAAAGCGATTTTGTGTGCAAAACCCCATCTCAAAATCCCGATCAACCAATCCACAAATGCATCCAAACCTGCTTCAAACCCATAGACAATTTTGCCAAAGAATGAATCCTTATCCAAATGCTCCAGTTTGGAGAATCTAGAGGTCAAAAGAGGAATCAAAGTAAATGCGACTAACAGGGAAATCAGGGTAGCAGCAGCTACTGTAATACTGAACTGGGTCAAAATACCCGAAATCAAACCACCCGTCATCGCAAGAGGCACGAACACCACTACAATAACCAAGGTAATGGAAACCACCGTAGCTCCGATTTCGCGGATACCGTCATAGGAAGCCTGTGCGATATTTTTCCCCATTTCCAGGTGCCTGTAAATATTTTCTATCACCACGATGGCATCATCCACCAGGATACCTACCACCAGCGAAAGTGCCAGTAAGGACATCAGGTTCAGGGTAAAACCTGCCAGGAACATCACTGTAAATGTTGCTACTATGGAAGCCGGCACAGCTACCATTACGATGATCGCATTTCGTATACTGTGTAGGAACAGCAGCATGATCAGCGCCACCAATACTACCGCAATAACCAAATCCGTGATCACATGATTGGCTGCTTCCAATGTAAACTCAGATGTATTTTGGGAGATCTGGAAAGAAACGCCCTCAGCGGTATAGGTCTGCTCCAGGATTTGAAGCTCCTGCTCCAACACCTCCGAAACTTCTACTGCATTGGCATCAGACTGCTTTTGTACTGTTAAACCAATCGCCGATTTACCATTTAATCTGGTCAGGATTTCCTCGTCTTTAAAGGAATCCTGGACTTCAGCTACTTCTTTCAATTGTATAGGAGATTCGTCATTACGGTAAGCAATCACGAGGTTTTCTATATCCTGAATATTCTGAAATTTACCTGCAAGACGAATCAACACCTGTCCCTCATTATCTTTTAGCCTACCCGTGGGAAAATCCAGATTACTGGCATTGATAGTCTGAGCTACAGAAATCGGTGAAATACCGTAAGCGTCCAGTTTATTCCGGTCCAAGTTAACTTTGATTTCACGCTCGGTACCACCTAGCATATTCACTTGGGCCACACCTTTTATCTGAGCTAGAGATGGTTGGATTTTGTTTTTTACCAAATCATAGAACTCTGATGGATTTAAGTTGGAGTACACTGCCAGCTGCATGATAGGCAAATCATCTAAATCAAATTTGCCCAAACTCGGTGGATCTGCATCATCTGGCAAGTCGCCTAGGATGGCGTTGATTTTACGCTGTGCGTCCTGTAAGGAATAATCTACGTCTTCGCCTGCTTCCAATTCTATGGTGATAATGGAGATACTTTCCTGTGAAATGGAATTCATGGATTTTATCCCTTCCAAGGAAGCCACTGCATCCTCGATCTTCTTCGTCACTGAGGTTTCTACTTCCGTTGGTGCTGCTCCAGGATAAACCGTAGAGATGGTCACCACGTTGGTTTCCATTTTTGGCAAAAGCTCATAAGACAGCTGGGTGTAGGAGAAAATCCCCAGTAAAGTCAGTACGGTAAAGAGGACGACCACCATGGTCGACCGCTGAATGGATATTTTAGTGATTTGCATGGTTTACTGTACTTTGACTTTGGTTCCTTCTTTCACATTGATCAGACCTGAGGCGATCACTTCGTCTCCGGCTTTTAAGCCGTCCAAAATCTCCACCGTTCCATCATCCAAAGGGTTGATTTTTACTGGCTGGTAGACTGCTACCCCATTTTTGATCAGGTAAACACCCGGATCTTTTAGGCTTCCTGCGATAGACTTTCTATCGATTTTCAGCACTTTTTCATCCTGAGAAAATTTAAACTGAGCGGTACCAAACATACCTGGTTTGATCTGATCCTGATTTTTGCTGTTCATTACCAGCTCCACTTCGTATTTAAATGAAGCATCAGCCATATCAGAAATGAAATGCACTTTGCCGGTAAATTCCTGATTGGAGATCGCGTTTACTTTAACCGGGATTTCATCTCCGATTTTCACCTTAGAGATTTCGCTCTCGGTCACATTCACGCTAAGTTTAAGTGGCGATTTATTGATGATGTCTGCTAATGGCATTCCTGGACTTACCAAAGCACCCATTTCATAATAATCCTCATTGATAAAACCGGAGATTGGGGCGGTCACCTGAGTATCATCCAGCCTTTTTTGCAAGGCTGCCAACTGAGCATCAGCGATTTTGAAGGCCTTTTCATTTTCTTCCAATTGTTTTTTGGTGATGGCATCTGTATTTGCCAGATTTTCAAAGCGCTTCAGGTCTTTTTCAGCCTGGTCTCTATTCAGCTTGGCAATGGTATACTCGGAGCGGATCAGGCGGTCATCGATCTGCACGATCAAGTCGCCCCTTTTCACAAAGCTTCCTTTTTTCTTATAGATTTTAACTACTGCACCAGAGGTTTCGGACATCAGTTTCAGCTCCTGTGAAGGTTCAAATACTCCATTGGCCTCGAAGTTCCTGTTTACCGTCTTCTCTTCCACCTTTTGGACAGTCACCGAGATATACTCGCTGGATTTCATGGCCAGGGTGGCAGCTTCGTTCATTTCTTCTTTGTTTGTGTAGAGTGTGAAGGCCACTGCTCCTACTCCTACTAGAAGTAAGGCTATGATGATTAATTTTTTCATGGCTGGTATTAGTTTTCGATTATTGGATAAGGTTTTTGATTTTCCCGGTGGAATTAAGAATTTCCAACTGCGCTATTCTCACCTGAATGATTTGATTATTATAGTTGGTTTGTGCTTGCCGCTGGGTAGTCTCTGCATCCAGCAGATCAGTAAGCGGGCTGAGTCCTTCCTTATATAGCAAGGTGGTTTCGTCCAGCACATCTTCTGCCAGGGCTAGGTTGTCCTGAAGAGATTCCAAGGTGCTCAGCGAAGAGTAATATTTGTTTATCGCATTCTGATATTCCAGGGATGCAGCGTCTTCAGCTTGCAATCTATCCAGCTGAAGTTGGGAGGCTCTCACCTTAGACTGTGCCGCTTTGTTTTTGGTAGTGAATCCATCAAAAATCGGAATCTGAAGCTTTAAGCCTATCAAAAACCCCTGATACCATACCTTATTTTGGCTGATGAAATCAAAGTCCTGGGAAAAAGCATTTTTATTAAAATCTGCAAATCCAACCAAGGAAGGCTGATGCTCCGCTTTGATATTTTTGTATTCATACTCGTACAGCTGCTCCTGAACTCCCAAAATCTGAATATCCTTTCGGTCAAAAATATTAAAGTCCTGGATCTTAAAATCCTGTACTTTTTGATTCATATCAGCGATGGATCTATCCAGATTGATCGGAGTATCCACCGGAATTCCCATGACCAATTTCAGGTAACCTTCCCGCTGATAGATAGAGATCTCCAGGTTTTCCAACTCACTTTTGATGGAAGTCAGGTTGACCTTCACCCGATTTAAATCCACTTTTCTGGCCAGGTCATTTTCATACTGCGCCTGCAGGATTTTCTCCAAACTTTGCAGCTGATCTATATTTGCCAGAAGGTTTTCCTTTTGAAGTTCAGCCTGAATGGTGGCCAGGTAGTTCATGGAAATCTCATGAATCACATCCTCTTCGGACTGCTGCGCCAGCAAGCGGTAAAACTCCTCTCCTGTCTTGGCTGCTTTCAGGCCTATGAGGTAAGAATTACTGAAAATCAGCTGATTCAGTTCCAAACCCGCCTTAAGTGACTGGGGCACACCCAAAGAGATCACCTCTATATCCCCAGGGTCTCCACCGAAAATCCCCCCTGGCACAGCCTGAGGAAACACATCGATGAAATTATTGTATTGACCATAGGCGGATAATTGTGGCAGGCCAGCTCCACGGATCTCATTTCGCTGATACATGGCGGATTCTTCATCCAAGACCGCTTTTTTGAAATCCCGGTTATTTTTCAAACCGATCTGTATGCTTTCCTTCAGCGTCAAAGTGTCCGGTAATGCAAACTGCTCCGATTGATCCTGTGCAGACAGCGTGACAGGACCTAGAAGGAATGTAGAGTAAATTAGAAACTTTCGTAACATTCTATTTTGTAGTAGTTATTTTTGAAAATAATAGTTGGTTCTGTGTTTAAAGAACTTAAAATTCAAATTTTTTTAAGCTCTTTGTCTTTTAAATCTTTCGAAAAGAACGGGGATTTCTTTTTTGAAGAATGCCAGAAACTCCGAAAAATCCTTCATTTTACAGTTGAACTCAGGGGTTTTATCTGTTCTCACCTCCAAAACCTCATCGATGAATTTTTGAATTTCGGCGATATTCTCCAGCTCTTTTTCGAAATCGCTTCTCCAGTCACTCACCTTAAGCGCAAAGTACCTTTTTCGATCTCCGGGTCGGGTAGAATACACACATCTACCTTTTGCCTGTAAGAAGGTTAAAGCATTACTCACGGCGCTTTTACTTACCCCAAGCTGCTCTACGATTTCATCAAATGAAACCTCTCCTTCATCATGTACCAAAAGCAGTCCGATAATCCTTCCCACCAAAGGCTGCATTCCTTTATGCTCATGGAAGACTCCGATTCGCTCGATCAGCTCCTTATGTTTTTCTGTTAAAATCATCTACAATTAATTTGGGTCATGCAGGTACAACGGGACAAATATAGAGAAAGTTCAGTTAGTTCTGCAAATAGAGAACCGAATAATTTTTCAAATTGTCTAATTGAAGGAATAGATAACATAAAAATGAAAATATAGAGGCTACCCAAGGTGACTTTTATCTACTGGATGATGAACTAGACCTGCGCCAAAGATTTTTTGACGGTGTTTTTCTCCCCAGATATGAAGCGCAGAGATTACATCCTTAAGCGTCTCCCCATAGGGAGTCATGGTATATTCCACCGTCACAGGAAAGGTATCATAGACTTTCCGCTTCACCAGTTGATTTAATTCCAAATCCCGTAATTCCTTTGAAAGCATGCGGTCGGTAATGCCGGGAACCTGTCTGGAAATTTCAGAAAACCGCTTGTAGCCGTGAAGCAAAGCTACGATGATTGGAAGCTTCCACTTTCCACTTAATACATCCAATGCATCCTGAACCGGACGGATTATCCCGGTGCATTGGCTATGGTTTGACTTATCTGGTTTTTCCATATGGCAAATATTAGAAGTGAACTACTGAACTATACCAAAGTATAGCACTATACCAGAGTATAGTACTTACAAATGTATAGCTAATTACGATAAGTTTGTGCCAAATAATAACACTATGACTAATAAAATTATCTATTGGACTGCCACAGGCTTAATCTCACTCATGATGCTATTTAGCGCTTATGCTTATTTTGCCGACCCGAATGTTTCCGCAGGATTTACGGCTATGGGATTCAAGGATTTCTTCAGGATAGAACTAGGAATCGCAAAAATTCTGGGAGTCATCGTACTTCTAATCCCAGCTTTTCCAAAGTTGGTAAAGGAATGGGCTTATGCAGGTTTTGGCATCACATTTATCTCAGCATTCATTGCTCATGCTGCGAATGGGGATCCAGTTTCGGCTTTGATGATGCCGTTGGTAGCGTTGGGATTACTGGTCGTGTCCAGGATTTTCCTAGCAAGGATCAATGGTTAAACCTCTTATCCAAAAAGCATCCTATGAGGAATCCCAGGACGCTTTTTGGATTTTTTACGAGTAAAGGGTGAGAACTAAAATCGGAACAAATACATTTGATGTACGACTAATCCTTTGAATTATGGCTCTGATTTACGTTAAAAATATGGTTTGCCCTAGATGCATTGCATCTGTATCAGATACATTAGACCAACTTGAAATCACCTTTACCTCAGTTGATTTGGGGAAAATAAGGCTGGAATCTCCTTTAAATAGCAGACAAACGATCCAATTGGCTGAAACCTTAAAAAACCATGGTTTTGAACTCCTGGAGAACGGCAAGTCAACTTTAATTTCCCAGATCAAAAGTATCCTTATCGAGCGCATACAGCATTCTGATGAAAATAAATCTGAAAACTATTCAAGTTTTATCTCCGAAAGCCTAAACCATGAATACACTTATCTGAGCAGGCTATTTTCCCAAGTAGAAGGAATCACCATAGAGAAATACATCACTAAATTAAAGGTAGAGCGGATTAAGGAATTGATTTTTTATCAGGAAAAAACACTTTCTGAGATTGCTGACCTCTTGAATTACAGCAGCGTAGCTTACCTTTCTGCCCAGTTTAAAAAAGAAACAGGGATGAGTCCAAGCCAATTCAAAAAACAAGGCTTAGGTAAACGAAAAGGATTGGACGAAGTGTGAATGGAGTAATTTCCCAAATGTGTAAATCCAGTTTAAAGGCTTCTACAATGTTTACAAGTCAAATCACATGACATCCAGCATTTTTTTACAAATCAACTGCTGGATATGTAATTTTTATAGCAATTGTACACTTCAAAGACAAATCATTTTCTTCGCCACTTATCAATTATAAATTTTTATTGCCTTTAAAAATTCCTTTACTTGCTTTTTCAAATTAACTAACCCAAGATTAAATTGTCTTATTTTTATACAAATGCCCTAGAAGATAAATCTATCGAGAGCTTGTGGTCAGGCTTGCGCTCGGGAGACAAATCTGCCCTGGAGGCTATTTACAGGCAATTTATACACGATTTATTCAGCTTTGGCATGAGCCTACATGCAGATGAAACCTTGGTTAAGGATGCTATACAGGATGTGTTTATTGATATATGGAATTATAGAAGTAAACTTTGCCAGGATGCTAATGTCAAGCAGTATCTTTTTAAGGCTCTTTCCAATAGAATTCATAAGGAACTAGGTAAAAATGCCAAAAGAACGGCACTTCACTGGACTACAGACCAAGAATCACTGAGCGATTCTGCAGAGGAGATTTTGATCCAAAATCAACAGCAATCCGAAACCACTGCCAAAATGAAAGTAGCCATGGAGAAATTACCGATTCGGCAAAAAGAAGTATTGCAATACCTCTACTTCGAAAAGCTCAGCTACGAGGAAACTTCCAAACTTTTGGACATCAATATCCGCTCCACCTATACCTTGGCCTGGAAAGCTATCAATGCACTGAAAAAGGCTATTCTACTTTTAGTTATTTTTTTCTGAAATCTTTTTTTTAAAAACCTCGGAGAACGCAGAGAATGACACAGCGTACAAAGGTTTGCTAAAACCCAAATCTGCCTTGAGGTCATTTACGATTTACGCTTTCATCTGAACCACTACACTTATTATATGCGCCACATTGGACAAGTCCTTCTGATTTTGTTTTAGCAGAATTAGTGAGTTTGAGTTAAATATTCCTTTACGATTTATTCAAGACAAACCTAGATTTCATATCTATTCCGCAATCGATTGAGAGATTTATTGAAAAAGCCATAAAAGTTAAAAATTTTTAAAATTTTGAAGGATAACTTTTGCCTGTACTCTCCTTAATGTAGTGAATCGACTCATTATGGATAAATCAAATTTCTCAGTAGAAGATTTTGTCTTGGACACAGAATTCAGGGAATGGATCCTTTCCCCGAATAATAAGAGAAATCTTCAATGGGATGAATATATAAAAAACAACCCCCAGAGTTTAGAGCATATTCGCATCGCCAGAGAACTGGTACTGAACATGCCTTCTCCTTCTCGTCAACTTGGTAGTGTGAAAATAGACCAGCTCTGGGACAAAATAGATAAGAAACTGGATGGAAGAGAACAAAAGCAGGAAGCCAAAAGCTTCCCCATCCACGCTGAAGCGACTATTAATCATTATTCCCGACAAAAAAGCACCAAGCCAAGCCGGAAGATAAACTTCCAAATGGTAAAAGCTGCTGCCATTTTGCTTTTGGCATTCACCCTCGGCCTCATGTATTTCACTGCCCCGGAGCAAGAAGAAATACAAGAGCTTAAGTGGTTGACTTACTCTACCAAGCCAGGTGTAAAGTCAGCGATTACCCTGAGCGATGGCTCTGTGGTCAAGCTGAATGCAGGAAGCAGCATTCGCTATGTACAGAATTTTGTAGGTGATACGCGGGAGGTATATCTGGAAGGCGAAGCTTTTTTTGATGTGGCTCATAATGCGGACAAACCTTTTATAGTACATACTAAAGACATTACTACCAGAGCACTGGGCACCACCTTCAATATCAAAAGTGGAATAGGTGGAAAAATCGCAGTTTCCCTGATCACAGGAAAGGTGGAAGTTAAATCCGCACAAGTGCCGGAATTTATAGACTACCTGACTCCGGGGGAACAGATCAATACCTTGGCATCCGGCGAAGCCTGGGAGAAACGCGCATTTGATCCAGAAATGATTATGGCCTGGCTGGATCAGACCATAATTTTTGACAAGACCCCCCTACCCGAAGCCATTAAAATGTTGGAAAACTGGTTTGGTGTGAGCATTACGGTATTGAACTATAAGGACCAACACCTGACCCTATCTGGCAAATACAAAGGAGAGACTTTAAAAAACATTCTGGAAGGCTTGAGCTATACAGCCCGCTTCAAATACGAAATCGAAGGCAAAGAAATTCAAATCAATTTTCAACAATAACCCCCTCTTATCTATGCAAAAAAAACCCAAGAATGTAAATGTGCAAAAGACCAGAGATGCGTCAACATCTCCGGTCTGAGGTTGCAGCATGTTTCGTCAAAAACATGCTGGATTTTAGTATAAACCAATCCTAGTAGTTTAAACCAAATTTAAAGTTATGAAAAATGACAAAAGGTTACGCATTTTAACTATGTCTAAGAGATTTTTCCAAATAATCTTAGTGCAATGCCTCACCCTGTCCGTGCTGATGGCCGCTCCTGCAAAGGTTCAGGACAAGAGAATGGACGAGGTACACATGAGTATGCATTTAAGCAATGCAACTATTGAGGAAGCATTCAAAGCAATTGAAGTAGCTTCCGGATTTAACTTTGTCTACACCAATAAGGAAATCAAAGGGAATTCAAAAGTGGCACTTCAGGTCAATACCAATGTATTTGATGCTTTGGTGAATTTGTCCAGACAAACCAGACTTGAGTTCAGACAGATCAATGAGAATATTATCGTAAGGAAAAAGGCCGTTTATGTGCCTGAAACTGCGGTAGTCATAGAAGAAGCTGCTGCCATCACCGTAACAGGTACAGTAGTAGACGAATCTAACATGCCACTTCCTGGTGTGACTGTGATAGAAAAAGGAACCACCAATGGTACCGTGACTGATATCGACGGTAATTTTAACCTTGATGTCACCTCCGGGGAATCAGTGTTGACCTTTTCATTTATCGGCATGGAATCCATTGAAATGGCCGTCGGTGACAGAAGAACCTTCAACATCACCATGATGGACGATGTGCAATCGCTCAATGAGGTAGTGGTAATCGGCTATGGTACCCAGACTAAAAGAGAGATCACTTCTGCAGTGGCGAATGTATCCAGCGAAGAATTTGTACAGACTGGTGTTCGCTCTCCTATGGAATTGATCCAAGGTAAAGTAGCTGGTCTGAACATCATTAGAACTCAAGGTAGCAACCCGAATGCAGGCACAGATATCCAGCTAAGAGGTCTTACTTCAGTTTCCGGTACTACTCAGCCATTGATCGTGATTGACGGTATTCCAGGTGGTAACCTAGATCTATTGCAGCAGGATGACATCGCAACGTTTGACGTATTGAAAGATGGATCTGCGGCCGCTATCTATGGTACCAGAGGTAATGCAGGTGTAATCTTAATCACTACCAAAAAAGGGAAATCAGGTCAAGCAAGATTTGATTACTCTACTTACTTCCAAAGAGAATTTGTAGATAGAAGACCTGACAACCTAACTGCTGACGAGTACCGAGAGCTAATTGCGCAGGGATTGGTAGATGAGCAGAATGACTTTGGTTCTTCTACAGACCTTTATGATGAGCTTTTGAATAAGCAGAACCTGAGCCAGTATCACAACTTTGCTGCTTCAGGAGGAAGTGAAAACAGCAACTACCGCGTGTCTTTCTTCTTCAATGATGCAGAAGGTATTGCAAAAGAAAACAGCAGAAAGCAGTATGGTGGAAGAATGAGCTTTAGTCAAACAGGGCTTCAGGACAGGCTTACATTGGCTACAAATATGGCCGTAAACCTATTTGATGCCAATAGACTTGGTGGTGGCGGAGGTGACTTCGAACAAGCCATCCAACGGAACCCTACAGCTCCAATCTTCAACGAGGATGGTTCTTTCGTAGAAACTGAAGCTTACAATAACTACAATCCACTATCTAGATTTGCTAATAGAATCAGTGAGCGTAAGCAGCTCAACTTATCAGGTGATGTGAGGTTGACTTTGGAAATCATGGAAGGTTTGACTGCTTCAGTATTTGGGGCACATCAGAGAACTACCTATAACGATAGATACTATCAGTCTATGAATGACTTTGCCAATCGTCCTGCTTCTCAGTATCAAGGGACTGGCTATGCATCCAAATCCAACTACCTCAACTGGAACAACACCTTGGAAGCTACGGTAAATTACAAGAAGAACTTCAACATGGATCACAATCTAGATGTGATCGGAGGTTACAGTTACCAGTACTTCACTACGGAGACATTCAATGTGAACAACAGTGGTTTTACTACTGATGGCTTCTTGGATTGGAATCTAGGAGCAGGTTCTGCTATCAATAATACCTTACTTCCTAGACCAGGTATGGGGTCCTTTAAGGATGACAATACGTTGATCGCTTTCTTCGGTAGAGCAAGTTATTCTTACAAGGACAAGTATTTTGCTCAGGCTACTTTGAGAAGAGAGGGTTCTTCTAAGTTTGGGGCTAACCACAAGTGGGGTAATTTCCCAGCTGTATCCGTGGGTTGGGCACTGACAGAGGAAAGCTTCTTGAGCAGCAGTTCTACTATCAACAACCTAAAAATGAGATTAGGTTATGGTGTTACGGGTAACCAAGGAATCGGAAACTACCTATCCTTAGTAACGTTAGGCACAGGTGGGGTTTACCCACAAGAAGGCGTTTACTATCAGACTTATGGTGCAGCCAGAAACCCTAACCCAGACCTAAGATGGGAGAAAAAGAAAGAATGGAACCTAGGTTTTGACTTCTTGCTTTTCAACAATAAGTTGAACGGTTCATTGGACTTCTATACCAGAAATACAGAAGATCTTCTTTACAACTACACAGCTCAGCAGCCTGCTTTCGTAAAAGGCTCCCTGTTCACTAACGTAGGAACGATTAACAACCGAGGCGTGGAGTTATTCTTGAGCTCCATGATTATGGAAAGAGGAGACTTCTCTTGGCAGATGGATTTGACTGCTAATACGCAGATCAACGAAATCACTTCACTTTCAAATGACGTCTTTACCGTTTCTTGGATCGAGACAGGAGGGCTACCTAGCCCGGGTAACTTGGGTAATGCCATCCGTGTAGAAGAAGGTGGTGCTGTAGGTAACTTCTATGGTAAAAAATTCGCAGGATTCAATGAAGATGGCAAATGGTTGTTCTATAAAGCTGACGGGTCTACCGGTACAGCTGGTGAGATGAGCCAGGAAGATCTTACAATTATCGGTAATGGTGTACCTAAATACATGGCGTCTTGGAATAATGTCTTGAGATACAAAGGATGGGATTTCACCGTCTTCTTTAGAGGTAAATTCGACTTTGACATCTTGAACACTAAAGAAATGTATTTCGGAAACAAAAGATGGTTGCCAAACAACCTGCTTTCAAGTGCCATCGACAGACACGTAGAACTTGATGATGATCCTCAGTATTCGGATTACTACTTGGAGAATGGATCATTTGTAAAACTGGACAACATTACCCTTGGCTATACTTTTAAAGTAGGGGGTGAATATGTGAAAAACCTACGGGTATATGCTTCTGGACGTAACATCGCCACCTTCACAGGATATTCCGGATTGGACCCTGAACTTCAGGATGCTGGATTTACTACTGGTATAGATGGCAGAGGCTTCTACCCTCGTACCAAAAGCTTTACAGTAGGTCTAAATGTTGGATTTTAATTAAGGAAAATCATGAAAAAATATTTCAATAAACTATCCGCTGCACTCACTCCAGTTGCCCTTTTGGCTACGGTATCTTGTACCGACCTGGATGAGACGATCTATAGCGAATTATCGAAGGATAATTTCTACAACAGTAAGGTAGAAATCATGCAAGGAGTACTGAGACCATTTACCCACATGCAAGCTTGGCTGGCTCCTACCGGGCAAAGTGGCTATTACTACCACTCAGAGTCTGCTGCAGACCAGATTGCCTGGCCTCAAAAAGGACGTCACGGCTACGATGGAGGTGACCACGTACGTTTGCATCGTCACGAGTGGACTCCCCAGGAAAACCGCCTAAGAGGATCCTGGAGTCTGATGTGGGAAGGCTTGGGATATGTCAATGCACTTTTGGCCGATTTCGAGGAACTGGATTTTGAGGCAGCAGGCCTTACTCAGGCAGAGATGGAGTCCATTATCGCTGAAGTAAAGGTGATGCGTGCTTTCCACTACATGAAAATCATGGACATGTGGGGAAATGTGCCTATCGTAACTACTGTAGGTCAACCGACCAATCCGGAAACCCGACCTAGTGCTGAGGTATTCCAATTTGTAGAGCAAGAGCTTTTGGACAATGTGGAAAAACTACAGCCATTATCTCAGGCATTGGTGGGCAGAGTATCCAAAGCGGCAGGCTATGCCATGCTTTCTGAGCTTTACCTAAATGCTGAAGTTTGGTCTGGCACTCCTAGATACGATGACTGCATTACCTATTCAGACAAAGTGATCAATGGTGAAGGGGGAAGCTTGATGGGTGAAATGAGACTTGATCCTTCTATTTTGGGTCCATTCTCCAATCAAAACCAGTTCTCTCCTGAAAACATCTTCCAGTTTGCCTTTAGTCGTGATGGTGGATTTACCTTCAACTGGGCTGGTTTCTTCTTTGGCTACGGCAATATGTCCCGGGCTTTGAATGTAACCTACAGCGGTTGGAATGCCTTTGTGGTCACTCCTAATGCTTTCAGTTCATTTGAAGAAAATGATAATAGAAAGAGCGAGTGGTTTCTATTCGGGCCTCAGTATGACTACGAAACAGGAGAGCCGATTCTAGGAACTGAAGAGTGGGCAGATCAGCCTTTGGTGTATGTAAACAATATCCGCAGAAACTCTGAAGGTGCTACCGGAGAAGGTTCTATGACCGAAGGAGAAGAAAACTCCGGAGCTAGATTCCACAAGTACAGATCTGGAACCTCTGATGAAGAAGGCACCTACTGGGAAAATGATTATGTGATCTACAGGTTGACAGAAATCTATTTCAACAAAGCAGAAGCATTGATGAGAAAGAACGGTGGTACTGCTACTGCTGAAGCGGTAGCACTGATCAATGAATCTAGACAAAGAGCTTTTGACGATGAAGAATGGGCTTCTGAAGCTTATACCACAGGAACACTAACTATGGACGAACTCCTTGCAGAAAGAGGAAGAGAGTTTATCTTTGAGGGCAAAAGAAGAACTGACTTGATCAGATTCGGTGAATTCACTTCTGGTACTTGGTGGGACAAAGATACCTCCGAGCCTACTAGAGCACTATTCCCGATTCCTCACATTCACCTTTCTTTGAACCCTAATCTAGTTCAAAACCCTGGCTATTAATTTGAATTTAGTCCGATGATATGAAGAAGTTTTGTGGGAGGGCGTGTAGCTTCTCCTGCAAGACTTCTTCTTTTATTACCCCATCATAGCCTAGTAGTAATTAATTAACCCTAAAATCACATGATTTTGAAAAAACATGTTTGCTTGCTGACTGCCGCTCTGGCTCTACAGATCGGCTCCCTGCAGGCGCAGCAAAATCCTGTCAAGCTGGACCTGAGTGCCTTTGAAGGCAACAAAGGCAGCTGGTCAGAAGTAGGAAAGGTCTGGGCTGACCCTACCGTTCCTAATGAACTCCAATCTGCAGAAGGATCCGGAGTGATGGCAAATATCCCTGCTAAGAAAAAACCTGGGGCTGACATCATCACCAAAGAAAAATTCGGAGACATGGATCTTTCTTTGGAATTCATGGTCGCCCCTAATTCCAATTCGGGAGTTTACCTTCAAGGAAACTACGAAATCCAAATCCTAGACAGCTGGACTTCTACCACTACCAAGCCCGGTGAAAATGGAGGAATCTACCAGCGATGGGATGACAGCAAACCAGAAGGCCAAAAAGGCTATCAAGGCTATGCTCCCCGCCAAAATGTAAGCAAGGCTCCCGGTGTATGGCAGAAACTCGAGGTATCTTTTCAAGCCGCGAAATTTGACGCTGCGGGTAAAAAAATTGAAAATGCCCGCTTCCTTTCTGTAAGACTAAATGGCGTAACTATACACGAAAACCTAGAGGTCTTCGGCCCTACCCGTGGCGCAATGTCTGCTGAAGATGTGGCTTTAGGTCCATTGAGAATCCAGGGAGATCATGGAGCAGTGGCTTTTAGAAATATCCAGATCACCCCGTTTGAAGCCAAAGTTCCTACCATTTCGAATGTCTCCTACGAAACCTTCCAGGGTTCATTCAATAGCCTGGAAGATATAGCTGGCCAAACAGCGGTAGCCCAAGGCACTGTGACTTCCCTAGGTGATGTTCCGGCTTCCGTTTCTGATGTAAACCTTACCAAATACAGCGCAAATCTAAATGTGGAGAAGGCTGGTGAATACCAAATCATGCTTCAGGTTCCAGGAGGAATGTCCGGCTTAGCAGTAGGCGATGAAAGCGTGACTGAGCTATCCAGCAGAGGAGCACGCGTGAGCAAGCAATTGAATGCCGGTGATAACCCCATTCACATGGTGGCTTCTAAAAATAGAAATTGGTCTGTGGACGGATTCAATCTTTACATCTCAGGCCCCGGGCTGAGATCTACAGAACTATTGGTTTCCGAAGCTGGAGCTTATCAGGAAACTGACCCCATCTTGGTAGATGCGGATGAAACTCCTGTTTTGCGAAGCTTTAGGGATGTTCCTAATCACAAAAGACTGAGCCATGTAGTATCAGTAGCCAGCGAAGAGCAGGTGAACTATGCCTATGACATGGAAACAGGAACCTTGATCCAGCTATGGAGAGGTAAGTTCCTAGATGCTACCCCTATGTGGAATAGCCGTGGAAATGGTGTATCAGTCCCTTTAGGTGCTTTGATCAACTTAAGTGAGCCGGCTATTAATGCAGTTTCCGAAGACTACACCGCTTCTGAAGAGTTTAGAACAAAAGGATACCAATTGAAAAACGGATCTGAGGACATCGTATTCTCTTATTTGCTTGATGGTCAATCTGTAAAAGATGAGATCAAAGTATTGGAATCCGGAAAAGGCCTGAGCCGCTCTGTGTCCGGTTTAGGAAATGGTTACTACAAAGTAGCCGCAGGCGCTGAGATCCAAAAGGTGGACAAAGGCTACTATTTACTACCTGAGACCGGAGTATATCTGCAATACGATGAAGCCACTTATGGGGCTCCTGTGACGCATTCAGTTGATGGTACGGCTGGTATTTTCTTGCCTGCAAAGGGAAACATCGTTTACAATCTTCTCTTTTAAACTAAGGACAGCGCAAAGATGAAAACATTACTGAAAAATAAATTGACAAAAATTGCCTTTGGACTAGCAGCTGTGATCCAGCTGATACCGGGGCAAGTTGATGCACAGGAATCCCCCAAAGAGGAGGATTTCTTTAAAATCATGCGGGTAACAGCTCCGGAAGGAACGCTGTTGGAAGTGGGCGGACTGACTGTTTTGCCAAATGGCGACCTCGGTGTAGCTACCCGTAGAGGAGACGTATTTATCGTAGAAAACCCAACGAGCCCTAAGCCATTCTTCAGAAAGTTTGCTTCAGGTCTTCATGAGGTTTTGGGATTGGTATATGAAGATGGGGCTTTCTACCTTGCCCAGCGAGGTGAATTGACCAAATTGGTAGATACTGATCAGGATGGAAAGGCAGATTTATACGAAACCGTTTATGCCTGGCCGCTTTCTGCACACTATCATGAGTACAGCTTTGGCCCTAAAGTTGGTCCTGACGGCTCCTTCTTCGTATCTGCAAACGTTGCCTTTGGCGATCAGGAATGGTGGAGAGGCGAAAGCCGAGTACCGATGAGAGGCTGGATCATGAAGATCAACCGTGACGGCAGCATGGAACCCTATGCCACTGGGATGAGATCTCCGGCTGGTTTGGGCATGTTGGGCGATCAGTTAGTTTACACTGAAAACCAAGGTGATTACATGGGGTCTGGTGGACTTTGGTTTATCGACAAGGGAGACTTCACAGGACATCCAGCAGGACTGGCTTGGACTAGTCGACCTGATTCTCCGTTGAAGTTGACAGCTGAGGAATTCAACCAGGTAGTCGATCCTCAGAAGATTCCCAATGGACGCGGTGGTTTCCTCAAGCCTGAAAATGTGATCGACGCACCATACATAACTAACGCCCAAGCCAAGGAAAAACTTCCTGATTTGAAGCTTCCGGCTGTTTGGTTGCCTCATGGTATTCAGGGTATTTCCAATGCTGAACCGGTTTTGATTCCTGAAGGTCATTTCGGGCCGTTCGAAGGTCAGGTTTTGATTGGGGACCAAGGTCAAAGTAAAATCATGCGTGTGATCCTGGAAGAGGTGAATGGCCAAATGCAGGGTGCTTCCATAGATTTCAGATCTGGCTTCCAGTCCGGGATTTTGAGAATGGCCTGGGCACCGGATAAGTCATTGTTTATCGGAGAGACTAACAGGGGTTGGGGTTCTGCCGGTGAAGCAAATGAAGGATTGCAGCGTTTGGTTTGGAATCATAACATCCCGTTCGAAATGAGAACTGTTAAAGCTCAGCCTGACGGTTTCCTGATCGAATTCACCAAACCTGTGGACAAAGCTTCAGCGGAAAACCTGACTTCCTATGCCGTAGAAAGCTTTACGTATAAGTATCACCCTGTGTATGGTAGCCCTCCTGTTGACAGCAAGAACCTGAGAATTCTAGGTGTGGAAGTTGCTGCTGATGGCATGTCAGCGAGAATCGCAGTGGAAGGTTTGAGACCATATTATGTTCATAAAATCAGCTTGAATGGTGTGAGAGCAGTAGAGGGAAGTTTCTCATTGGTTCACCCGGATGCATACTATACCTTGAACAGCATTCCTTCTGGTGCCAAAATGGTCATCAAAGCTCCTCCTCCTGCTCCAAAGCCGGAAAAAGAAGTGGCGGCCAAACCAGCACCAGCTAAGCCTGCTGCAGAGAAAGCTCTGGCATCAGCAGTACCTACAGATGCTGAAATCAAGACTATTTTAGCAAAAAACACCTGTTCTGCCTGTCATCAAAAAGACAAAAAACTCATAGGCCCGGCTTATGCAGATGTAGCTAAAAGAAGGTACTCTGACGAAAGAATTGTAGAATTGATCTATAATCCTGAACCTCAGAACTGGCCAGAATATGCTACCGAAATGCCTCCAATGGCTCAAGTATCCAAAGAAGATGCGATGAAAATCGCGAAGTGGATTAATTCCTTAAGGTAATTTTGGCCGGCTGTCAAATGACAACAGTCAACAGCAATTTGGTATTCAGATTGTATTTACAAGTTCGGCTTCTGGAGAAGCAGGACAACTTAAAAGGCTTAGCGATCGTTTCGCTAAGCCTTTTTTTAGTTAGAGTCAAAGCCTTTGGGGAATTTAAAACCCCGTCTTCCAAATCTTATCAAACAATAAAAATCGTTCCGTAGGAACTACTCGTGAAATAATCACACCATGCGTTCCGACGCAACGCTACCAAAAGACTAAACAAATTGCTACAGACCAGATGTCTCTATGGCAAATAAAGTATAACTAAAGCATTGGATAACATCCACTTTTTTCTCTTTGTAGCCTCCATTTGCGGTTCAAAAATTTTCAATGAGCAATTTTCAAATACAATTATCAAAGCCAACAGCAATCCCCCTAACCTTTGTTGCCTTTGTGGCTTTGTGGTTGAAAAAGCACAAAACCAAGTCCTACTTCTGGAGAAGTAGCACAACATCAAAATTTTTCTCTCTGTGTCCTCCGCGTAATCCTTTGTGCTCTCTGCGGTTAATACACAAAATCTCATAACTTTTCCCCAAAATTCCATAACAACCCCCTCCCCTCAACTTCCTAAGTTTGTAATGTCAATCAAAGACAATACAAATGACTGATTCAACAAGAAAATTACATAAACAGACATTCCCGGTTACCGGGATGACCTGCGCTTCCTGCGCATCAAGTGTGGAAACTATATTGGCACATACCGACGGGGTTCAATCTGCCCAGGTAAATTTTGCATCCAGTACGGTTCTCGTGGAATATTCTGACGAAATTAACCCTGTAGAGCTGAATGAGGCGCTTTCTGCCATTGGATACGGACTGATTACAGAAACAGAAGATGCGGATGAAAGCTCTTCCAAGGATAAAGAGGAATATTATCGTCAGTTGAAACGCCAAACCTTAGGTGCGGCAGTTTTGACATTGCCCATTTTCATTATCGGGATGTTTTTCATGCATTGGAAACCAGGAACTTGGATTTCCCTGGCTCTTGCTATACCCGTTTTATCAATTTTCGGAAGGCGATTCTTTATCAGTGCCTGGAAGCAAGCCAAACATAAAAGTGTAAACATGGACACATTGGTGGCACTCAGCACCGGAATTGCCTTTATTTTCAGTGTATTCAATACTGTTTTTCCAGAGTTTTGGATCAGTCGGGGTTTTGAGCCACATGTGTACTTCGAAGCGGCCACGGTGATCATCACCTTTATCCTTTTTGGAAAAATGATGGAGGAAAAAGCAAAATCAAAAACCTCGACCGCTCTCAAAAAATTAATGGGATTACAGCCCAAAACTCTCAAAGCGATAGTGCAAGGGCAAGAAAAAGAAATCCCCATCTCTGAAGTTCAAATGGACTATGAGATCATCGTTCGTCCCGGTGAAAAAATCCCGGTAGATGGAAAGGTGATCTCAGGAAATTCCTTTGTAGATGAAAGTATGATCAGCGGTGAACCTCTCGCAATTGAGAAATCAGAAAACGACCAGGTATTTGCTGGGACTATCAATCAAAAAGGAAGTTTTCATTTCAAAGCAGAAAAAGTCGGAAGCGAAACCCTACTGTCCCAAATCATCAAGAGAGTGCAGGAAGCACAGGGATCCAAGGCGCCCGTTCAGAAGTTGGTGGATAAAATCGCGTCTATTTTCGTCCCTACAGTCATTGCGATAGCGGTCCTCACCTTTGCCGTATGGATGTTTATAGGTGGAGAGGATGCACTTTCCCACGCGATTCTAAATTCTGTTGCCGTCCTGGTCATCGCCTGTCCTTGTGCCTTGGGTTTGGCTACGCCTACGGCAATTATGGTGGGAATCGGAAAAGGCGCAGAAAACAATATCCTGATCAAGGATGCGGAAAGCCTGGAAATAGCACATAAAGTCAACGCCGTAATATTGGACAAAACCGGGACAATCACAGCAGGCACACCAACTGTAACCAATTTGCAATGGGAAAGTGAGGATATCAGAACTGAATTTGCTCCTATTCTACTAGCGATTGAATCCAAGTCAGAACATCCCCTCGCAAATGCAGTAAGCAAGAAATTAACCGAGGAAGGATTTAAATCAGATACAATCCAAAACTTTCAGAGCTTAACTGGTAAAGGTGTTGAAGCTGAAGGAAAAACCGGTGAATCCTTCTACATTGGAAATTCTAACCTTATTCAATCACATGGAATCAACCTGAAACCTGAATTGGATACTAAGGCAAATACCTGGAGTGATGAAGCCAAAACTGTGGTTTTCTTTGCTAATTCAGAAACAGTACTAGCAGTAATTGCCATAGCTGATCAAATCAAGCCTAGTTCTAAATCAGCCATCCAAAAACTGAAAAAGCAGGATATTTCAGTTTATATGCTGACTGGGGATAATCAGCAAACCGCTGCTGCTGTGGCCAGGGAAGTTGGGTTAACAGACTTCAAAGCCGAGGTAATGCCATCTGACAAATCAGACTTTGTCAAGGAACTTCAAGCCAAAGGAAAAGTAGTCGCGATGGTGGGTGACGGTATCAATGACTCAGAAGCTTTGGCACAGGCAGATATTAGCATCGCCATGGGACATGGTTCCGATATCGCTATGGATGTGGCGAAAATGACAATTATCTCTTCAGACTTGGAAGTAATTCCAAAAGCATTCAATTTATCTGCTATGACCGTACGAGGAATAAAAGAAAACCTCTTTTGGGCATTTATTTACAATTTAATCGGAATTCCAATCGCTGCAGGCCTGTTGTATCCCATCAATGGCTTCCTGCTGGACCCCATGATCGCCGGAGCAGCAATGGCCTTTAGTTCGGTGTCAGTTGTACTGAATAGCTTAAGGCTGAAGGGGAAAAGTATTTAGACGTAAGTAGTTAGACTTAAGTATCAAAACACAAGAATTAAGATTCTAGAACCAAGAATCTAGAGCCAAGAATCAAGAAATAACAGTCAAGATTTGAAATTATATGTTACGTATTAAGTACAAAGTCCGACGTAGCAAGTGTGGAAAATGAAGGAACCAAAACTTTACAACCAGTGTACTTTACAACTGTTCTAAATCTTCCAATATTTCAATTTTAAAATATTTAAATCTTTACCAAATGAAAACTCAAAAATTCAAAACCAACATCGCTTGTAGTAATTGCCTGGCAAAGGTCACTCCTATTCTAAACGCTGAACCAAAAATCAACTCCTGGGAAGTAGATTTACAAAGTGAGGACAGAATCCTGACCGTAGAATCAACCGACATGACTGAAGAAGAGGTTTTCAAAGCAGTTTTGAAGGCTGGGTTTATCGCCAAACCAGAATAATTGCTGAAATTTAGTGCATGAAGTTATTACTAAAACTCACCATCACTGCTGTATTCCTATGTATTTCTGGAGGAATTATGGCGCAACAAAACGCAGCTTTACCCATCGTGAAATCCAACATCAAAGGAATAAATATCTATGGAAAAACAGTGGACAACCAGACCCGATGTCAGCATTGGCATTCGGATCTGGATGTCATTGCCATCAAGTTCAAATGCTGCGAAAAGTACTACCCCTGCTTTTCCTGCCATGAAGAAGAGGCTGATCACAAACCTCAAGTTTGGCCAAAGTCAGAGTTTGACAGTAAGGCTATTCTCTGCGGAGTTTGTGGCTCGGAATTGACGATCGCGGAGTACCAAGCCAGTGGAAATACCTGTCCGAATTGCACCGCAGCTTTCAATCCAGGTTGTAGCAAGCATTACCATTTGTACTTTGAAACAGAGAATTAAAAATAAATAGGATTACTCGCAATGATGCCAGTAGTTAAAGAATGTGGCTAGATAGTAGCGGATAATTGTCCGCAGACGACAGTCCACTGCCAACAGCACGTAAAAAGAAGCCTTAACCCCTAATTTCTCTCGCTACTGGAAAGAAAGCGGATATACATAAAAAATTAATTTTCAATAATCAAATTCAATGATCAATGATCAATGATCAATGATCAAGGAAAACTATTAATTGCACCCTCCGCGTAATCCTCTGTGCACTCAGCGGTTAAAAAAACTAATTAGAAAGTGTAAACCTCACACCCAAAAATCCTCTAATCCCCTGATTTGGTGCAAAAACATAGGTGGGGTCAAAGGTTAGCCCTTTGGGATTGTTTGGGGTTGGCAAAACATTTCCATTAGGTCCAAAAACCACATCCTTATCGAAAGGATCAAAAGCTCGGGCAATGCTATTCGCCGGAGGCGTAAAGTTCAGGAGGTTTTTTACCCCACCATAGCACTCCCACTTCTCTCCCAATTTCTTTGTCAACTGTATATTTTGAATACTGTACCAGGGAGAAAATTCCGGTCTATCATCCAAAGGTCCAAGCAATGGTAATCGCATCGGGCTGTAAACATTTCCAGTATAATCCACCGTCAAACCCAAGCGGAAAAACTCATAGCCTAATGACCAAACTCCGGAAAATCGCTCCGTTAATAATTGTCGAGTTTTGACTCCTTCCTCTTCTATACTCACATCCATGAGCGTACCGCCAGCCGTGAGCGTGAAACCATTGGCCCAGGCCGCATCCAGATTAAGAGAGATCCCCTTTGAGACCGCCGAGCCATTCAGGTTAGCGTAAATAATCTGATTTGGATTAGTTTCATAGTCCGGGATGATACGGTTGGTGAAGTAGGTATAAAAAGCCGAACCGTCGAGTCCGATAAATGTCCCCTTATCCGTATAGATTTTCTTAACCAGATTGGCATTTACATTCCAACTTTGCTCTGGCTTCAGTTCTTCTGTAAAGATTACCTCCCTCGCACCTGTAAGTGCCGCATGATCTTCGGTGAATACATTGGCTACACGAAAACCATTTCCTGCGGAAAGCCTAAATACCGTGTTCTTGTCATCTGAGGATAGTTTGTAATTTATACGTGGAGAAAAAATTGACCCATGGATGGAATTGTAATCGTAACGTACCCCCAAAAGCAAACTCTGACTTGCAGTCAATTTGACCTCATCCTGAAGAAAAACTCCGGGCAAATGGATAATGGAAGGTTCATTTCTAGCTGAACCAGGATCGGCAGTTGCCGGAGTATTGTCATCGTAGTAAGTATAGCGATAGGCCAATCCAAGTAATAAACCGTGTTTTTCTGCGGTTTTAGCCCACGTGAATTGTCCAAATCCTATGTACTGATCAGCTTTAAATATTGTGGTCCCATAAACCGAGTTTTGATTGTGCCCATTGGCAGAAAACTGGAAGTTCATAGACTCCGCTGTTGGCAACTCCCATGTACCAAAAGTTTCCCAGCGACTGGTATAAATACTTTCACCATAAACCTCATCTCCTCCCCGGTCTTCTTTGCCCCAATTCATCTCTCCGCCCCAGCGATCCTCATACACATATCTTGCTGCCATGGTGAATAATCTATTTTCAGGTCGCTGAACATTGATTTTTTGGAAAAATGACAGGCGTTTAGACAAGGTTACGTCTATAAATCCGTCCTTATTTTTATCAATAGGATTATCATAATAAAAGGCATTTACGCCTGTCAATGACTGGATATTTTTGCCCCAGCTTGATCTCAGTCCTAAATCCAGATTCATCTCACCCCATCCTGTACCGAAAAAATCCGCTGATGCCAATGGTGCAGCATTTGGCTTTTTGGTAATTACATTGATCAAACCTCCCACCGCTTCCGATCCATAAAGCGTAGAGGCCGGCCCTTTCACCACTTCTACTCTATCGATCAAAGCCTGAGGTATCCCCGTCAAACCGTAAACCGTAGCCAAACCACTGACAATGGGCATTCCGTCTATCAATACCATGGTGTACGGCCCCTCCAGACCATTGATATGGATGTCACCCGTGTTGCAGACATTGCAGTTGATCTGTGGCCGTACTCCGTTTACATTTTGAAGGGATTCGAAGACCGAAGGAGTAGGATTGGCTTTGAAAAAATTGGCAGTGTAAACTTCTACTGGCACGGGACTGTCGAGTTTGGAAACTTCCTGCATGGTACCGCTGACCACCACTTCATCCAGTCCTCCATCCATTTCTTTCAGATGAAAAATCAATTCAATATCCTCTGAGCCTGGGATCCTCACTACTTGCTGTGCAGTCTGAAAGCCCACCATGGATACCTGAATTGTAAATGTTCCCTCTTCATCGATTTGGATCGCAAAGCTACCTGATGCATCCGAAACAGCTCCTTTCCCAATCCCCTTTACATAGACATTGGCAAATTCTACCGGCTCATTCTGAATGAGCACCTTGCCTCTCAACGTAACAGTCTGGGAAAAGCCTACTGTAGTCAGAAGAATGAAACACAAAAAAAACAGATACAACTGTCGCATGGTGAAGCTGGTGAATTAATATTAGATACGACAAATCTATATTGTTAGATCATTCTAACAAAATTGTTTTACAAAATATTTTATCATATTTGAATACTAAAGCAATAGGAAATGGCATCACCCACCGAAGAAAATTACCTGAAATCTCTTTTCAACCTGGCAAATGAAGATGGCGAGGTCAATGTCTCTGAGCTGGCCACGCAAATGCAGGTCAGCATGCCTACCGTAAACAGTATGGTCAAGACCTTACAAAAAAACGGTTGGTTGATCTACGAAAAGTATAAGCCTGTCACACTTACGCCAACTGGAAAAAAGGAGGCTGCATTGGTGATTCGAAAGCATAGGCTTACCGAAATGTTTTTGGTGAACAAAATGGGTTTTGGATGGGAAGAAGTACACGAAATCGCCGAGCAGGTAGAGCATATTCATGCCCCAAAATTCTTTGAGAGAATGGATGAAATGATGGGTTTTCCTACGATTGATCCGCATGGGTCCCCTATTCCGGATAAGCAAGGCAGGGTTCAGGAAAGAAACTATATTCCGCTGAGTAAGTGTACCAAAGGACAACAAGTCAAACTCGCAGCCCTCACTAATTCCTCAACAGAATTTCTGGAATTTTTAAATAGCCGAGCGCTAAGCTTAGGCACAGAACTAACGATCAAATCTGTAGAATCCTACGATCTGAGTATGGTGGTATCCTATGAGGGACATAGTTCAGAAACTCTAAGCGAGAAGGTATGCGAAAGACTGTTAGTAGGCGTGATAGGTTAAGAGTAAGCATGCAGTGATCCCCTATCCTTATCCCTTGAAAAAATAGTATCCACTTTTTATATCCCTTACTATTTCGAAAAAAAGCCCTAAAGCTTTACGTTTAGCTTTAGGGCAAGGACTTTAGAAGGAATAAAAGCTATTTGCTGGAGCTAGGATGATTTTTGAAAAAATGATCCGTGATGAAATGTACCAATTCATGTATTCCTTCCTTGATTAGATTCTTCTCCGCACTGAAAGGCGTATAATCAAAATACCTGGGAACTGTCCCAGGACTGGTAGGAGCTTGATGGTTTACGTCAATGGACTCCCTCCATCGCTCTGCATGCTCCGCCCATTCTTTCCTGTCCACTGCACCCGGATGGGTAAACCACACATTCCAGGTCAGGATATTCCCCGCCTGAAGCATATTACCAGAGGCCATATTGAAAAGTTTCATAACCAACTCATTGAATTCATTTACAAACTTATTTCCAGAATCCTTCACCTGACCGATTTCCACTTGAAGGTTAGCTACGGTCCAAGCTTCAGGATGCCTAGCAAATCCCGGACTTTCGAATTTATCAGTTTCGCCTTTTCGCAATGGAAAAATAGGTTGCTGGGCATTACCTGCCTCATAGGTGTGTAGCTGAATGGCATTTGCCTTACTAAATGGAAAAGGGACAAAGATCGCCAAGTCCTCAAACAAGGACCAAAGATGTTTCACCAGCTTATTATCATGGGAATCTTCGCTAAACCAGATTTTAGGCGACACGGTCAGGTCAGCTGCCAGTTCCTTGCTATCCTCATTGGCCCAGCCCCGCTGACCAGTCACGGTGACCTCTACATTCAAAGTCCCAAAACCAGGAATAAAAACACCCTGCTGGGGACAAATGATAGAATAAACCCTGCCCTTGTCCGTATAGCCCAACCTGGAAATATAAGGTGAAAACATCTGAAAGCAGCGATTGTGTTTGGATGGATTATTTGGATCTGCAGCGCTTTTCTCTGTGAGCCAGCTGAATTCCGGCCATTCCACTCCTAGCTGCCGCTGTAGAAGGTTGATGTGGTCCAGATTACCTAGCATAGGTAAGGAGCTCAGATCTGGATTTGGATAGGAAAATGCTGGATTTGATTGCTCAAATCCTCCTTCCCAGGAGGAATGGCAACTGGAATCTTGCTTACTTGACATAAAAGTTATGTTTATTGGTGAAAGAATGATGAGCATAAGCCCACCTTGACGTAATCGCAAAATGAAACAGAATACAGCAGATCGGCTCTGCCTATTATATGAACTAAAAATCACTGCTTCTGAAGGCAGCAAGTGTTTAAATATAAGTCAAAGCGCTCAAAAGACCTAAAGACACCCTGATAATCAACACAATAAAAACAAAATAGATTATCCGTAAAAATCCTCTCCGCCTTAAACTCTTTACTTATCTACACGGAAAAACTATGACCGAACAGGCATCGCTAAAAAAGTTTAGCATCTCCTACTTTGCTGGAGTCCGTTTACTCCTAGAAAAGTGGAAATCCATCAATTAAAATATAGCTTTAACTACAGGTATAGCTTTAACTACAGGTATAGCTTTAACTACAGGGAATCTAGTTACATAACAAAGCCTTCAGACTACAAAAAATTACTTCTCAAGCCCTCCTCGGATTTTCTCGGCAATCTCTGCAAATTCCTCTTTGGATAATTTCAATTTTGGTCTGGTGAAATTGATGTCATCCATGGTATTCAAGGGAACCAAATGAACATGAACATGTGGCACTTCCAGGCCAATTACTGCCACTCCTACCCGGGTGCATTTGATGGTATTGTCTATAGCCTTTGCTACCTGCTGGGCAAAAAGGTGTAAGCCGGACAGCACTTCCGGTTCCAGATCAAAAATATAATCTACTTCCTGCTTGGGAACTACCAACACATGTCCTTTTACCAAAGGCATAATATCTAAAAATGCAATGTAATTTTCATCCTCTGCTACGATCTGAGCGGGAATTTCTCGATTGATGATTTTGGTGAAAATAGATGCCATGCTTTCAAAAGTAAAAATCCCGACATAAGCCGGGATTGGATTTAAAATGTAATGTCTAAGATTTCGAATTGTAATTTACCTGCAGGCGCATTGATTTCAGCTATTTCGCCTACTTTTTTACCTACCAGACCTTTTCCAAAGGGAGAGCCCAGGGAAATCTTACCGGCTTTCAGATCAGCCTCTTCTTCAGACACCAGTGTATAACTCACGGTCATGCCGTTTTTCACATTTTTGATTTTCACAGTGCTGAGGATTCCTACTTTGGAAGTATCTAATTGTGAATTGTCCAAAACACGGGCATTACCTACCACAGCTTCCAATTTCGCAATTTTAAGCTCTAAGTGCCCTTGTGCATCTTTAGCAGCATCATACTCTGCATTCTCACTCAGGTCCCCCTTGTCTCTTGCCTCGGCGATTTGCTTCGCAATGTCCTGACGGCCTTTGGTCTTCAAGTTCTGAAGTTCATCCTTCAGCTTGCGTAATCCTTCTTCGGTATAATACTGAACTGTTCCCATAGTAATCATTTTTGAAAGCCTCAAAAAACAAAGTAACGGTCGCAAGACGTGACCGTTACCTTGAAATGAGTTCTTTATTTGATCTACAAAGATAATAATCCTTTGAATTAAAGCAAAAGTGCTTTTTGCCCAAAAATCATTTTAAAACAGCATTTCAGCTGCCAAATGCTTTCTTGATTCGCTTAGCCAAAACCTTATTTATTTTCTCATAAGACTCAAAAGTCCATCCGGCCACATGTGGACTAAACAGTACATTTTCCCGTGCGGCCAGCTGCTCAAATTCAGCCTTTTGAGCTGTGGTAAACTTCTGGAATTTTTCGATTTCAAGTACGTCCAGCAGCGCACCTCTGAGAATCCCCCTATCCAAAGCTTCATTCAAAGTTTTGAAACTGATCACCTCTCCCCTCGCCGTGTTGATCAGCCAAAATGGCTTTGCGAAGCTTTCCAGTTCTTTCAAGGTAAAAAAGCCTCTGGTCTCTTCTGTCAAAGGCACATGTATACTCAGAATATCCGCTTCTGCTTTCAGTTTTTCCCAAATCACCTCCTGCACATGATCATCCCCAAAGTCCATTTTATATTTATCATAGGCCATTACGTTGACTTTGAAACCTTTTAATCTATGGGCAAAGGATTTACCCATATTGCCAAAGCCCATGATCCCCACGGTTTTCCCCGCTAGCTCCACTCCACGGTTACCTTCTCGATCCCAAATCCCCTTTCTCACTTCCGAATCAGCTTTTTTCACATTGTTCAGCATAGCTAAGAGCATTCCCATGGCATGCTCAGCCACGGCGTCTCGGTTTCCTTTGGCTGCATGAAAAAGCTTCACCCCATGCTGCTCTAAGTAGTCCAGGTCGATTTTGTCCAGACCCGCTCCGGCTCTAGCGATAAACTTCAGTTTACTGGCCCGCTCTAGGAGTTCACGGTCCATGGGGGTCTTTGACCGGATGACCAGGCCATCATAGTCTACCACCTGCCTCATGATCTCAGCCCGGGTGATTTCAGGTGAATAGATGACCTCATGCCCCTGCTTCTCCAGCAAAGGCATAATGCTTTCATGCATTTCGTCAATAATCAGAATCTTCATGCGTAAATATTAAATGTGTAATAGAGACATGGCTACCAAAAAGTAAACTGCCAGCCCCAACAAGTCATTTGCTGTGGTGATAAAAGGCCCGGAGGCTAAAGCCGGGTTGATCCCAAACTTATCCAACACAATAGGGGTAATCGTACCCATGAATGAGGAGAGAAGAACCACTGAAAACAAAGCAATGGAAACGACCAGCGCAAAGGCCACATCACTATGGTAAAGCAATACTACCACCCCAAAAACAAATGTGGCCAGAATCAACCCATTTAGAATAGCTACCAAAAGCACTTTCAGAAACCTTTTGCCCAGTGAGTCATCAAAGATGGATTTGTTGGCCAGAGATTGAACTACTATGGAGGAAGACTGAATCCCTACATTTCCACCAGTAGCCGTGATCAAGGGAATAAAAAACGCCAAGGCGGTCACTTTGCTAAGTCCCTCTTCAAAAAAACCTATGAAACCCGCCCCCAACAATCCGCCGCAAATCCCAATCAAAAGCCAGGGAAGTCTCGCTTTGCTGAGCTTGACCACGCTGTCATATTCGTCCACCGTATCAGAGATACCGGTCATGGCCTGCATGTCCTCTTCTGCCTCCTCACGGATGACATCTAAAATATCATCTACTGTGATACGACCTACTAATTTGTTTTTTGCATTGATCACCGGCACTGACTCCAGGTCATATTTACGCATGATCTCAGCTACCTCCTCCTGATCCATATGCGTGGGCACTGAGATCACTTCTTCTTCATAGATATCTTCAATCTTGGTGTTTTCTGATGCCAAAATGATCCGCTTCAAGGATACCAAACCAAGGAGCTGTTGCTTATTGTCCACTACGAAAATGGAGAAGATCTTATTGACATTCTCCGCTTGACGTCTAATCTCGTTGATGGTCTGGACAACATTCCAGTTTTTATTGGCTCGGATATATTCTTTGGCCATGATCCCCCCGGCTGTATCCTCATCGTAGCGGAGCAGTTCCAGAATCTGATCAGACTTGAGCTTGTCCTGAAAGTGACTGATGATATCTTCCCTTTCCCTTTCCAGAAAAAGGTTCAAAATATCTGCCCCGTCATCTGAGTCCATTAACTCAATCAAGCTGGCCATTTCCTGTACTTCCAGCTCTTTCAGAACCCGGTGTTGGTTGGTGGCTTCCAGCTCAATAATAATATCTGCGGCAAGCTGCCCATCCAATACCCGAAGCACATAGATGGACTCCTCCATGGAAAGCTCATCGAGCAATGCCGCTATATCTGCCACATTGACCCCGTCCATGGACTCCCGGATGAAATCTATATCCTGGGCCTCTATGGCCAGACGTACGCTTTCTAAGTATTCTTTCGAAAGTTCAAACTGCTTAATGATTTCCACGGGAAGCTTCTATTGTTTGGGTCAAAAATATAAAATCGGCCACCTCCAATTGCTCTGCTCGCTGATCCAAAATAGGATGGGAATTAAATTCCGCCGGCAGGTTAAAAGGCTTCAGGCAGTTTCTCAAGGTTTTCCGTCGATTACCAAAACCGGCTTTCACCACTTTGGTAAACAACTTTTCGTCACAGTCCAACTTATCCACCGAATTCCTAGTCAGTCGGATTACTCCAGAGTTCACCTTAGGTGGAGGGTCAAACACATGGGGAGGAACAGTAAAAAGGTACTCTATATCGTAATAGGCCTGAAGCAATACCGATAAGATACCGTAAGATTTGTTCCCTTTCGGTGAGGCAATCCGCTCGGCCACCTCTTTCTGAAGCATACAGACGACCTCGCTCACCTGGTTTTTCACTTCTAGTATTTTGAAGAAAATCTGACTGGAAATGTTATATGGAAAATTACCGGCTATGGCAAACTTTTCTGCAAACAACTCTTCCAAATTCATTTTGAGAAAATCTCCCGCTATAATCTGCTCGTTCAAGGTGGGGTATTTCTTATGGAGATAGGCAACTGACTCTTTGTCAATATCTATGAGATAAAGTTCCAATTCACCCTCCAGCAGAAAATCAGTGAGCACTCCCATCCCCGGCCCGATCTCAAGGACTTTCTTCACCTCCATATGTCCTTTGACCGCTTGAGCTATTTGCTCCGCAATACTCAAATCGGTCAAAAAATGTTGTCCCAAGTGTTTCTTGGCTTTGACCTTTTCCATCGGTTAGCTCTGATAAATTTTTATAAATTGCAGCCTAAAATTAAGACAATATTCCTAAAGGACTAGCCAGATCCTTGAGCAATGCACAAGCAAGCTGACAAATCCATTTTACATTCCATATGAATCATAGAAAGATCAAACCCATTATAGGTATCAGTATAGGCGACCTCAACGGCATAGGTGTAGAAGTCACCATGAAAGCCCTGCTGGACAACAGAACCTATAAAACTTTTACCCCACTGATTTATGCTCATGGTAAAGCCCTGACTTTCTATAGGAAACAGTTGGAGCTGGAAGATTTCAATTTTGCCCAGATCAGAAACCTCGACGAAATCCAGCATAAGCGCATCAACGTCATCAATATCACGGAGGAATGTCCTGAAATCATCCCTGGTGTAGAAACCCAAGAAGCAGGAAAATTTGCATTGAAGTCTTTAGAGACCGCAGTTCAAGATCTGAAAGAAGGTAAAATCCAAGCTTTGGTCACTGCCCCTCTAAACAAAAACAATGTGAACACCCCGGAATTACCTTTTGTTGGGCATACCGAATACATCACTAATGCAGTGGACGCAAAAGACAGCCTGATGCTGATGGTGAGTGAGCAGCTTCGAGTAGGATTGGTAACTGGACATGTACCACTCTCAAAAGTACCGGAAAACGTCACCCAAGAAAGAATCGTACGCAAAGCAAAAATCCTTCTGGAGACGCTCAAAAAGGACTTTGGAATCACTAAACCAAAGGTGGCTATTTTGGGACTGAATCCACATGCAGGAGAAGATGGACTATTGGGTGAAGAAGAAGAGCAAATCATCAAGCCAGCCATTCATTCCTTAAAAGATCAGAACAAAATGGTTTTCGGTCCATACCCGGCTGACGGGTTTTTCGGAATGGCGCACCAGACTAAATTTGATGGCGTACTGGCCATGTACCACGATCAGGGATTGGTTCCCTTCAAGTCCATGGCATTCAGCACTGGAGTAAACTTCACAGCGGGCTTACCCGTAATCAGAACATCGCCAGATCATGGCACAGCCTATAATATTGCAGGCAAAAACATCGCCGATGAAGGCTCCATGAGAGCCGCCATTTTCTTGGCAGCAGACATAATTCAACAACACAACCCGCAGGATTCGGATGATTAATCGGAGGAAGCTCAGAGATTTGCGAAATAAACCAAAGAATATTTTACAAACTCTTTCATCCTTCTACAATTATTCCCTAAATTTGCGGACTTAAATCGAGAGGAGGTATCGTGAAATTCTGGAGAACATTTGATATTGAGGTCATTAAGTTCGTCGAAGGCATCCACGAGATAGACTTCGAAATTGACGATTCGTTTTTTCAACACTTTGAAGACAACGAACTAGTCAGAAAAGGAAACTTGGCCGTACGGGTCAAGATGAACAAAGGAGCAAATTTGATTGAAATGGACTTTCATATTGCAGGAGAGGTTACACTTACCTGCGATAGAAGCCTGGAGCCTTTTCAGCAGCCATTGGATCTACATGAACAGATGATCTATAAGTATGGCGCTGAGGAAAAGGAAATCAATGAAGACGTATACATGATCACCAGGGACACCCCTAAGATCAATGTAGCACAGTTGATATATGAATTCATTTTGCTTGGCTTACCAGCAAAGAAAATACATCCTGATTACAGGAATGAAATGGATGACGAGGAGTATGAAGGAGAAGGAATCTACGCTTATATAGATGGTGAAGATGACTTTGAAAAAGATCCAGACTCAGATTCCGAGGATAATAGTGAAGTAATCGATCCCAGATGGGAATTATTAAAAAAGTTAAAAAACAAGGAATAATCATAAACCACGCATAAAATGGCACATCCTAAACGAAAAATTTCGAAAACCAGAAGAGACAAAAGAAGAACTCATTACAAGTTAGAGGCTCCTGGTTTGGCTAAATGTCCTACTACTGGAGAAATGCACCTACCACACAGAGCTTTCTGGTTGGACGGTAAATTGTACTATAAAGGACAAGTAATCATCGAAAAAGAAATCCTGGCTTAATAAAATCAGCCATTTCAATACTAAATCCATTCGTTCATAGCGAGTGGATTTTTTATTTTATGTATATCCGCTTTCTTACCAGTAGCGAGAGAAATTAGGGGTTAAGGCTTCTTTCTACGTGCTGTGGGCAGTGGGCTGTCGTCGGTGGACGATTATCCCCTACTATCCAGCCACATTCTTTAACTACTGGCATCATTGCGGATAATCAAATTATATTTTAACCCCTGCCCTTTTCCCTCGCCAGCTACAGACAATGTGTTCCAATGATGGAAATGTTTTGGTGGAGACTGACAATTATAATATTTTTGCCTTCCTTACAGGATACAACACATCCATATCATACAGTAAGAGCAGGTCATTAGTGATACGCTCTACTTAAACCCAACAGAATGGACAAACTCAGAGCCATGATCACCGGAATCCAAGGATACGTTCCGGAATACAGGTTGACAAACAAAGAGCTTGAAAAGCTGGTCGAGACTAATGACGAATGGATAGTCTCCAGAACCGGAATCAAAGAAAGAAGAATTTTAAAAGGAGAAAACCAAGGAACCTCAGTACTGGGTGCTGAAGCTGTACGAGGACTTTTGGAAAAAACAGATACAGATCCCTTAGACATAGATTTGATCATCTGTGCCACTGTCACCCCAGACATGCCATTCCCCGCCACCGGCAATCTCATAGCCGATTTGGTAGGGGCTAAAAACAGCTATAGTTTCGATATAGGCGCGGCTTGCTCCGGTTTTCTTTATGCACTACAGATGGGCAGCCAGTTCATCCAGACCGGAACACATAAGAAAGTAATCGTGGTAGGCGCAGATAAAATGTCCTCCATCGTGAATTATGAAGACCGTACCACCTGCATTTTATTTGGTGATGGAGCTGGTGCAGTATTATTGGAGCCTACTACAGAAGAAACAGGGATTATGGACGCCATCCTCAGGGCTGACGGATCAGGTGCTCCTTACCTACATATGAAAGCGGGGGGCAGTCAGAAACCAGCTTCCCAGGCTACACTTGAAGCCAAAGAGCATTATGCTTACCAGGAAGGATCAACCGTATTTAAATTTGCCGTGACTAAAATGGCAGACGTAAGTGCTGAGATCATGGAGAGAAATGGATTGGTAGGCGACGATGTCGCCTGGCTAGTACCACATCAGGCCAATAAAAGAATCATTGATGCCACAGCAAATCGCATGGGAATTGGTTTTGACAAGGTAATGATGAATATTGAAAAATATGGCAACACTACCGCAGCTACCATTCCGCTTTGCCTTTGGGACTACGAAAAGCAACTTAAAAAAGGAGACAATCTTATCATGGCTGCCTTTGGCGGGGGCTTTACTTGGGGGGCTATCTACCTGAAGTGGGCTATTGATCCGAAATAATTAAAAAACTGAACATAAATACATAATGGCTAGTACTTCAGATTTTAAAAATGGACTCTGTCTGGTGATGAATAATGACATTTATTCCATCGTAGAGTTTCAGCACGTTAAGCCAGGCAAAGGCCCAGCATTCGTCAGAACCAAACTTAAAGGAATTACCTCTGGCAAAACCCTAGACAAAACATTCAGTGCAGGAGAAAAAGTAGAAACTGCCCGCGTAGAAAAAAGACCACATCAGTTCATCTATAAGGACGACATGGGGTACAACTTCATGGACACCACCACTTTTGAACAGATCCTAATCGAAGAGAAACTGATCGAGCGAGCAGATCTCATGAAAGAAGGGCAACTTTGTGATATTTTGATCCATGACGAAACAGAAACTCCGCTAGCTGTGGAGCTTCCGCCATTTGTGGAACTGATGATTACTTACACCGAGCCGGGCATCAAAGGAGACACTGCTACCAACGCGCTTAAGCCCGCTACCGTGGAAACCGGAGCTACAGTAATGGTTCCGCTTTTTGTAGAGCAGGACATTCTGATCAAAGTGGACACCCGCGATGGATCCTATTCCGAAAGAGTAAAATAAGTAGGTAAGCTGAGCGATTTTCTTAAATTACTCAGCTTTCCCTTTTATATAACTAACATAATTGCCTGAAGGCACCTTAAAATAAGAAACTTATGAAAGCAAAAGAGATTCAGGAATTGATAGATTATATCTCCAATTCTGGTTTGGCAGAAGTTAAAATCAAGACTGATGAGTTTGAACTTTCCATCAAAAAAGACTCACCGGCATCGAAAGTAGTGGAAGCAGCTCCTGCACCTGCCCCAGCTGCAGCCGCCGCGCCAGCTCCGGCAGCAGCTCCTAATCCTGCTCCAGCGCCTGCACCAGAAGCAGCAGCTTCCAGCAACTTAGTAGAAATCAAATCGCCTATGATAGGCACATTCTACATGACTGCAAATCCAGACGCAGATCCATTTGTGACTGAGGGAGATAGCATCAAAGCAGGCCAAACAGTTTGTATCATTGAAGCCATGAAGCTTTTTAACGAGATCGAGTCTGAAATCTCCGGTAAAATCGTCAAAGTCTTGGTAAGCAACTCTACCCCAGTAGAATACGATCAGCCACTTTTCCTAGTGGATCCAGCTGGTTAATTTTTCACTAAAAGTAAAATAGTTGTGTTCAATAAAATACTGATTGCCAATAGAGGGGAAATCGCACTGAGAATCATCCGTACCTGCAAGGAAATGGGGATTCAAACGGTAGCGGTTTACTCTACAGCAGACAAAGATAGTTTGCATGTCAGATTTGCTGATGAAGCAGTCTGCATAGGACCTGCACCCAGCAGAGATTCCTACCTAAATATCCCCAGAATAATCGCAGCAGCCGAAATCACCAATGCAGATGCCATTCACCCGGGCTACGGATTCCTCTCGGAGAATGCGGAATTTTCCAAAATCTGTGAAGAATACGGGATTAAATTTATAGGTGCCAGTGCAGACATGATCGACCGTATGGGAGACAAAGCCACTGCAAAAGCCACTATGAAAGCGGCAGGAGTGCCTACCATTCCGGGTTCTGAAGGTATCTTGGAATCCATGGAACAAGGCGTAAAACTTGCCAATGAAATGGGGTATCCAATCATCCTGAAAGCTACCGCAGGTGGCGGAGGACGCGGCATGCGTATCGTAAAGGAAGAAGCTGGTTTCAAAAAAGCTTGGGATGATGCCCGAATGGAATCAGGTGCAGCCTTTGGAAATGACGGGCTTTATCTGGAGAAATTCGTAGAAGAACCAAGACACATAGAAATCCAGGTAATCGGAGATAGCACCGGCAAAGCTTGTCATCTATCTGAGCGAGACTGCTCCATCCAGAGAAGACACCAGAAGTTAGTCGAAGAAACCCCATCTCCATTCATTACAGATGACCTGAGAGAAGCTATGGGCAAAGCAGCCATCAAAGGCGCTGAGGCCATAGGCTATGAGGGAGCCGGAACTATCGAATTTCTGGTGGATAAGCATAGAAATTTCTACTTCATGGAAATGAATACCCGTATCCAGGTCGAGCACCCCATTACCGAAGAAGTTACTGATTTTGATTTGATTAAAGAACAAATCAAAGTAGCTGCCGGAGACCCCATTTCGGGAAGAAACTATTATCCAAAGCTTTATGCAATGGAGTGCAGAATCAATGCAGAAGATCCAGCGAACGGTTTCCGACCTAGCCCGGGAAAAATCAACAATCTCCACATCCCAGGGGGTCGAGGAGTAAGAGTGGATTCCCATGTGTATGCAGGCTACATGATTCCGCCAAACTATGATTCCATGATTGCCAAACTGATTGTCAGTGGACAATCACGGGAGGAAGTGATCGTGAGAATGAAACGGGCACTTGAGGAATTTGTAATCGACGGGATCAAGACGACTATACCTTTCCATATCGCACTATTAGAAAACGAACAGTTCAAGGATGGTGATTTCACTACCAAATTCTTGGATGATTTTGATTTCTCCGTGATCAAAGGATAAAATTCACTATCAAATCTAATCTTCAAAAGCTACTCGGTTGAGTAGCTTTTTTTTGTTTTCATAGGCTATCAGAACCAATTTGATTACACCAACCAACTTAGAGTTTAAAGGATAGACTGCTTTCTATTGCACCTGCTAGAAAGAAATAATACCTAGCTTCGTTTATTCTACTTTTTACAAAAGATTATATGGTTCATGCATTTTTTCACATAAGCTATTTTTACTTTTATCAAATAAATCAGAAATTTAACAGGGATTCAGTATGGATTATTAGCTTTTTTTGACTAGGTTATCATACAAACAGCTAAGTACACGACCCAAAATGTCCATTTCTAAAACAATCCGGCTTCTACTGATCTGCGCCATACTGGCAAGTTGCTCTCATGAGCAAAGCCAAGAAATAACCTTAGCTGAAACTGAGCAGATCAGTTACAATTTTCACATACGCCCCATTCTTTCTGACAAATGCTTCGTTTGCCATGGGCCAGATGCCAATAAGCGGGAAGCAGACCTTCGCTTGGATACAGAAGCAGGTGCTTATGCGGCTTTGAAGGAGGATCCTGATCAATACGTGATCAAACCTGGAAGCCTGGAAGAGTCTACTGTTTATCATAGAATCACTTCTGAAGACCCCGGCGAACTTATGCCTCCTCCAGAGTCAAACTTGGCGCTCACCGAAGGAGAAATTAACCTGATCAAGGTCTGGATAGCAGAAGGGGCCAAATATGAACCGCATTGGGCTTTTGTAAAACCTGAAAAATCCAGCCCTCCTTCCGTAGGTGATTGGGCAACCAACGAAATCGATCAGTTTATACTGAAAAAGATGCAAAGTAAAGGTTTGGAACCTAATCCTGAAGCAGAACCGCATGAACTGATCAAAAGAGCGAGTTTAGACCTGACAGGCCTGCCTCCTAGCCCGGAGTTATTGGACAAGTATGGGGATTTTAACGGGGATGAGTCCTATGAAAACCTACTGGATGGGCTGATGGCTGATCCGGGTTTTGGGGAAAAAATGGCCATTCTTTGGATGGATATTTCCCGGTATTCGGACAGCTACGGATACCAAGATGACAATATCCGTACCCAGTGGCCTTACCGTGACTGGGTCATTCATGCTTTCAACCAAAACATGCCATACGATCAGTTCATCACCTGGCAGCTCGCCGGAGATCTTCTTCCCGATGCCAATAAAGAACAGATTCTAGCCACGGCTTTCAACAGAAACCATAAATACACTGAAGAAGGCGGAGTCATAGACGAGGAATACAGGATCGAATATGTGCTGGACAAAACCAATACGGTGAGCAAAGGGCTACTGGGAATCACTATGGAGTGCGCGCAATGCCATGATCATAAATATGACCCCTTCTCCCAGAAGGAGTACTTTGAGATGTTTGCATTTTTCAACAATACCCCAGAAAAAGGCTATGAGGGAGATGTAAGTGTTTCCAAACCTGCTAAAACTCCGATCCTTTGGGTAGACCAAAAAGATCTAAGCGGTGTGCTGGATTTTATTAATTATGCTGATAGCAGTAAACTCAGCATTTCAGTGATGGGAGAGCTGGAAGAAGCACGACCCACCTACATCTTAGATCGTGGGGTTTATGATGCACCTACTACCGAAGTGGAACCCTCTACACCGGCTTCCATAATGGAATTTCCTGAGGATATAGAAAAAAACAGACTTGGTCTGGCCAAATGGATGACAGCTAAGGAAAACCCTTTGACTGCCCGTGTTTTTGTGAATTTGATGTGGCAGGAGGTTTTTGGACAAGGCATAGTCAAGTCAGCCGGGGATTTTGGAATGCAAGGGGATCTACCCACCCACCCTGAGCTTCTGGACTGGCTGGCGGTGGATTTTATGGAAAATGGCTGGAATATTAAACGTCTCTTGAAGCAAATTATGAGCTCCTCGACTTACAGACAATCAGCGAGAATAAAGCAAAAACATTTGAAGGTAGATCCGGAGAATTTATACCTATCAAGGGCATCCAGACTTAGACTTCCTGCGGAAAATATCCAAGATCTGGTGCTCGCTTCCAGTGGACTGCTGGTACGGAAGCTGGGAGGTCCTAGCGTAAAACCATATATGCCAGAAGGGATTTGGGAAGCAGCTTCATCTGGCAGAGGAGAATTAGCCACTTACCAGCAGGACAAAGGCGATAAGCTCTATCGAAGAGGTTTATATAATTTCATCAAACTTACCGTACCGCCTCCGAAAGCCATCATTTTTGACTCCAGTAATAGAGATAGGTGTGAAGTAGGAAGAACTAGAACCAACACGCCTTTGCAGGCATTGGTGATGATGAATGATCCCATGGTCCTGGAAGCTTCCAGAGTTTTAGCCAGCAAGGTATTAGCTGATCATCAAACAGAGAAAGCCGCTTTGGCAGCAGCCTTCAAAAGAATCCTTTGCAGAAATATTACTGAAAAAGAAAGTGATATTCTGACTGCCTATTATGAAGACCAGTTGTATCGTTTTCAGGAACATACTGATCAAGTGAAAGCCGCTTTGGAAGTGGGAGAATACCCGCTGGAAGAAAAAGACATCAACTCCAAAACTGCCGCCATGATGCAGGTCATAGTGAGTATGTATAACCTGGAAGAAACCATTACCAAGAGTTAAGCATGGAAAAAGAAATATTAGAACAGGGTCTGAACAACAACAGGAGAAAATTCCTTTCCAAACTTAGTCTTGGAGTGGGCAGCTTAGCCCTTGGTTCCCTCTTGGTTCCTGACCTATTCTCAGGCAAATCCGAGGCAGAGGAAGCCATGATGAGCGCTTTGCCGCACTTTGCGCCCAAAGCCAAAAGAATCATATACCTATTCCAAAATGGAGCTCCCAGCCAGCTGGAATCCTTTGATTACAAACCCCTTTTGAATAAAAGAATGGGGGAAGAACTTCCAGAGTCTATTCGTGGAGGGCAGCGATTGACAGGAATGACCGCTGGTCAATCTTCCTTTCCTCTAGTGGGATCTTATTATAAATTTAACCAATATGGTGAGTCCCGGGCCTGGATTTCAGATGCCTTTCCACACACCTCCAAAATCGTGGATGACATCTGCATAGTCAAATCCATGCATACAGATGCCATAAATCATGACCCAGCTTTGACCTTTTTTCAGACAGGTGCGCAGGTGGGGAATCGCCCGAGTATGGGCTCCTGGCTCAGCTATGGACTAGGGAGCGAAAACAGCAATCTTCCAGCCTTTTCTGTGTTGCTCAGCCGAGGAAGAGGAAATGGGCAAGGTGTGTACTCCAAGCTTTGGAGCAACGGCTTCCTAGATGCTACACATCAGGGAGTGCAGTTTTCCAATTCAGAAGACCCTGTGCTCTACCTGAAGGATCCAGAGTCGATGAGCCGGGGTGAACGAAGAAAAATGATTGACCAGATCGCGGCGATGAATGAGTTGAATCTGAAGCAGTTCAATGACCCTGAAATAGCAGCCAAAGTCCAGCAATACGAAATGGCTTACCGCATGCAGACGGCTGTGCCGGAAATGACGGATGTCTCCAAAGAACCAGAAAGTATCATTAAACTCTATGGTCCGGACTGTTTGGTTCCGGGGACCTATGCTGCCAATTGTCTTTTGGCCAGAAAGCTTTCAGAAAGTGGGGTGCGCTTTGTGCAGCTCTACCACCAAGGCTGGGACCAGCATGGCAACCTTCCAAATGAGATGAAACTGCAAGCTGAAGATGTGGACCAGGCTTCAGCTGCATTGATTACAGATTTGAAACAACGTGGTCTATTGGACGAAACGTTGGTGATCTGGGGCGGAGAATTTGGCAGAACGAACTATTGCCAAGGCAAAATGGTAGTGGATAATTACGGTCGTGACCATCATCCCAGAGCATTCTCTATTTGGATGGCAGGTGGTGGAGTGAAGTCTGGAATGGTCTATGGAGAAACTGATGAATTCGGGTATAACATTACCGAAAACCCGGTGCATGTGCATGATTTCCAGGCCACTGTTTTGCATCTGATGGGAATTGACCACGAACGAATGACCTACAAGCATTTGGGAAGAAGGTATAGACTGACGGACGTTTCCGGAAAGGTTGTAAAAGATTTAATTGCTTGATTGGTTTATGATTACGCTATCAAAGCTCAGGTCAATCCTGGAAAATCTGCTCTTTGCCTGGATAGGCTTGGTCTTTATTTTCACTTTAGGAGGTGAGGCTTTATATACTCCTCAATGGATACAAGTCATAGGACGGGCTCATCCTCTGATCCTGCATTTTCCCATTGTCCTTTTACTAGTTGGCATGCTGTTTATATGGCTTCCAGATGTAGAAAGAAAACCTGAAGTCAAGGAAGTCATAGAGCTATTCTATTTGACTGGGTGTAACTTTGCAGGCATCACAGTTATTCTGGGATTGATTTTGGCACAGGAAGACTATTCAGGGGATTTACTTACCTGGCACAAATGGGGAGGAATTCTGCTTTTTACAGGTTGTACCCTACTCTATTTTATACGATCGAAAAAACAGTCCCTACTTAAAGTTGGAAGCCTAGTGTTGGCCATGACAATAATTCTAACCGGACATTGGGGAGCAGATTTGACCCATGGGGAGAATTACCTTTTGTCACCAATTTTAAAAAAGCAAGAAGAGAAGATAGCTCTTTCAGATGCAGAACTCTATCCCCACGTGATTCGGCCTATTTTGGAAGCCAAGTGCATCTCATGTCACAAGGAAGGCAAGATCAAAGGAGAACTACGTCTGGATCATTTGGACGGGATAAAAAAAGGTGGGAAATCAGGCCCATTCGTAGTCGAAGGAAAGCTACATGAATCCCTACTCATCGAGCGGATAAACCTTCCACTGGAAGAAGAAGAACACATGCCACCCAAAAACAAGGCTCAGCTGAGCGAGGAGGAAAAAGAGATTTTGAGCGCATGGGTGGCTTCAGGGGCTGACTTTGAGCAAAAGGTGGTGGAGCTTTCTCCGGACACCGAACTTTTCAAATTGACCTCAATTAAATTTGAAACAAATAAAAGTTACAATTTCGACCCAGCTGCTGATCAGGACATTGCTGATCTGAATAATGCCTTCAGAACGGTAAGCCCTAAATACCCGGAATCTCCTGCTCTGGAAGTATCCTATTTCGGGATCTCAGCCTTTCAGCCAGAATCACTTGCTGATCTCAAGCAAATCAAAGAGCAGCTCGTGCTTTTAAATCTAAATAAAATGCCCTTGGCAGAAGTAGATTTGAACTTTTTGATCAACTTTCCCAACCTGGAAGAATTGCAACTCAACTTCACTGATTTGACTCCAAAGCAGCTATCACTGATCTCCAAACTGGAATCTTTAGAAGTATTGGCTATCTCTGGCAACGAAGTTTCAAAGGAATCCTTAGCGGCTTTGGCACAAATGAAAAACCTGAAAAAGTTATACCTATGGAATACCGGATTGGACAGTTCCGATCAGGATTTCATTCAGGAATCACTACCAGAAACAACCATTGACTTTGGCTTCGATGGCAAAGGCATCACTTACGAATTGAACGCTCCCATTATTAAGCAAGAAAAAACCATCTACACGGATAGCCTAAAAATCGAGTTATCCCACCCTATCAAAACGGCTCAAATCAGATATACTTTAGATGGTACAGAACCGGATAGCCTTCAGAGTGCTGTTTATTCCCAGCCGATCTTTGTGAATCAAACCGGTAAAATTAACGCCCGGGCTTTTGCGAAGGAATGGGTAGGTTCTGAAACTGCCAAATCTGTATTCATTCATGCTGGAATTCAACCCAAATCCTATAGCCTGCAATTCCAGCCTGCAGAAAAGTATAGCGCAGCTGGAGCAGCTACCCTTTTTGATTTAGAGAAAGGATTGAACAGCAATTTTAGCCAGAAATGGCTAGGCTATCAGGATGATCCTATGGTACTGACACTTGATCTAGAAGAAGGAAAGCAGCCCAGTGAAGTATCGCTAAGTTTACTTTATCATGAGTCTCCTCACATTTTCCCTCCGGAAAGTGTGGAGATACAAGGCTTCTCTGAAGGGGTTTGGAGACTACTATCCCAAGCATCACCTGAAATGCCCAATGAAACCAAAACAGCGCGAAGCGAAATGATTACGCTCCGTATAGACGATCCGGATTTTGAAAAACTTAGAATAACAGTCAGACCACTCTCTAGACTACCAAAATGGCATCCCAATGCAGGCGATAAAGGATGGGTCTTTGTAGACGAGGTGATCCTGAATAAATAGGTCTAGTTTTCCGGCTTGCTCAGGATCTCCTTATACATCTCAATATTCCTTTTCACCTCATCATCCAACTGGGGTTCCTGTATAGCTTTAAGCTCTTTCACTTTCTCTAAAATTGCTTTGGCCACCAGCACTCTAGCCGTTTCCTTGTTGTCGGAAGGGATAATAAACCAAGGTGCGTGAGGTTTTGAGGTTTTATTGATCGCTTCCTCATAGCATCGCTGATAGTCATCCCAGCGCTCCCGCTCTTTGAGATCTCCCGGGGAAAATTTCCAGTTATGCTTTTCCTTATTTAACCTTCTCAAAAGTCTATGTCTTTGCTCCTCCTTGCCCAGGTGCAAAAAGAACTTCAGGATAATGGTACCGTTTTCGCTGATTTCCTTTTCGAAATTGTTGATTTGCTCGAAGCGCTTTTCCCAAAATCCCTCCTTAATATCATCTACAGTGTCAATTCCAGGAATATTTTCTCCCAAAATATATACGGGATGAACTCGGGTTACCAATACATTTTCGTAATGGGTTCTATTGAAAACCGCATATTTACCGCGTTCAGGAAGGCGGATATAATGCCTCCAAAGAAATCCATGTTCTAATTCTAAAGTGCTAGGTGTTTTGAAACTATGGACTACCACCCCACGAGGATTGAATTCCTTGAAAACCTCACGGATCAGGCTATCCTTACCCGCTGTATCCATGCCCTGCAGGCAAATCAATACGCTGTATTTGTTATGAGCATACATAGTGTCCTGATGATCGCTCAGCTTTTCTCTAAGTTTATTAAGCGCTTTAGCCTTTTTCTTTTCCGAAGCCTCCAGGTCCAGGGCGGTGGGAATATCTTTCAGGCTTATGGTTCCGGTTACTTTAAAATCATCAATTGCTATTTTTTTCATTTCCATGGAGATTTTTACGAGTATAAAAAGTAAGTTTTAAGGTAAAGAACAAGATAATATTTTATCTTAAGCCTACCGAAAACCCAATCTTTAAATCCCATCCCCCCAACCTTAAAATGACTCAAAATGTGATTTCTCCAGGCCTGAATAATCGATACCTGGCCTTAGACGTATTGCGTGGATTGACCATTGCATTTATGATTGTAGTGAACACAGCTGGAGACTGGAGTAATCTTTTTGCTCCGCTCGCCCATGCCAAATGGCATGGATTCACGCCTACAGATCTGGTTTTTCCCACTTTTCTATTTGTAGTGGGTAATGCCATGAGCTTTTCCATGAAAAAGCTACAACAGATGAGCCCAGGAGATTTCTTCAAAAAAGTGGGCAAGAGAACACTCCTGATCTTCCTGATAGGCTGGCTTTTAAACGCTTTCCCTTTCTATGAGACTACAGATTCAGGTGCGATTTCTCTGATAGATTTTACGCAGGTTAGATTATTTGGGGTACTACAGCGCATAGCCTTATGTTATTTCTTTGGTGCTGTGGTGCTGTATTATGGAGGGATCAGAGGCGCTTGGATCTTCAGTGGTCTTGCCCTTTTTGGGTATTGGCTGATCATGTACATTTTTGGTGATTCTACAGATCCTTATGGCCTGACCGGCAATGCAGCAATCAAACTTGACCTGGCAGTGATCGGAGCAGAAAGAATGTACGGTGGAGAAGGAATTCCTTTTGACCCGGAGGGTATTCTCAGCACCTTGCCCGGTATAGTCAATGTCATAGCCGGGTATTTGGTCGGCAAAATGATCCAGAACTTTGGCAACACCATAGAAACAATCAAAAGACTTTTGGTTGGGGGTTTGATTTTAATCGTATTGGCCTATATCTGGGACATATTTTTCCCTATCAATAAAAAAATCTGGACCAGCTCTTATGTGCTCCTCACTGTGGGTATAGATATGCTCTTGATCGGTGTGTTGATAGCAGCGATTGAAATCAAAAACTGGAGAGGATGGACTTATTTCTTTGAAGTATTTGGGAGAAATCCACTTATCCTTTATGTACATTCCGGGTTAGTGATAACACTTTTCTACATGATCCCTGTGGGAGAAACCAGCTTGAAAGGCTTTATTTATTCCAGTTTCTTTACCAGCTGGCTTGCGCCAAAAACAGCATCCTTTCTCTTTGCTTTCAGTTACATGCTACTCATTTGGCTGATCGGGCTGTGGATGGATAAGAGGAAAATTTACATCAAAGTGTAAACACTTGTTTGTAAGACATGTGAAGGAAAATTGTAAATTGAGGTTGCTTTTTATTTAACCTATATTTTTATGATTCTGAAAATTGGTGTGTACAATGTGGAGTGGATGCGTGATCTATTTGATGCTAATGGCATTCCTAAAACATCTGGAAAAGAACATGCGAAAAGTCTTCACCTGGCAGAAGTGATTCAAGCCATGGAACCGGATTTTCTAGGTATAGTAGAAGGACCTAATACCCTGGTGGACGGCTCCAAAACGGCTTCCCACCAAATGGAGGTTTGGACTCAGACCTATCTACCGGGCGCTAACTTCAAAGGAATCCATGGCTTCCCCTCTCCTGGTCAGCAAGAGCTCTGCGCTATTTACAACCCTGATAAAATCCGTGTTTTGTTTACTCCGGAGACTAAGGCAGGTAGGCGATTTGACGAACCTTTTTTGCAGGACACCACCAATCGTCTGATCAAGGAACAGTACAAGCATTACCGCCCACCTTTGGAGCTTAGTATCTTGGGAATTGACGATGCATTCATCACACGGGTAATCATAGCCCACACCAAATCCAAAGGTATTTTTGACATGGTGGACTATGCGCGATTTGAACAAATATCAGCTCGGGATCGGCTGAAGCTATTTGCAGAATGCATGTCCATACGCGAGCGATGCGATGAGTATTTGGAAAAAGACCAGCAAGTCATCGTTATGGGAGATATCAACGATGGGTTTGAAATGGACTTTTATGAAAATAAATTTTCCAAAAGTGCCGTAGAAATCCTGCTCGGTGACCTTTGGAAACCGGAGTTTGTATTGAAATCTGCTTTGCCCAAACCCAAACTCAACAGCTATGGCTACACTCCAAACTCCAGCAGATATACGGACCGGATCACCGGAGACAGCCTCAATGTACTGATCGATCATATTCTGGTCAGTCAAAAACTTCAAATCAAATCCGGCAAGGTGTGGAATCCTTATCTGGAAAAAGACAGCCCGGAAATCCAGGCTGTCAGAAACTCCCTGATCAGAGGTTCTGACCATTTCCCTATTCTCTGTGAAATCGAAACCAACCCCTAATACCATGGATCAAGCAAGTCAAACCATGATAGACAATCTGCAAAAAAACACCGGAAAGAGTCTGGATGATTGGATCAGTATAGTACGAAAGGAAAAGCTGCAAAAGCATGGTGACATCCTTAAATTTTTAAAAACTAACCATCAGTTCACCCACGGATTTGCAAACCTTGTGGCGCATAAAACCCTAAAATCAGATGCCGCCTCTGCTACGGATGAAAATGACCTGATCATGCAGCAGTACAAAGGCAAAGAGCATTTCTTACCCCTCTATCGAAAACTCAGGGCAGATATTGAAGCCATGGGCAAGGACATCGAGTTTGCACCAAAGAAATCCTACATCTCTGTACGCAGGAAAAAACAGTTTGCTATGCTCGTGCCAGCTACCAAAATCAGATATGAACTAGGCATCAATCTGAAAGGACAAGTACCCAGCGGGCTGCTCCTACCCGACACCAAATCCAGCGGAATGGTGACGCATCGAATCGTGGTCAATCATGAAGAACAGTATTCCAAAGAAGTCCTAGACTGGCTTAAAAAAGCCTACGATGCGGCTGGTTAAACCTATTGGTAACAAAAAAGCATCACTATCTATCAATGCCAAGCGTGTTTCTTAGTCTTTTTAGGAATAACTTGAATTTCAAAGTTGCCCTAGAAAATCATGTTCCCATTTACCTATTCCAAATCCTTCAGAAAAGCCTCATTAATTCTGCTATTCTCTATTTGTTACCCGGCAGTATATGCCCAGGTCACGGAGGAAACTTACCATAAGGCTGAATATTTTTTGAGTGGAAATCTCCAAAAAGAAATCTACCATCTGGAAGTAATCCCTCACTGGATCAAAGGTCAAAATGCCTTTTGGCATCAAACGTATACAGAAAATGGAAAGCGATTTTTCATCACAGATGTGGATGCTCAGCAGACACAGGAAGCTTTTGATCATTCCCTATTAGCAGAACTTTTAAGTGAGAAATCCGGACTGGAAAGTACTGCAGACGCCTTGCCTTTCAATTCCATTCAAATAGAATCTAATGAGCTCATCACATTTGAATGGAGCAATCAGAAATGGAAATTTAATTCTGCCGAGAAATCACTTTCCAAAGAAAAAATCCAGGAAAGACCTGAACGGAATTATGCCCTTTCCCCAGACGGAAAATGGAAAGCCTTCACCCGCAACTTTAATCTTTTTGTAGAAAATCTGGAAACTGGAGAAGAAACGCAGTTAAGTTTTGATGGTAAAAAAGACTATGAATATGCCTCTTTCTGGGGTTGGTCGGACATGATCCACGGAGAAAATGGGGAACGCCCCTATCATTTTACAGCTCGCTGGTCTCCGGATTCCAAATACCTTCAAACACAAATCGTAGATCTTCGCCTAGCCGAAAAGATGTATTTGTTGGATTTCAGTCAAGATTCAAAATTTCGCCCCGAACTGCTTTCCTACTATCGTGGATCGCCAGGTGACAGCACTGTCGTGAATTATACACCGGTTTTGTTTGAAATAGAATCTAAGGAAGAGACTAAGTTTCCAAGTTTGACACTCCCACATTTCATAGGCATGTATTTCAATTGGAGTCCAGATAGTAAATCTCTCAATGGCACCTATATCCAGCGAGGCTTTAAAAGTTTTAGTATCCTAGAAATAGATGCTGCTTCGAAAGCAATCCGAAAAGTCTACGCAGAAACCTCTCCCACCCATATCAATACTAACAACATCCTCAGAAGACTGGAAAACGGACAGTTCGTATTGGGCACCGAAAAATCAGGTTGGAACCATCTGTATCGCTACGATTGGAACACCGGGGAATTGGTAAATCAAATCACCAGTGGTGAATACCAGGTCAATAATATAATAACAATAGATGAGGAAAATGAAGTCATATATTTTGAAGCAAATGGAAAGGAAAATTCGGGTAACCCCTATTATTCAAAGGTTTACAAAGTAAATTTTGATGGTTCTGGCCTAGTATTGCTTACACCAGAAAATGCCTTTCATTCAGTAAGTTTTTCTGAGGGAAAGGAATATTTCATCGATAATTATTCCACTGTGGACCAACCGACCACCTCTGTTGTACGGGAATTAGAAACCGGAAAAATTCTGTTTGAGGTTTCCAAAGCAGACATTTCTAATCTGCTCGAGAGAGGCTATCAAAGCCCAAAACAGTTTACAGCCACGGCGAAGGATGGTAAAACTAAGATTTATGGCATATACTATTTGCCTACAGACTTTGATTCAGGCAGGCACTATCCTGTAGTAGATTACACCTATTCTGGTCCTCATACAGCGATCACACCGAAAACCTTCAAAGCTGGGTTATTTGGCTTACAACAACCCATGGCTGAATTGGGGTTTGTGGTAGTGACCGTGGATGGATTAGGTACCTCTGGCAGAGGAAAAGCATTTCGTGATGTATCCTACAATAACCTGGGAAATGGAACCACAGATCATGTACTGGCGATCAAAGAGTTGGCTTCCAAAAACAATTTTCTGGACATAGACAGAGTAGGTATTTTCGGTCATTCTGCGGGGGGATACGACGCCGGACGAGCTATGCTTTTACATCCGGATTTTTACAAAGTCGGTGTAGCTTCTGCAGGAGACCACGATCACAGAATGGAAAAGGCATGGTGGCCAGAAATGTACATGGGATATCCCAGCGGGGAATTTTACCATAATCAATCCAACGTCACCAGCGCAGCCAACCTGAAAGGCCACCTTCTTCTTGCCCACGGGGGAATAGATGAAAATGTGAACCCTTCTGCTACATATAAACTGGCAGAAGCACTGATTAATGCAGGAAAGGATTTTGACTTATTCATTTGGCCGAGCCGAAATCATAGTTTTGGAAGGACCAATGGAGATTACTTTACTAAAAAGCGCTGGGACTATTTCATAGAACACCTTCTGGGCGAAAAACCACTAAGGCACTACCAGATCCAAAACGGAGATTAAAAATTTGAGGTTTGAAATTTCAAATCACAAATTCTTTCACCCCTCTATTTCCGATACTAATTCTGCGTACCACGCTTCTCCATATTTGCGTATCAAAGCATCCTTCAGAAACTTGTAGATAGGCACTTTCAAGCTAGAGCCAAGTTGGCATGCAGGGTCACAAATATGCCAGCGGTCATAATTCAGCGCGTCAAACTGATCGTATTTTGTGACGCGTATGGGATACATGTGGCAGCTGATCGGCTTTTTCCAGGATATCTTTCCATCCAGGTAAGCCTGTTCTATTCCACATTTTAGAATTCCACGCTCATCATACAGGGCGTATGCGCATTCCCGGTTTTCACCAATGGTAGGCGTACCCTTATCGCCATCCTTATCAATCACCCAGGTTCCCTGCTCAGCTATCACTCTTCTTCCCTCCTCGGTGATATAATCTTTGACTATTGGATAAATATCCTCAATGATTTTGGTTTCCTCATCCTCCAGTGGAGCACCTGCATCTCCTTCCACACAGCAGGCTCCCTTACAAGCCTCTAGGTCGCAGACAAAAAAATTCTCCTTGATATCATCCGAAAGTACAGTATCCCCTACTATGATCATGCTTTTTTACGTTTGGGCACAAAGGTAAGCATTGCCCTGCAAAGGAGTACTCCTATTACCTCTGGATATTTGAGATGTCATCCTCTGATTTTTCCTTTTGTTTACACAAAGAGCAAAACTGATAACTAGAAATTACCGTACTTTGCAAAGTGCAAGTCGTCTTGTCGTCCCGATCCCGATTATTTCGAGGCTATCGGGGAGGAAAGTCCGGGCAACATAGAGCGCCATACTTCCTAACGGGAAGGAGGCTGACTGGAAACGGTCAGTTTACAGCTAGTGCCACAGAAAATATACCGCCATTAGACTTCGGGGCTAGCCCTGAGCTGGTCGAAGGGTAAGGGTGAAAAGGTGGGGTAAGAGCCCACCGTCCTGCTGGTGACATCAGGAGCATGGCAAACCTTATGGGTTGAAAGATCAAATAGGTTCCGCGTCGGATTCAGTTCCGAGAAAAGTGGCTCGCTTTTATGCGGAATGGGTAGATCGATGGACCCCGATTGTGAAGTCGGGGCTAGATAAATGACAAGAATCGGAGGCCGAAAAGCCAAGGATACAGAACCCGGCTTATAGACTTGCACTTTTTTATTTTATATTGAAACTATGGTAAAAATTCTGATTATCGATGACGAAAAAGTCATCCGGGCTACGTTAAGAGAAATTTTAGAATACGAAAAATACAATGTCACCGAGGCCCAAAACGGGGAAGAAGGATTGGCAAAACTTCAGGAAGAAGATTACGATTTGGTTCTCTGTGATGTAAAAATGCCGAAAATGGACGGAATAGAAGTTCTGGAAAAAGCCATGGAACTTCATAAGTCCCCACAGTTCATTATGATCTCCGCCCACGGAAGTATAGAAACCGCTGTGGAAGCCACCAAAAAAGGGGCATTTGACTTCATTCCAAAGCCTCCCGATCTGAACAGGCTTTTGCTTACCGTTAGAAATGCTTTGGATAAGAAAAACCTGGTCTCTGAAACCAAGGTGCTAAAAAAGAAACTTTCCAAAAAACTCGACATGGTGGGTGAATCTGCAGCCATACATCAGGTCAAGGAAACCATAGAAAAAGTAGCACCTACCGACGCAAGGGTCCTGATCACCGGCCCAAATGGCACCGGAAAAGAACTGGTCGCTCACTGGGTTCATGCTAAAAGCAACCGATCCTCTCAGCCCTTTGTAGCTGTGAACTGTGCCGCTATCCCTTCCGAGTTGATAGAAAGCGAACTTTTTGGTCATGAAAAGGGAGCTTTTACTTCTGCACATAAGCAGCGTCAGGGGAAGTTTGAACAGGCCCAAGGTGGTACTCTTTTCCTGGATGAAATAGGTGACATGTCCCTCTCAGCCCAGTCCAAAGTACTGCGGGCCTTACAGGAAAACCTGATCAATCGCGTAGGATCTGACAAGGATATCAAAGTGGATGTGCGGGTGTTAGCAGCTACCAATAAGGATTTAAAAAAGGAGATAGAAGAAAATAAATTTAGGGAGGATCTCTATCACAGATTGAGTGTGATTTTGATTCAAGTGCCTGCTTTGAAAGACAGAAAAGAGGATATTCCTTTGCTAGTCAATAAGTTTTTGGATGATATATCCCAAGAGAATGGCGGAGCTAGAAAAAGTATAAGTGACGCAGCTTTGGCCAAACTACAGGAATATCCCTGGACAGGTAATATTCGAGAGCTGCGAAATGTAGTGGAGAGATTAGTGATCCTAGGAGAGGCTGAGATTAGCCTAGAGGATATAAAAAAATACGCTGACTATTAAGTCAGCGTATTTTTTTAGCTATTTGCTTGCTGCGAAGCCGGCGCCTTGGCGTAAGCTGGGCAAGGCTTACTGGAAGCACAGGCTCCCAATGCTAAAATCCCGATTAATAATGCTGCAGTGGCTAATTTTTTCATGTGTTTATTATTTGTTATTAAAAGGCCTTTTGGAAACTTATTGGTGATTTTATCAAGCTTAAGTTCCCTCCTTCGAAATACTCGTTTTCAGTTTTTTCAGTTCAAATATGTCTATTTAATCTTAAGATAGCAATTACTGCACCAATAGATTACAGCCTCTCACTTCGCTGTTGTCAAATCTTCCCAATACCTCTAGCATTCCATGCTCATCCAATTTACCCAAATCCTGGGTTTCTATAAATGCACAAGAATGGAAATTGGCGAGATCAATTACATTAATCCCGCCCTGGGCTCTTGGCGAAGGAGAAAGCGGGTCATTCACATCCCGAAGTATAACGCGCATGGTTGGAGGCAAAGTATATTTTCCTGCCCCTTTTGAGTAAGCCTGAGACATGAGTTCTGTCATTCCATATTCCGAGTGAATTTCATCTACACCGAAAAACGGACGCAAAATATCATGCACTTCTTCGCGGATCATTTCCTTTCTTCTACCCTTCATCCCTCCGGTCTCCATGACCATGAGGTTTTCCGGAGGAATAAAATCCTTCCCAGACTCAGCTAGGTCCAGCAAGGCAAATGTTACGCCCAGCAACAAAATCTTTTTTTTGCTCTTTGCCAAAAGTTCCATTTTCTCCAACAGTTCATCTTGGTTGTAGAGGTAAAATCCAGAATGCTCCGAGTGGCTTTGCTTGATAAAATGATCAGCCATACTCACTAAACTGCTCCCCTTTCTCTCTAAGTAAGCCGGTAAAAGCGCCAATACATGAAAATCCTTCAAAGACCCGTAAAAACCCTCAAAAATCCGCTGGGCATGTGCCAAATACCATTGCTCAGACCAGATATAATGTCGGCTGGTAATCATACCAGTGGTACCACTGCTGGAGAAAAAATCTGAAAAATCATTGGGCTCTCCAGCTACCACCTGCTGATCCTTGAAAAACCGAATGGGTAAAAATGGAATTTGATCCAAAGTATGAATAGAACCCGTATCTATCTTTCTGGCGGCCAGGTATCGCTTGTAGATACCATTATGCTGCGCCTGAAAATGAAATAAGTCTAATGCAAGATTTTCAAATTCATCCGGTTTAAAACTTATAAGGCTGTTCGAAAAACTTTTAAAATCCTGCATCGTTTTATATTTTGCATCAATCCAACCAAAGTATTGGTTTATCTTGGTGGTAAATTTACTTTCGCCTTATGCGTATAAAAAGCTATTTGGGAATATTCTTTTCGATTCTGATTGTTTATGGTTGCATTAGTCCTCCGGACAATCTGCCAACAGTCCCCAGAATTGAGTTTAAAAGCTTAGAATTTGTCCCGGTTTCAGGTGCCTCAGATTCTCTGATTGTTACAGTGGATTTTGAAGATGGTGAAGGTGACCTGGGATTATCCCCTACTGATAATGATCCTCCTTTCAATGCACTGGAATTTCAACGCGACTCGAACGGCGAGCTAATCACCTATAGCAATAGACCAAGCAATGCCCCTCCCTATAATCCTATAGATTGGGTGGTGGATCCCATTGTTAATAATCAGACAGTGAAAGACACGGTGTGGGTGGTACAAAACCCCAATCAGTTCAATATTTTCGTCAAGTTTTTTATTAAGAGAAATGGGGAATTCACTGAATTCAGATGGCAAGATCCTCCATTTTATACCACTTTCAATGGCAGATTTCCTAGAATCTTGACCACCGAAGAAGGTCAGGCAGTGGAAGGCAGCATTCGTTATGGCATGCTTTCTTCAGGATGGCAATCCATATTCAGGACAGATACCTTAATGGTGGAAGTCGCGATTCAGGACCGAGCCTTGAACAGGAGCAATGAGGTCACCAGCTCAGAAGTGACTCTTAATCAAATCACACGAGCATCTAACTAAAAAAAGCCCAAAACTGGGCTTTTTACTTATATTCAAGTATTAAACTATCACTTTAAATAGAAGGGAATTTTTTAGGATTTACCTCATTCATCATCGCGTAGACTTTCTCTACTATATCTTCCTGACTAGGCTTAGAGAAGTAATCTCCATCCGAAGAATATGCTGGTCTATGTGCTTTGGCAGAAATAGTCTGAGGTTCTGAATCCAAATACCTGAATACTTGCTGCCCTTCTATCACTTGCTGCATCATAAACGCTGAACCAGCTCCCGGCACATCTTCGTCAGCAAATATGACTCTGTTGGTCTTTTTCACAGACTCTCCTATTATTCCTGATACATCAAACGGCAATAAAGTTTGCACATCTATCACCTCCATATCAATCCCAATTTCCGCAAGCTCCTCTGCAGCATCCATGGCTATTCTACACATAGATCCATAGGTAACAAAGGTAATATCCTTACCTTCTCTTAAGATCTCAGGCTTACCCATTGGTACTGTAAATTCGCCCAAATTGGACGGGAGTTTTTCCTTGAGCCTATACCCATTCAAGCACTCAATCACTATGGCCGGTTCATCTGATTTCAAAAGTGTCTTGTACATACCCGCAGCTCGGGTCATATCTCTAGGAACACAGACCACCATACCTCTAAGGGAAGAGAGAATCATTCCCATAGGCGATCCGGAATGCCAAACTCCTTCTAGTCTATGCCCACGGGTCCTTACTATCAAAGGTGCTTTTTGACCGCCTTTTGTTCTGTAATATAGACAGGCTAAATCATCCGAAAGTATTTGCAAAGCATAAAGCAAGTAATCCAGATACTGGATCTCGGCCATTGGACGAAGTCCCCTTAGTGCCGTGCCTATCCCTTGTCCAATTATAGTCGTTTCCCTGATGCCGGTATCAGACACCCTGTTTTCCCCATATTTAGCTTGAAGACCTGCAAATGCCTGATTGACATCTCCGATTTTCCCTACATCTTCCCCAAAAGTGAAAAACCTAGCATCATTTTCTAAGGTGTAATCAAAAAAGGCCTGCAATATCTCTCGCCCATCTATAGAGGGGGATTTCTCATCATAAGTGATCGGAACTTCCTTTTGCTTCAATACAGACCATTCTGATTCACTGTATAAATGACTATTGTATCTGTCGTGAATCTGTCCACTCTGATTTTCCAGCCAGGTCTTCAGTTCAGTTTTAGCTTTAGAATCATCCATCCGCATGGTCATCAAGACCTTTCTGACCGTGGAAACAACATCTTTCCGGATAGGATTTATAGTCTTGGCCAGCTCCTCGGCCATTTGATTAATAATGACTTTTCTAGGACTTTGCTGGGCCGCATTTCGTATTAAGCCTACAGCTTCTTGCAATTCTTTTTTAATCTCTCCAGAAAACAAGCTCCAAGCAGCATCCTTTTCCTTCTTCACCTGCACTTTTACTTCTGCTTCTATTTTGTCCAGCGCATCTGGAGTGGCTATCTCATTACTCAGGATGTATTCTCTGAATTTGTTGATACAGTCCCAGTCCTTTTCCCATTGCAAGCGCTCTTTGCTTTTGTATCGCTCATGAGAACCCGAAGTAGAATGCCCTTGGGGTTGGGTCATTTGCAGTACATGGATCAAAACAGGTACATGTTCTTTCCTGGAAAGCTGTCCAGCTTGGTGATAGGCGTTTAGCAAAGCCTCATAATCCCAGCCATTTACACGTATAATTTCTATTCCCTTTTGAGAATCTGTTCTTTCAAAACCCGCCAAAGCATCTGAAATACTGCCTTTAGTGGTGTGAAATTCATTGGGTACAGAAATTCCATATCCATCATCCCAAATCGAAACAACCATCGGCACCTGCATAACGCCAGCTGCATTGATGGTTTCGAAAAACATTCCTTCAGAAGTAGATGCATTTCCTATGGTACCCCAAGCCACTTCATTTCCCCCAAGTGAAAAATTCTTGAACTCTTTTAAGCCCTTATTCTGCCGATAAAGCTTAGATGCGTAGGCCAGCCCCAAAAGCTTCGGCATCTGCGCAGCCGTAGGGGAAATATCAGCTGCCGAATTATATTTTTTAGTCAGATCCTTCCAGCTTCCATCCTCATTCAGAGATCGGGTGGCAAAATGACCATTCATCAAGCGTCCGGCACTTGCAGGCTCTTCCTTGACATTGGTATAAGCATAAAGCTGGGAAAAATATTGCTTAACCGTCAGCTCACCCAGTGCAAACATAAAGGTCTGGTCACGGTAATAGCCTGATCTAAAATCACCCAATTGAAATGCATGAGCCATCGCTAACTGGGCCAGCTCCTTTCCATCACCGAAAATACCAAATTTTGCCTTGCCCATAAACACTTCCTTCCTTCCCATCAGAGAAGCATGCCTACTGAGCATGGCAATTCTAAAATCTTGAAGGATGGTCTCTTTGTCTGGAGCGGGCAAAGCTTGGTTGAGGGGCAAAGAATGAACTTCTGACATAAATCTTAATTTACTAAAGTTATCTGGGTTTGGGTAATAGATCTTAATGATTCACTCAAAAATAGTTAAATCCCTATTTTATACAAATTTCAGCTTGGAGAATATTCAATCAATAATTTTGATTGAAATAACTTTAATTCGATTTTAAAAAATTATATTCCGATAAAATCAGATAAACAAAAACAACCTCCTGATTTACAGCAAATCCAACCTGCTTTATAAGGCATTTTTTACATTGAATCCAACTCAAAATTATCCATGCTTTAAATCAATTTTTTAAAAGAAACATAAAGTAAAATTAATCCAACAGGATAAAATTTTGATTTTGATCTTTTTTCGAAATCATACCAAATACTATTTGCTTTATTGCATTCTGGATGAGCTTTGCTTTGTATCTTTGCCCCAGTAATTGTAATCCCAAATATTAATGCCATGATTATAGGTGTTCCTAAGGAAATTAAAAACAACGAAAACCGTGTAGCTCTTACCCCAGCTGGAGCTAAAGAACTGGTTAAAAGAGGTCATTCTGTGTACGTTCAGCATACTGCGGGCGAAGGTAGTGGCTTTCAGGATGAAGAGTATGAGGCCGCCGGTGCATCCATACTTCCTACCATTGAGGCTACGTACGCAGCAGCCGAGATGATCATGAAAGTAAAGGAACCCATAGAACCCGAGTATAAATTGATCAAGGAAGATCAACTCTTGTTTACCTATTTTCACTTCGCTTCCTATGAGCCCCTAACCAAGGCCATGGTTGAAAGCAAGTCCATTTGCCTGGCTTATGAAACAGTAGAAAAAGCCGACCGCAGTTTGCCTTTGCTGGTTCCTATGTCTGAAGTAGCAGGTAGAATGGCCGTGCAAAAAGGTGCCAATTACCTGGAAAAACCGCTGCAAGGGAAGGGAATCCTACTTGGAGGAGTGCCAGGTGTACTTCCTGCCAAAGTATTGATCCTAGGCGGAGGAATCGTAGGCACTCAGGCAGCCTGGATGGCAGCCGGCCTTGGAGCTGATGTCACTATCATGGATGTTTCACTACCTAGAATGAGATACTTGGCAGATGTGATGCCTGCCAATGTAAAAACCATGATGTCAAACGAATTCAACGTTCGTAAAATGATCACCAATCATGATCTGATCATTGGTGCTGTATTGATCCCTGGAGCTAAAGCTCCGCATCTCATTACCAGAGACATGCTTAAAGAAATGCAGCCTGGAACGGTACTAGTTGATGTGGCTGTGGACCAAGGTGGTTGTATAGAAACTTGCAAACCTACCACGCACCAGGATCCTACTTACATCATAGATGACGTCGTGCATTACTGCGTAGCAAACATGCCCGGAGCTGTACCTTACACCTCTACTTTGGCACTGACTAATGCTACATTGCCTTACGCTATTCAGTTGGCAGATAAAGGATGGAAAAAAGCCGCTCAGAACAATCCTGAACTTGTTCCCGGACTGAACATCATCAATGGAGACATCGTCTATCAGGCAGTAGCTGAAGCATTTGATATGGATTACACTCCAGTAGTAAAATATCTCGCAGACTAATTCCAATAATCCTGCTAAAAGGCCTCCGAAGAATACTTTGGAGGCCTTTTACTTTTAGCCCAGTTGCTTCAAAGCATTCAATAATTTATCCCGTACCTCCCCGGCCAAGGGTTCTATTTCAGGGTTTTCAACCGCTGCCATGGCAGCTGCTGGGTCCATTACAGCTACCTCATACTTCCCTTTTTCAATCTCCCTGATGGTCACATTACACGGCAACAAGGCACCAATATTTGGCTCCGCCTGTAGGACTTTATCAGCAAAAACAGGATTGCATGCGCCCAATATCAAATAAGGAGCATAGTGCTTATCCAGTTTCTTTTTCATGGTAGCCTGAATATCTATTTCTGTCAATATCCCAAACCCTTCCGCTTTCAGGGCAGATTCTACATGGGTTCTTAGCTCGGCAATGGAGTTTGACACAATGTCTTTCTTTTGAAAATAACTCATGGTTCGTTCTGGTTAATTTGAAGATTAAATTTACTTAATCATTCCCAGCATTTCTGTGAGAAATCACACACAAGCCTATCTCCCTACAGCCCACCAAAGCATACGAATTCCAAAAGCTATCATCAATAGGCCTACGCCCAGATTTAGTTTGGACATGACTTGAGGTGTAACTAAAGGTCTTAATTTCTTTGCGATCAAAGCTTTGATTAGATCTATGGTAAAAACAGTACCCAGAATACCACCGTAGTACACGGCTACATCAGATCTGGTGAAATGCTCTTTAACTTGGACTACACTCGCAATGGAAATCCAAAAAAGTAAAACAAAGGGATTGATTCCATTGATACTTAAACCTTTCAAAAAGGCCGTTTTCTTTCTCGCTTCAGAGAGCTGAATTCCTCCTGAGTTTGGTCTTTGTCTGGATATTTTTAAAAAACTCCCTAAACCAAACCCTATTAAAATCACCCCACCTACATAGCCTAAAACTTTTTCATAATTGGGCAAATCCGCTAAAAAAGTAACCCCGTAATAAGTGATCAAAACATACACAGAGTCCGAAACCAGTATCCCTAAAGCCAAAACCGCGGCATATCGAAAACCTTTCTCCAGACTTCCTTGGATTAATGAAAAAAACACCGGCCCCACCATGGCAGATAGCAGCAGCCCCATACTCATTCCCTCTAGCAGTGCTCCTATCAAACTTCAGATTGTTTAGACACATAACTTTGCCAAGAAGTGGCTTTCTCACCTTTCAATACTCTTGGAAACTTATTCTGCCCTCCTTCTTTGCCCTGCTCCTTCATCCACTCGTAAAATGTAGCTACTGGTAGTACAGTAAGTTTCACAGCCTTTAGGGCATGCTTCCGCTCTACAGCATAGTCATCATTCAAAACCTTGAGCGAGCTATCGATTTCTCTACCCAGCTTTTTAGGATTGACATCATCAGCAGTACCCACATACCAATGGTGGGCAAAGAGATTGGCATGCGGAACTCCTAGCACCGTAAACTCCCGAATGGTTACATTTAACTTCTCAGATGCCAGCTCAATGGCTTTGTTCATATTATCCACCGATAGGTGCTCCCCACATAGACTGAGATAATGTTTGGTCCTTCCGGTGATAATAATCTCTGATTCTTCCCGGGACACAAAACGGATCACATCTCCTATCAAATACCTCCAAGTACCTGCACAAGTACTGATTAGCAGTGCATAATCAACGCCTACTTCTACTTCGTCAATCTTTAGGGTTTTGGCCTCAGACTTGATATTTCCTTCCTCATCGAAATTCTCCTCAGTAAAAGGGACAAATTCATAGAAAATCCCATTGTTCAATACCAATCGCATGGATTTTCTATTGGGCAAAGCCTGAAAAGCCAAAAAGCCTTCCGAAGCCAGGTAGGTTTCCATGTAGATCAATGGTTTTCCCAAAAGCTTCTCAAAACCCTTTTTATACGGTTCGAAAGAAACACCTCCATGCACAAAAATCCGCAGGTTGGGCCAGATGTCATGGATATTATCTACCTCATATTTTGCTATGATTTTCTCAAGCAAAATCTGTAGCCAAGCCGGTACTCCCACTATTATACCTATATCCCACTTTTTCGCTTTATCTACAATCTGATCCAGCTTATCTCCCCAGTTTTTGTTTCTGGAAATATCCTTTCCCGGTTTGTAAAACCTTTGAAACCAAATAGGCAATCTACCTGCGGTAATCCCGCTCAAGTCTCCAGAAAAATAGGTACCGTTAAACTCTAAATCGGTACTGCCTCCCAGCATAAGAATGCCCTTGGTAAACAATGAGGCTGGAAGATCATACTTGGAAAGCGAAAGAATCTGCCTCACGCCAGTCCTTCTGATCGCCTTGATCATATCCTTAGTTATAGGAATATATTTAGACGAGGAGTCGGAAGTTCCACTACTCAGGGCAAAATGCATCACCTTTCCCGGCCAGGTGACATCTCGCTGTCCTTCTAGGAGTTTACACCACCACTCATCATAGATTTTGTTATAATCATAGATCGGGACCTGGGCCTTGTACCGCTCATAGAAACTATGATCTCCCCGCTTGGAAGCTTTCAGAATATCCACGAAATTATACTGCTTAGCAATCTCTGTATGAGCAGCTTGAATCATTAATTTCTTTAACTCCCTTCGCTGAAGTTCCAGTGGGCTGGTGTATTCCTGCTCCAAACTCTCACGGAGTCGTATGCCTTTCTTTAGCAAAGTACTGATGATCGCCATATCTTTGTCTGAGCCCTGAGGCTAAAAGTGTGCGCATAAAAATAGAAAATGGACATCAAAGCTAACCTTCAAAAAGTAAAAAAAACTTTTAAGAACCCAGATTGCTTGCTGGTGGCAGTCAGCAAAACCAAACCCCTGCATAATCTTAGAGAAGCCTATGACGCAGGTATCAGGGATTTTGGAGAAAACAAAGTGCAGGAACTGCAAGCCAAACAACCAGAAATGCCTGCCGATGTGCGCTGGCATATGATCGGTCACCTCCAAAGAAACAAGGTCAAATACATCGCACCCTACGTATATTTGATCCATGGAGTAGACTCCTATAAGCTGCTCAAGGAGATCAATAAGCAGGCAGAGAAAAATGACCGGGCCATCAAGGTTTTGCTGCAAATGCACATCGCCGAAGAGGAATCCAAATTTGGTTTTGATCAACAGGAATTGGAAGAAATGTTTTCCGATTCTGCGTTTAGCAAGCTAAACCATGTTCAAATCGTGGGACTGATGGGAATGGCTACTTTTACAGACCGTGAAGATCAGATAAGAAAAGAATTCCGTGGATTGAAGTCCCTCTTTGAGCAACTCCGTAGCAGAGACTTCCCTCCTTTTGTGCAGTGGAGTGAATTATCTATGGGAATGAGCGGTGATTACCTGATCGCTCAGGAAGAGGGCAGCACTATGGTCCGCATAGGTTCAGCTATTTTCGGATCAAGAAACTAGAATCAGACATTTTCTAGTTTAACATTTTGAACCATTAGACCATTAATCAATGAACGGAAAACAAATCATCCAACTAGCAGCAGTTCTTGGTGCTTGCGCAGTAGGAATAGGTGCATTTGGAGCACATGGATTGAAAGATCTACTGGCGGAAACCGGAAGAACTGAGACGTTTGAAACAGCAGTAAAATACCATTTCTATCATAGTTTGGCCGTATTCCTGATCGGGGTGCTAGCTTTAGTCAAACCAAAATGGAAAAAGCTCAGCACTGCGGCAATATTGATGACAATCGGGATTGTAGTATTTTCTGGCTCACTTTATTTACTGTCTCTCTCCAGTATTTCCTGGCTGGGAGCTATCACTCCACTAGGAGGAGTGGCATTCATTTTCGGCTGGGTATTGGTCTTCCTTTCCGCTAGAGCAAACTGAGCATGAGAAATAAAATACTTCTTACCATTCTTTTATGCTATACCAGCTCTGCACTTTTTGCGCAGCTGAATAGAGATCAATACCTTAAACTGGAAAATGCGCTAGGAGAAAGAAGTTTTTTCAATGGGCATCTCACCGGTTTTATGCTTTACGATCTGGATTCGCAGCTTGTGCTGTATGAGAAAAACAGCCATCAGCGTTTTATTCCAGCATCTACCACCAAGCTGTTTACGCTTTTCTCCTCATTGGTAGTACTCAATGATAGCACGCAGACTTTGCGGTATGTTACAGAGGGCAACACGATTCGAATCTGGGGAAGCGGAGACCCTAGTTGGAAGTACAAGGATTTTGTGCAGCCTGATATTAGTGCATTTCTGGCTCCTTACGAAAAGGTAATATTCTCCGACGCCAATATGATGTCACCGGCTTTTGGGTACGGCTGGCAGTGGGATGATTATTATTACAATTATTCTGCGGAGAGATCCTCATTGCCCATTTACGGCAACTTAGTTCAGGTGAAGAAAGTTGGTAACGCCCCTTCTGTATTTCCTACTATTTTTCAAGAATCTGTTTTCCCTACAAATCGAACCATTCGAGAGCTGGAGCGGGATTTTCACAGCAACCGATTTTACTATAACCCAAATAACTTCAGAGCCAGGGAAGAATTTATCCCCTTTATAGTTTCCCCTGAACTTTTGCTTGAACTGGCTTCCGAAGCCACCGGAAAAGAATGGACATACCAGCCGGACAGTTTACCGGTTATTCATGAGGAGTGGCGAGGGGCTCCCCTATTCCCCATACTCAAAGAGATGATGCTGGAAAGCGACAATTTCTTGGCAGAACAGCTAATGCTGATGGTTTCTGACCGATTATTTCAGCGTCTGGATACTGAGCGGGCCATAGAGTACATGCTGAAAACCTACCTCTATGATCTCCCTGACGAGCCCCAATGGGTGGATGGTTCAGGACTAAGTCGGCATGATTTGTTTACTCCCCGTAGTATGGTGGCACTTTTTGAAAAAATCTACCGAATGCTGCCGGATGAGCAATTATGGGAGCTGCTGCCCACTGGAGGTAGGTCAGGAACTTTAGAAAACAGCTATCGGGCCGAGGAGCCATATATTTTCGCTAAAACCGGAACCATGAGCAATAACCATAGTTTAGTGGGATTGATTCGGGGGAAAAGCGGTAGGTATTACTGCTTTGCCTTTATGAATTCTAATTATCCTCACAAAGCTTCTGAGGTTCGCAGGGAAATGGAAAAGGTAATGCTCATGCTAAGGGATATGCTTTAAAGCTTGAAGGTAAAGTCTATTTGAGGAGCAGGATTTCGGCAGCCCCCCAAAGAATTTACTAGGCTATGCCTCACAATTGATCATTTCATCCTTAGCCAAGCCGTGAAAAAACTGTATTTTCACATTTTAGAAAATCGCCAGACCAAGCATGCAAAAACGTACTTTCCTTAAATCCCTCGGACTACTTACAGCCACACTGCCTCTTGCCTCCTGGGCTGGAAATCGTTCAGATTTTGACCCGAAAATTATTTTACCCAAAGGCATCAATAAAGGAGAGACAGTAGGTCTGGTCAGTCCATCCGCAGCCACAGCAGATCGTATGCAATTTATATATGCAAAAGAAGCTTTGGAAGCGTTGGGTTTTCAAGTTAAGCTTGGAGAAAACCTCACTAATCGCTATGGGCACCTGGCCGGTACAGATGCACAGCGTGCCGGAGATTTGAATGCCATGTTTTCTGACCCAGAGGTCAAAGCTATAGTGAGCATCAGAGGAGGCTCGGGAGCAGCCAGAATTTTACCCCTGCTGGATTACCAGGCTATATCCAAAAACCCTAAGCCACTGCTCGGCTACTCCGATATTACGGCTCTTCACTGCGCTATACAAGCACAAACTGGGCTGCTGACCTTTCATGGCCCCATGGGTTCCGGTAGCTGGAACAGCTACAACGTTTCTCAATTTGAGCGAATGTTCTTTGAGCAAGAGCTCATCGAATACATCAATGAACAGCCCGAAAGTGATGATTTAGTTATCAAAACCAATAGAATACAGACACTGAAGGGTGGAAAGGCACAGGGTAAAATCCTAGGAGGAAACCTTACTGTGCTCACTGCTCTTTCCGGCACTCCTTACTATCCGGACTTTAAGGATGCGATTTTATTTTTGGAAGATATAGGTGAGGATCCATACAAGGTGGATCGTATGATGAGTACTTTAAAACTAAACGGCACATTGGATTCCATCAAGGGCTTTATTTTCGGACAGTGTACCGACTGCACTCCTGGCGGTGGCTATGGATCCTTAACTTTTGATCAGGTGATGGACGATTACATACTTCCGCTAAATATCCCTGCTTACACTGGCGCAATGTTTGGACACATTGCTAAACAGTTTATCATACCAGTAGGAGCCCAAGTAGCCATGGATGCCGATGCAGGCACCTTCAAACTGCTGGAACGGGTTTTCCAACCTTAACCAATCGACCATGAAATTAACCCTAATCAGCTTGGCACTTCTGAGTATTTTTTCCTGCTCCAGTACCAAGTCCATGCAACCTGATAACACCCCCGACCCGATGAATCCTGAAATTCCTGACACTTCAAATCAACTTACCTACCTGGCACTGGGCGACAGCTACACCATTGGTGAAGGGGTCAGTGAATCAGGCAGATATCCAAACCAACTCCTAGCAAGACTCAATGCCGAGAACCCTAAATCCTGGGCAGAGGCTAAAATCATCGCCCAAACCGGCTGGACAGTAGATGAGCTGGACAGAGGAATCAATGCCCAATCCATTGAGGGAGAAATCTACGACCTAGTGACCCTTTCCATAGGGGTCAATAACCAGTACCGAGGCCTAGCAGTGGAAGATTACCAAAAAGATTTTGAGCAAATGCTACTTCGTGCTATCCAATTTGCCGGGATTAACTCAAATCATGTGGTGGTATTATCCATCCCAGATTGGGGAATTACGCCTTTTGCTGACCAAAGTGGCAGAGACCAAAATCAGATTGCGGCAGAAATTGATGCATATAACCAAGCAAAAAAAGAAATTTGCGAAAAACATGAAGTAAAGTACATTGACATTACTGCCCAATACAGAAGTGTAGGTGCCCGACCAGAAATGCTCGCTGCGGATGGCCTGCACCCTAGTGCCGAACTCTATAAGCTTTGGACCGAAAAGCTATACGAACATATCCAAACGCTAAATTTCTAAGCCATGAAGTCAATATTTATTCTATTAATAGCAGTGAGTTTAGGGGCAATTTCCTGTCAAAATGAAAATGATGAACTGGTAGAAACCTGGTTTATAAATAGCGCAAAAGTTGATTGCACGGGGGCTGGCCCCATGAAATGCCTTCAAATACAGAAAGGGGAAGAAATCCAGTCTGGTGAGTGGATGTTTTTTTACGATTCCATTGAAGGGTTTGATTACGTTCCAGGCCATATCTACCAGATCAAAGTCAGAGTATCGGACAAGGAAGGAGAAATCCCAATGGATGCCAGCTCAAAGAAATACGAACTAGTGTAGGTTGTGGCTAAGAACCCTGACCCAAAATTGCGCCTGACCAACATTTGGAAAGTGCTTAAAGTAGGAAACATTGAAAACCCAAAAGATTACAAGAGTGGTGAGGCATTGGCTTTTGAATTTGATGCTAGCGCAAAGACCTACTTTGGCAATGCAGGCTGCAACACTATCCGGGGAGCAATCAAAGAAAATGATGGGGAACGCCTGCTTCTAGGGCCGGGCATGAGTACCATGATGGCCTGCCCAAACATGGAGGCTGAAAACGAAATTAAGCAGGCTTTAGAAGCCGCTCGTTCTTACCAGATCCAATCAAATACCCTAAGTCTTCAAGACAGCGTAGGAAATACTTTAATGACATTTCAAGCCATTGATTAATTTTGATTTTAAATGAAAATTATCTGCATAGGCCGTAATTATGCGGCACATATCGAAGAATTAAAAAATGAAACACCAGGCGATCCAGTGGTGTTTTTGAAGCCTGATACTGCACTGTTGAAAAACGGGATGCCTTTTTTCTATCCTGACTTTTCGAAGGACATTCATCACGAGGGAGAGTTGGTACTGAAAATCAGCAAAGAAGGAAAGTACATTCAAGAGAAATTTGCGCACCGGTATTTTGAAGAAATCGGCTTTGGCGTGGATTTTACAGCCAGAGACCTGCAAGCTCAGTGCAAAGCCAAAGGACTGCCTTGGGAGATTGCCAAGGGCTTCAATGGCGCTGCACCGATTGGGAAATTTAGGGCAGTAAGTGACTTTGAAGACCTTGGAAACATTGATTTTCATTTGAATATCAATGGAGAAACCCGTCAAAAGGGTAACACTTCGCTAATGCTCTTTGATTTTGGAACTATCATAGCGTATGTGTCACAGTTTTTTACCTTGAAAAAAGGTGACCTGATCTTTACCGGGACTCCGGCGGGAGTGGGACCTGTGCAGGTTGGTGACCAGTTGGAAGGATTTATCGGGACAGAAAAGCTGCTGGATTTTGAAGTTAAATAACCTACCCTACTCCTTTCTATTACTTTTTCTGGCCATTTCCACAGTTTCCCTGGCACAAGAGATTGATCATGATTACTTCAAATCACCGATCAAACCTGGAGGGAGAAATTACCTCTCTGGAAATTTTGCGGAATTGCGCCCAAACCACTTCCATACCGGGCTGGACTTCAAAACCGGAGGCCAGGAAGGTGAACCCATTCTCGCCGCTGCCGATGGCTGGGTACATAGAATCAAAGTATCCTCTTTCGGGTACGGAAACGTCATTTACCTGAAACACCCAAATGGTAAAATCACCCTCTATGGGCACCTTCGTAACTTTAATCAAGAGCTCAGTGCCTTCATGCGAAAGAAGATGTATGAAGCCAAGGTCAATGAACTGGAAGTGTACCCGGAACCAGGGGAATTACAGGTAAAACAAGGCGAAAGAATTGCTGATAGTGGGAACACCGGAGGTTCTGGAGGCCCCCACCTGCATTTTGAGATTCGGGACAGTTTGGATAGAGCAGTGGATGCACTTCCCTTTGGTTTTGAAGAGGTACTGGACCGCACTCCTCCCACCCCGCAATCCATCGCGATTGTACCGCTGGACATAGACTCCCGGGTAAATGGGAAATTTGAGCGACTGGAAATTACTCCCGTGTCCTCGGGACGAAATTACCGCCTCCCATCCACAGTGAAAATCACAGGGCGAGTAGGCTTAGAAATCCGCAGTTATGATCAACTGGACGGCGCCAGCAATAGAAATGGATATCCCTATTTTGAATTAGCAGATAGTACTGGGACTCTTTTTAAACTGCTGGTCGACAAGGTAGATTTTAACCTAAGCAGGCAGTTTTTACTGCACACTCATCAAAACCGATATACGAAACTGTACAAACAGGAAAACCTAAAATTTGAATTCTTACATCCGAATACACCAACCACGGGACACCTGGAATTGGCCCAGGGAGTGAGAAAAGACTACATACTGACTCTGAAAGATGCCAGGGGAAATAAGCGTGAGATCGGTATTTCCTTAGAGGGAGAAGAGCAGAGTTTTACGGCAAATGATGGCGTGGCACCCTCTAGGGCTAGCATTGACTACCTGGACAATATCCTGAAAATCCAGGCACCCATCAGTCCTAAAGGAGGCTTGGCCAAATTCTTTGTAGGGACCAATACCTTTGAGATGCTACCGGTCTACCAGGATGCAAATAGTAGAACTTACCTATGGGACATGGATTTTGGGATACCGGAGAAAGTGGATATATGTTCGGAGCTATTGACACTTGGGGTTCAGGCAAAGATTCCTGCAGGTAAGCAATATGCCTATGCAGATGAAAATGTGCAGATCCACTTTGGTCAGGAGACAGTCCTGGACGACCTATTCCTACGGGTTTCCCAGTCGGGAAGCTCCTCCGCTCCCACACTCCAAATCAACGATCGCTCGGAATACCTCTGGCGGTCCATGGAGATCAGCTGGAATCTCCCAGGCTACACCGGACCCAAGGATAGAGCTCATGCATATCTGGTCAACGGAAATTCCAAATCCTTTTTAGGTGGGACATGGAGCGGAAATCACCTGAATTTCAACAGCAGGTATTTTGGGGATTTCAAGATTTTGGAAGATCATGCAGCACCTAGTATTTCTGTTGTTCGGGTAAATAGCAGTGATTTACGCTTTGTGATTAGGGATAATTTGTCAGGGATTGATAGCTTTGAAGCTTATGTGGACGGAGAATGGGTTTTGATGCGCTATGAGCATAAGCAGGCCGTGATTTGGTCCGAAAAATTAGAAAATAAGCCTTTCAAAGGAGAAGTTTTGCTAAAAGTTCACGATAATGCTGGCAATACTGCCGAATGGAAGGGAACGATTGGTTAAATTAGACGCCTTAAATAAAACGATATGACATTAAAAGTAGGGGAATTGGCCCCAGATTTTGAAGCAAAAATCGAAACAGGAGAAACCATTAAACTAGCTGATTACAGAGGCAAAAAGGTGGTTTTGTATTTTTACCCTAAAGACAATACACCCGGCTGCACAGCAGAATCCTGTAATTTAAGAGACAATTATGATGCCCTGATCAAAGCCGGATACGTGGTACTCGGCGTCAGTTCTGACTCAGAAAAATCTCATCAGCGCTTTATAGAAAAGCAAAACTTACCCTTCTCTCTCATCGCAGATACTGACCTGAAAGTCCACGAGGCATTTGGCACCTGGCAAGAGAAAAAGAACTTCGGTAAAACCTACATGGGTACCGTAAGGACCACCTTTATCATAGATGAAGAAGGAAAGATCGAAGAGATCATCAGCAAAGTAAACACTAAAGAACATACCTCTCAAATACTCAAATAAACCTATTAAACATGGAAAAAAAATCGATCGAACAACTCGAGCAAATCGCATCTCAGGTGCGCCGGGACTGTCTACGCATGGTTCACGCCGTGCAATCTGGACATCCGGGTGCATCTCTAGGCTGTACAGAGTTTTTTACAGCTCTATACTTTGACCAGCTAAACCACAATTCTGATTTCAAAATGGAAGGAAAAGGTGAAGACCTGTTTTTCCTTTCCAATGGGCATATTTCGCCGGTATGGTATTCCGTATTATCCAGGTCAGGGTACTTTTCTCCAGAAGAAATGAAAACCTTCAGAAAACTGGACTCAAGATTACAGGGACACCCTGCCACAGAAGAAGGCCTTCCAGGCATACGCATCGCTTCCGGTTCTTTGGGACAGGGACTTTCTGTAGCTATAGGAGCAGCGCAGGCCAAAAAGATAGACGGTGATGACAGTACAGTATATGTACTGATGGGAGATGGTGAGCAAGAAGAAGGACAAATCTGGGAAGCAGCGATGTATGCAGCTCACTGGAAAGTGGATAATTTGATAGCCACTATAGATCTCAATAGACAACAAATCGATGGCCCTACAGAGAAGATCATGGATTTGATTGACCTGAGAGCAAAGTATGAATCTTTTGGATGGACTGTGATAGACACCCTGAAAGGAAACGACATGAAGTCCGTAGTAGAAGGTCTGGAAAAGGCTAAGAGCCTAACCGGAAATGGAAAACCGATTTTGAACCTGCTGCATACCGAAATGGGCTATGGAGTGGATTTCATGGTAGGCACACACAAATGGCACGGTGTAGCTCCAAGTGATGAGCAGCTCGCAGATGCTTTGGGACAGCTACCAGAAACCCTTGGTGATTACTAAATCGGATATTTTTAGACCCTTTATTCAAAAGAAAACATGGAAAACACATTGGATTTAAAATTCAACTATACAGAAAAAAAAGATACTCGTTCAGGTTTTGGTGATGGCTTTCTAGAAGCCGGCCGCAAAAACCCGAATGTGGTTGGGCTATGTGCCGATTTGATTGGCTCATTAAAAATGGGTGCTTTTCAAAAGGAATTCCCAGAGAGATTCTTCCAAACGGGAATAGCAGAAGCCAATATGATGGGGATTGCTGCAGGTATGACCATCAATGGCAAAATCCCTTTCACAGGTACTTTCGCAAACTTCTCAACAGGCCGAGTATATGACCAGATTCGTCAGTCTATTGCCTATTCGGGCAAGAACGTCAAAATCTGCGCATCTCATGCAGGATTGACTCTAGGGGAAGACGGTGCTACCCACCAGATCCTGGAAGATATGGGCATGATGAAAATGCTTCCCCATATGACCGTGATTAACCCTTGCGATTATAATCAGACAAAGGCTGCTACTATTGCCATTGCTGAGTATGAGGGACCTGTGTATCTTAGATTTGGACGACCATCCTGGCCGATATTCACTGATCCAGCACAGAAATTTGAGATCGGTAAAGCATGGAAAATGATAGAAGGCACCGATGTGACTATCTTTGCCACAGGACACTTGGTTTGGGAAGCGGTGGTTGCTGAAGCCATGTTGAGAGCTGAGGGCATCTCCGCAGAAGTAATCAACATCCACACCATCAAGCCACTGGACGAAGAGGCAATTCTGGATTCAGTAGCGAAAACCGGATGTGCTGTATGTGCCGAAGAACACCAGTACAATGGTGGCTTAGGTGACTCTGTAGCTCAGACTTTGGCCAGAAACAATCCTGCTCCAATGGAATATGTAGGTGTAAACGACAGCTTCGGTGAGTCCGGCACCCCTACTCAGCTACTAGACAAATACGGACTGGACGCTGCGAATATAGTAGCAGCAGCTAAGAAAGTACTGGCAAGAAAGTAAACAGATACCATGATTGCTGCTATAAAAGAAGGAGCATCATCTTTAAAACCACAGCTTGGAGGTAGGCTGTGGTTTTTTTATATCCAAAAGGCAAATTTCACTTCGGCTTTATTACCAGCAATCATTGGAGATAAAGTCTGAAGTTTTAGGAAAGGAGCAATGAACTATGGTCCATGTTCGCCACGGTGACGGACTGCGTGGACAATTATCCGTTGCTATTCATCCACATTTTGGTGTTACTGGCAGGACTGCGGATAACTATTTATAAAACAACCTACCTGTCCTCAGCTCCATTTACACGAAATACATTTTTAAAGATGTTAATTTCATTAACTCAGTGATTTTAACGATCTTAGATAGGGATTTAAGTTCAGATCCATCCATGGTTATGAGTTATAAACCATGGTGAATAACTTTTCTCAAGCTGACTTTTCACTTAATAGCATGATAGTTATGAAATCTCTCCTTTTTCAATTGGTTTTCGTGTTTCTATCTATGAATGTGATTTCCCAAGAAATCAAGCAATCATCACCAATCCTATTGATCTATGACGCCAGCGGCTCTATGTGGGCACAAATGGAAGGAAAAACCAGAGTTGAAATAGCCCGGGAGGTGCTTTCCACTTCCATTAACAAACTTCCAGATTCCCAACAAATCGGATTGATCGCTTATGGCCATAGGCAGAAAGGCGATTGTAAGGATGTGGAATACCTCGTACCTCTAGCTAACAGTGATAAAACTAAGGTTATAAATGAAATTCAAAAAGTCAACCCTTTAGGAATGACTCCTCTCGCCTACTCGGCAGCTATGGCGATCAATGAATTGAAAAAATCAGGAACCAAAGCTACTATTATCCTAGTGACAGATGGCATTGAATCTTGCGATGGAAATATCTGCCAGGTTATACAACAAGCAAAAGATGCAGGAATAGACTTTAAGCTTCATATTATAGGATTTGGTTTAAAAGAAGAAGAAACAACTGAACTAAGATGTGCTGCAAAATCCGGTGAAGGCCAATACTTTGATGCACTGAATTCTGACGGACTGTTGACAGCTTTAGATCAAGCTACCACTGAAACTGTAGATTTTCCGGCAGGAAACTATGGAATCAAAGTCAAGCTAAACGGGGAGTTAATAGATGCCTTGATCCAAGTCTTAGAGGCTGGAACACATACAAAAGTTTCCTTAAAAAGAACTTATAGAGATAGTGTATTGATTTCTTTGCCTGAAGGCATCTATGACCTGAAAATACAAGCACTAGAAAACACAAATTTACAACCAATTCTACTATCCGGTGTGTCAGCAGATCCTGATGAAATAGTATATAGAGAAATAAGTTTCGATGGAGGCAAGATGGTATGGACCACAACCAATAACGGAAAACCATGGGACTGCTCTATTAAAATTGTCGATTCGGAGACCCAAAGATCTGTAGCTGCTGGAAGAAGTTACGGTGAACCCAAGGAATTTGAAGTCAATCCAGGAACCTATGATGTGGTACTACTGGCATTGGGCATATCGGGTGAAAAAGAAGTTACCAAAGAAAAAGTAGTCATTCGGGCAGGTGAATCCCTAAGTCTTAACCATGATTTTCAAACTGGAACTGCTAAAATCGGGGCAGTGCATGGATCCGAACTCATAGATGCCACAGTTTATATCAAGGAGGCAACATCCAAAACAAATGTAGCTGGTATGAGAACCTACACTGCCCTGAGTAGCAATCATCGTGAGTTTATCCTCACTCCAGGAGATTATGAAGTTACGGTCACCCCGGTAGACAGAGCGTATGCAGGCAAAAAAGAAGTATTCCAAATGAAGGTGAGCCCCGGAAAAACAGTTGAAAAGACAGTTGAATTCTAGCCATGAATAAGTTTATCAAACCTTCAAGTTTTGCGTTCTACCTGCTGCTGTTTTTGCTGTCTTTTATCCTTGGGGCCGCAGGTGCTGGAATTGCAGGCGCCGCCGAAAACCAAGGATTAGCTGGAGGTGCCATTGTACTAGGATATGGGTTAATGACTGCGCTTGGTGGAGTTGTATTGGCATTGATAATCATCTCCAAAACAGAGGTAGAAAGAATCAAAAAGGCCAACTGGATTCTTTTGGGAATATTGCTTTGCATCTTTGCCATGTTAAGCTATAAATCCTATACCCGAGAGAAATCAAAGCAAAACAATCCCATAGATATTCAACCAAAGCGAGAGACAAATCCAGCTCCAACCCTGATGAGTCCAGTACATTATAAATCTGCTGGATCCAGAATGGGATTAGGACTTTTCTCTCCAAATTATCATGAAAACAAAGTTCTATATTTTTATGCGGTACAGCATTCTGACAAACCTATAGAAGATCAGCCTAAGCTGGACAGCATTACTTTTTCTCAAAATGAACATGGTAATTATACGATTGTGACAGCCCCGCCATGGCTAATGCCGGAGCACATGAAGCTCGACTATAATATTTTATACTTTAAGATTCTGCGGATTGGGAAAGACTACTTACAAATTGAAGGCAATACTGATACAAATCAGGCATTTTTCGTGTCCAAATGGAGTGGGGAAACCATTCTTTGGCCAGAATTTATTCTAAGTACTTTCATGTTGGAATTTCCTGAAGGAGAAAAACAACCCCTAAGGATCAAACCTTTAGATAATGCTTCAATCATACCGCATACATCTAGATATATGCGTGCAATTTCAATTCAGGATCATTGGGTAGAAGTAGAGGTATTAAATGAGCAGTGGAAGCCAATAGATTATGGATGGATCAAATGGAGAGATGAAAACAAGCTATTGATTCAATACACCTTACTCTCATAGCACTGGTTTTCATTACTTTATAAGTAATAATCTTAAAACAGCAATAACCTTAATTCTCAAAATCATCGTATATTCAAATGGCAAAACATGATACCATGAAAGAAAGTAAAAACATCAATTCACTGCTTAAGAAATTTAAAGAATCCACAAAATTCCATAGTGATAGAATCCATATTGTAGAAGTTGAAGACGGATGGTCTGCGAAGCGCGAAGGAGAGAAAAATGAAATCTTTACGGTTCCGACTAAAAATATAGCTATGGATGAGGTAATGAAACTCCCTCAGGTGAAAGGCATGGTAGTTCACCCTAAAAATGGAAAAATTGAATATATGGAATTTGAAAAATGAACAGCAAGCATGTTTTCATCAACTGCCCTTTTGACGACGCATATTACCCACTTTTAAAAGGGATATTTTTCACGTTGCTCTACCTGAATTTTAAGCCGAAGATAGCAGAGACCAGTGACTCTGGAGATATCAGGCTGATCAAAATTAAGGATCTGATGATGGACTCCAAGCTCTCAATACATGACCTTTCGCGGATAGATCCTCTTCACACCAACGAATACCCCAGAATGAATATGCCCTTTGAATGCGGAATAGATTTTGGGCTGAAACTATCTGGACTCAATGGCTACTCTGAAAAGAAATTCCTGATTTTAGAAAAAGAAACCTATAGGTACAGAAAAGTACTTTCCGATATTTCCGGAAATGATATCAGAGCACATCAGAATGACACCGAACAGGTAGTCAAAGCGGTGAGGGATTGGATTCGAGTTTTTTCAAATTCTATACCAAGACATCGAGAAATTTATTTAGCACTCAATGAATTCACCGGGTTTTACGAAGACACCTTAGAGAATGAAAACTATGATCCTTCGTCAATTACAGCGTTGACCTTCTCAGACACATTAGAAATAATGATGGATTGGATTAAAAAGTATAAAAAATTTAGATCTAATCCGTCCTGAATTTCCGAATAGGCTCATAAAATAGTATGTGACCCACATTTATTTCTTCGGCAGTCTGCTCCTATTAATCCCCCGACGTAAAATCTCAAAAAATAATTTTTGCAAGATCAGCTAAATTCATTTCTTTGAATAAGAATTAGCTATTCTCAAAGGCAGAAAATTGAAGTTCATTCTTACCCCATCACCTACCTATACCTATTCGAATGCTCAAACTAACTGAAGACCTTAGCATTATCAGGTTAAAACCTGAAGATCAGCCAGAATTATTGGAGCTTATGAAGGAAATATACATTCCTTCTTATAAGCACATTTGGTCTGATAATGGCCAGTGGTATTTGGAGCAGATGTACAATCCTCAGGCATTTCAGCAAGACCTGGCCAATCCAAACAGCCATTACTTTTTCATCATGTTTGAAGGCTGGAAAATAGGCATACTAAAGTATGATTTTCCGGAATCACCAGAATTGATCAATTTCCCAAATGCACTGAAACTTCACAGATTATACCTGAGCAAGGACTTTCAAGGCAGAGGAATAGCTGCCAAACTAATGAAATGGGTAGAGTCCGTCGCCAGAGAAAGAGGCCTGCAATACATGTGGCTAGAAGTGATGGACACCCAGCTTCAGGCACAGAAATTTTACAGAAAAGTCGGCTTTGAGTGGATTTTTACCTACCATCTGGATTATAAAAAAATGCTGACTAAATACAGAGGTATTCAGATCTGGAGGAAAGCTTTGAATTAACATTCGTTTCAAATGCTGGCTTTACTTCCGATTCTCGCTTAGAAATTTTATTTTCATGGATATACGCTTCCTTGCCAGTAAATATAAAGTACGACAGGTTTGAAGTTCAAATTTACGTACCGTGAACTGTCAACTCCGCACTGCCGACGATTATCCGCTGTGTAAAGTCATAAATTCAGCCTACTGGTAATATAGCGGTTCATCATGTTTATTTTTAGAAAAAGCTAAGCCATGTATAAATCTGTATTGTATTCCCTGATTACTGTGTTGGTGGTAACATCCTTGGTCCTGATTTTTTCCGAAGGATCTAGTAAAAACCTGAATTTAAACCCTGTTAATTCTTTCGAAACTGAAGACAAAAACACCTTGCCCGACCAGCAAAATACCAAAAAAGAGCAAGTAGGGGTATTTTATATGCCCAGCTGGAACACTTCTACAGATCCTGCTGTGGACACAGATAGCTTTTGGTCTTGCCTAATGGGTAGAGAGGAATGCTCCAGTATTCATAATCCAGCGATTTGGGGACCTAAAGGCAGAATTTATAATGCAAAATATCCTTATGAGGGGCCCTTTCTGGAAAGAAAGCCCATCAAGGAACTCAAGGGGTTTTACAAGCGTGACGATCCAGAAGTGATCAGAAAACAGCTGGAATATATGAAGGACTATGGGATTGACTTTTTCGCTTATGATTGGTTTTATGGTAGACATTACTACTATCACCTGAATTTTGGCCCCCAATCCAAAATCTATTATCCCAAAGGCTGGAAATCCGACCCGAATATAAGCGGAAGAGTAGCTGTACCGGGAATGGAAGAATGGGGAGATCAGCTTCAGGTACTGCTCAAAGTCAATGCCTCACTCCCGAAAGAAGAGCAACTCAAATGGGCTATCAACTGGTGCGATGACAGTCATGAGAAATGGATGCTTTGGCTGGGCATAGGTTCGCCGGATGCCAGGGCTCGAAAAGCAAACTATGAAGGAGAATACCCGGACAAAGCACTTTACCTGAAAGTCCATGAGAAAATCACCCGCTTATGGATAGACCAATATTTCAATAGGGCAGATTACCTGACTGACCCAAACGGTAGGCCAGTTGTATATTTTTACTTTCCGCAGGATGCAGAGTCCAGGGGTGCTTTTTATGGTTTGAAGCTAAAAGACCTGCTTGACCTCTCACAAGCTACCGCAAAAAAAGCAGGGTTTCCCGGTATAAAATTTATTGCAGTAAGTTCTGGTGCCATGCTGGAAAGAGAAAGAATGTATGGATTACCCACAGTCTGGAAAGCCTATGATCCTAATAAACCTTGGGAAGGAGGTGAATACCAAAACAGACAATTACTTCAGGAGTATGTCCCAAGGTTGAAAAGTATGGGATTCGAAGGCATGACTGCTTACGTATATCATAACTTTTTGGAAAAGGACAACAAATCCTATGCAGATATGCGGGAAACCTACAAAGGACACTGGAATATGTGGAGCGAAAAATTCAAGAATGATCCAAATTTCGAATACCAAGTACCGGCAGCGATGGGATGGGATATGCGACCGGCTGGAGGCACTTGGCCGCAGCCAAGCGGATTCCCCAGTGAACCTCAAAAAGACCAAGTTCACAGCACCAAATCCAGCTTCACCGCGATGCTCCTAGATGCACAGCAAACCTCCAGAAAGTACAGGTCCAGCAACGGAAACACTGTCATGATCTGCTGCTGGAACGAGTACCTAGAAGGAAACTACATAGAACCTACCGAAGGCCATGGCTTTGATTACCTAGAAGCCATTCGGGATGTTTTTGAGAAGTAGAAGGGCTAAGACTTGCCCTCAAAGGTTCTTTTAAGTGTTTCTATAGTCTTATAGATTGCTTTGAAGTTTTTAAATGGAACATCACCCTCTTCCTCCGGGTTTTTTAGTGTTTTCAAGAAGGAAATCAGTAGGTCCAAATGCTCAGTTTCGGCAGCTTTATGTCCAGCATGCCCCGCCTTGGTCCAAAGCATCAAATTGCTTTTTAGTGCTTTCTCATTGTTTTCTTCAGAGTATTCCAGCAAAAGGGAAGTCAAAGCCATGCTGGCTAAATGCGAAACACTCCAATAGTCATCAGTAGGACTTTGTCGCTTGACTGCTTCCTCTCTCAATTTATGTAGTGCTGCCACCCCGGCATTAACATCTGCTTTTCGCCTTGTGGATTTTCCCTCCTTCCACACTTTTAATTGGTAAATCGTCAACCAATTGCACAGGGGATAAGGGTCAGAATGATTGCATTTCTCACTGGCCTCTTGGTAGGCATTCATCGCTTTTTCCAGCGCTTCCATATCCACATCATTTCCAGATAGGCTAAATTGCAATCTTCTCTTGAAAGTGCTTCCCAGCAAAGAAATCCGCTCACTGGTTTCGCCTAGCAGCCGGTTCATATCCTGTAGATCGGAAATGACCTCGTTGATTTTCTTCAGTGTCTCTTCCCTCTTTAATTTCCCTTGGACCTGCTGCTGTATCGCAAATTTTGCCCTGATATTACAGTACTGCTCAAAGGCTCTGACAGAATAACCGGATTTCTCTTGCTCAAATAGTTTCTGATAGCTAGTGCAGGCTTTATCATAATTCATGACACCTGCATACACACTGGCTATCAGCTCTTTGATACGGGAGTTTGACCGTCCTCTTTCTTCCGAAAGTTTGTGTATGTTTTCTATCCTTTCACTCACATAAGCTATATCAAACTCATTGGCAGACATCATTTCCAGGAGATTTTCCAACTCGATTTCCAATTCCTCCCTACAAAGGTTGTGGTCTTGTACTTCCCCTTCTGATTTCTCCACCAATTTATAAAATGGATCTCCATAGCACTGAAATGCTCCCCATGTATTAGTCCTTTTGCTTTTCGGGCTATTGTAAATAAATGCCCTGGCACGTTTGACAGCCTCACCAAATCCATAACCATTGAACATATTTCTGTAAAACTCCATTGAAAAATCCAACGCAGCTGTATCATCCACAGCCCATCCCGCTACGATTACTGCCCTTGCCCCATTGTTGATCAACTGAGTACCGATATTTGCAGCAAACTTATTACTCTGTTGACTTCTCAGTTCAGCTTCATTGTCCATCTGACCCAGATAGCAGCAATTCACAAAAATCAGTTCCGCAGAAGAGCTCATACCCGCAATCTGACCCGGGGTCAAGAAAGTATTGTTTCCGATTACCATTCCGGTGGATTTTCGCTCACCATGCCTGAATACCCCATGTCCTGCCAGATGGATGATTTTATGATTTTTGGAAAACATGCCCAATAGAATATCCGTGGCTTTGGTATTTACTAAGCTAACTATATCGAAATCTTCTTTTCGCAGAACTTCACTTACTGCTAAAGCCTCTTGCTTGGCACCTGGCAGCTGTGGCATGTATTCTTCCAATACCGGATCTCCAATCACCAGAGCGGTAGATTCAGGTACCTTTGCGATTTTTCCCCTGGAATTACCGGTAGCCAACTGACGAACCATGCCTATATTGACGCAAAGCGGCGTAGAATCTACCGCATCCAAAAGCATTTCCCAAGGATAAGCTGCTGACGCGGTATCCAGCACCCAATTGATATTATTTAGCCGCTTGAGCTCTTCCTTAAAAGGTAAGGGCACCAAAAGCTCAAACATGGCTGTGGCAATCTCCGGGGAAAACTGATTGTCCACAGTCATCTGTTTCAACAGAATATCAAGCGTCTGATCGCTGGACGGGATACTTTCCACCTTTTCACTGGCTCCGTTTGTAGTAATAGACATGCGGAGTTTTTCCATAGTCCCTAACTCTTCCAGATGATCTTTAAAATGGCTCACATTGATTCTAGTCCACCAATCGGAAGAATAATCAAAAGGAACCCGGATCTGCTTACCCAGACTATACTTCAGTCCATTTCCTTTGAAATTAATATTATAGTCTTTTTGATTCTCATCATTCAGACGCTGTATGGTCTTAAGAATTGATAGCGCCCTATCGTTGTACAGTTCGATGATTTCGATTTCCTCTATGCCCTTTATTTTTCCCCCGTACGTTTTTTGAACATTTCTGTTGGCACGCTGCACTCCTGAAATGATGGCCCGGATCGAATTGTCCGTAGATAGGCCACCATAATTATTTGCAATGGCGATGACAGAAATTCCATTCAATTGAAGATCAACATCTACTCCCCCATCATTTTCATGATCCTTTTTGATCGTCAGGTATCTAGCCACCCCTTTTTCTACTGAGTTGATTAAATAATAGCCCGAAAGCTCTCCCTGAGTACCCAAACCAATTATAATCCCACCTTTGAAAGTAGTATTAGCATCAGATTCATTCAATACAATTTGATTGGAACCAATTTTACCCGGATAAAGTCCCAGCGAGTACAGTCTGCTCAGTTCTCCGCCCAATTGCTTATCTATAGCCGCCTCAGCATTTAAGATCACATCCTGCTCGAAATGCCCAGCGAGAACGGGGTACTGCGCATATTTCAAATCTCCATGGGTCACGACTACAGAGATTGGTTTTTCATTGTGCCAAAGCTCTTTTTCTTCATTAATCCCCAATAAGGTACCGAAGACATTTTCCTCTGAAATATCAAAAATTTCAGGCTGTACTGGCACGAATTCCTTCTCTACACCCCTGCTTACAGGAAGTCCATTTTGCAGTCGCTTGGTTTCGCCAAAAGCCAAAAGGTCCTCTATACCCTGAAACAGGGTTTTGTCTTTTGAAAGGCTACCATGGGTGACATTGGCGTAGTAGACGGACTTCTTTTCCCGCATACTTTTGGGGATTCCTGAAGCCCAGGTCACACTTTCATCGCCCTCGTTGGTGGCATAGAATACGAGCTTTTCATCTTCGATTTCCAGATTGGATATGGTAAAACTTTTCTTCCCACTTTGCCCTGCGATGTATGAAAAGTTCGAGAAATCAATTTGCTTTTCGTCCTTTTGCTTTTCAGCATTCCAAATCGCCTTTTGGTGCTCTCCAAATTCTTTCAACCGTTCTTTAGAAGGAATGGGCCAGGTATTGTCTCCATGGGCTATACGTAGATTTTCCCAGAGTTTTCGGTCTGAAAAGTCGTACGCCCCATTCTGATCTATAGGTAGTAGATTTAGAATTCCCGGGAAGTCGCAGAATATTTCCAAGAGCTCCTTAGTGGAGTGTTTGATATCAATTTTACCAAGCAATTTGATAATACCATCATGGCCAAATAGCACATAAGGAATGCGGAAAGAACCTCCCAACGGCGAGCCTAAAAACACCCCCTTAAATCCTTTAGATTCATTTAGTCTTTTCCAGGTATCCTTGTGGTAAACCATAAAATCACGCACCAAAACTCCCCCCATGCTATGCGCCACAATTTTGATAGGCTGATTTTTTTTCAAAAGCTGATCAACCTTTTTCTCAAAAATATCCGTGGCTTCTTTTAGCGGCTTTCTCCAGTCAAACTGAAAAGTGACAATATCATAGGTATTCGAAAGTCGTTCTCCCAGATTTTTGTAGGATGTTTTGATCAAAGAAGTGGCAGTGAGCCCTATTTCTTCATCTTTATTGAGATCCAGATTTTCTAAGTTTCCGGAGAAAAACTTCAGATAATTGATCCAAACCAACTTATCCTTATCATCTCCGCTCAGGCCTATATTCGACCCCATAATGCCAGGGATAAGAATCAGAATCGGTCTATCCCCAGTAACCTTATCCCTGGCATAAGATCCGTGCTCAATACCGAAGGCTCCACGGTCTTTGGTCTTGCTACGCAAAGTAAACTCTACCGGAATGCTACCCGATATGGCAGAAAGACCAGCAATTATAGCCTTCAGCGTAGCAGGCGTACAAAAATACTTGAAGTGATCTATTTTACCGCTTTCCTCAATATAAACCCCTACCTGATCATCCACTCTGGGAGATCCCCATTTCATACTCTCTGTATCCACCACCAGGTCATTTTTCCCTCTAAAGAAAAACTTACCCAAAAGCACCACCAGCGTCTTGAAACTTACACTAAGCTCTGCCGAACCACCCACTACGAGCAATGGGAATTTTATTTTGACCTTAGAATTCTGATTGTTCAGGGCCTTGATAAATGGAGACTCTGGGTTCATCGCTTCCAGACCAGGAAGCACATCTACATTATCCTTACAGGCGACAGCGCCCATCACAAATTCCTTGAAGGCAACATAAATGGGATTTCCCACATGCCCCACTGCCAAACCGATCAGGTTAAAAGTGACGTTCAAGTATATATTCAGTCGCTTCGAGGCCAAGGTGGTACCATTGGCAGGGCCGGCCACCCGCACCATGGAAGTTACTTTGATCTCCCTACCTTTTATGACTTCTGAGATTTCTTTGATTACACTCAGGTCCTTATCTCTTTCCGACTTGAGTAAAAGTGCTATCTCCGCATCATCAAAACCTACAGACAGGTCTTCTGAATCCGCACAGCAGCGGGCCAGTAATTCGGCCAAAAGCCCTCCACGCGACTGGCTCAGGAGATGCAGTTCTATACCTTTTGGCAAACTTTTCACTAAATCCAGAATATTCTCCAATGGGCTTGCCGTTAGAGACCTGTGCTGAAAAGCCAGAATATTTTCCTTTTTGAATTTGAAGGTCGGACTTTGAGCGTTGAAAAGATCCAACCATTCCCTGCTTTTTTTCAAATCACCAAAGGAATTCTGAGTGGATGAAGCTGTCCCGTGAAGCAGCAATAAGTAGGGAGCATCCGTCTTGAGTTTGGCTTTGCCATTACTGTCAAACTCCAATGTGCTGAGTTCTATTTGAGGGCTACACCTAGCCAATACCCCCGCATTCACTTGCTCATAATCTTCACCAGGAAATGCCAACTGTTTATTTTCCAGCTTAAAAGCCAGTTCGCGCATTTTGGGCTGAATGACTTTCTTTTTGACAAAAATCTTGACCAGTTTCAGGGCAATTTTCTTAAAAATGCCTCTTTCTTGAGTTTCAGACTCGATTTCATCCGGAAGGTAAAGTACATCACCATCGGCTGAGCGTGTTAATCCATCAGGAAAAATCGTTCGAATAGTCTCGCTATCCCCCATCCAAACGGTATCATCCTCAAACGCCAACTCCACAATGGTGTCATCATCCACTTCAATAATCTGCTCGGGCACATCTCCTCGCGTGGGGCTCAGCACTGTGTATGCCTTACTTAAATCATATAATTCAAAGCCGGCATCCTCCCCAGCCAAAAACGGTAAATGATCTTGCCCTTTTAATCTGATTTTCAAATTTGCCATGGTATAAAAATTTATAAGTTTCAGCTAACTATTCTCCCGAAAAAGATGTGCTTAGGATTTTTGGAGCCTTTGCCTACCAAAGGAGTCAAAGTATCTAATAAAAAAAGACATCAATGTATCCTAAAATGACTTGTTGACGTCATACACACAACAAACTTACCAAGAGAATCTTAGTCCTAAAATAAAGATTATTCAGGAGAAAAAAGTAAAGATGAACATCTAAATTCAGTATATAAAAAACGGAAAAACCATAACTAAAAGTGGCGAAAAACTGATTTATCCTAAAAGGTCAACTCAGCGCCTCACATAAGCTTCAATGAGCTTCTCTGCACATCTCTCTCCATCCATGGCGGCTGATACGATTCCTCCCGCATAGCCAGCACCTTCCCCACAAGGATACAGTCTTTTGATCTGAACATGTTCAAAACTTTCCCTGTCTCTAGGTATTCTGACTGGGGATGAAGTTCTGCTTTCTACTCCTATCAGTTGGGAATCATTGGTATAATACCCCTTCATTTTTTGTCCAAAAGACTTGAAGGCCATGGCAAGCCTCGCAGAAATAAAGTCAGGTAAAACTTCGTTCATATCCACGGAATTCAGCCCGGGTTGGTAGGAGGTGTCCAGCAGCTTGGTACTCACTTTTTGCTCCACAAAATCAACCATACGCTGGGCGGGCGCCACTTGGCTTTTTCCTCCCATTGCCCAGGCTTTCTGCTCTATATCTGCTTGGAAATGCATCGCTGCCAAGGGACCAAACTTACGGTACTTTGGAAGATCCTCCAGTTCCACAGAAACCACTATGCCTGAATTGGCAAATTTCCCATCTCTCCTGCTTGGACTCATACCATTCACCACCAACTCACCAGGAGAAGTGGCCGCTGGGACGATAAAGCCACCTGGACACATGCAAAAGCTAAAAACGCCTCGCTGCTTCTTATTAAACGCTGTCTGCTGCACCAAGGAATAGGCGGATGCTGGCAAATATGGTCCTCTGTCCAAGCCGCATTTATACTGAATGCTGTCGATTAAATTCTGGCTATGCTCGATTCGAACCCCCAGTGCAAAAGGCTTCGCTTCTATTACAATTTGCTTTCGTTGGAGCAATTCAAAAATATCCCTCGCCGAGTGGCCTGTAGCCAAAATCACACCTTCTCCGAGTATCTTATCTCCATTTTGGGTGATTACCCCCTTGAGTTCATTGCCTTCCAATACAAAGTCTTCCACTCGAGTATCAAATAAAACCTCACCACCAAAGGCCAGGATAGTTTCGCGAAGATCCTCCACTAGTTTCGGTAATTTATTGGTTCCGATATGGGGGTGTGCATCGACCAATATCTCTTCGGTGGCTCCATGGGCTACCAGAATCTCCATGATTCTCCTTACATCTCCCCGCTTTTTAGATCGGGTATAGAGTTTCCCATCCGAGTAAGTACCTGCTCCACCTTCCCCAAAACAATAATTGGAATCCGGATTTACAAGGTGCTCCTTATTGATCGCTGCAAGATCACGCCTTCTAGCTCTCACATCCTTACCTCTTTCGATTAGGATAGGTTTTATCCCTAGTTCTATGGCACGCAAAGCAGCAAATAGGCCTGCAGGACCCGCTCCTACAATAACTATAGGGTCTGACTGGTGCACATTCTTGTAACTGGGCTCATAGTCCAGGAGGGCACCCGGGGTTTCATTTACAAAAATTTCGGCCTGTACATTAATTTTGACATTTCTGCCTCTGGCATCAATGGATCTTTTGACTTGCCTTACAAAAACCTGGTCCTTATCCGAAGGGATTTGAGCAGTTCTCAAGGCCACTTCTTTAAAAAGTTCGGGAATATAGGCTACCTCAGGCGCCAGGGTAAGTTGGAGTTCTTTCTTCATGGTAAGGTAGTTATCCTTAAGTTTTACAAAGGTACTCTAATACTGAAATCAAAGTTTAAAATGAAATAGAAAAATGGGGTTTCTTATTCTATTTGCATCAATTCCCGTTTCACTGTAATTCAAAATGCACCAACAAAACACCAACATGATTAGAACCTACAAAAACAAAAATAGCACCGAGTCGAAACCCGATGCTAGCCAAATTTATCCTTAAAAACTATAACGTCTATTCAGGACTAGCCCTTAAGGCATCATCTTTTTTTCCACCGTCCAATCAGGTGATTTAGAAAGAGCGCTTGGATTTCCCTGAAACAATTTACCGGCTTCTTGGTCACCTTTCAATTGCCATAAATACCATGCTGTAGCTACTCTGGCAAACTCTCCTCCATGCTTTTGAGCATAGGTACCACCATGCCCCACATCCATATTTCCCACAAATACCGGAACGTGATTTATTCTATTAAAATCATCCATTCCATTGTTATAAGCTATATCAGATTCCCCACCGAGCAAGTACAAGGTAGGTGAATGTAACTTTTCTAAATGGTCCTTTTTAAGAGCGGGCATACCGGGCATACCCTGTCCGGGATTACCTAAAATACCGCTATTACAAACCACTACAGTGGTAATTCTAGGATCTGGCGCGGCTTCCAGCGTTTGCAAACCTCCGCATGACATGCCACTTACAGAAATTTTCGAAACATCTATTTTACCATAATAGGGACTGCTCGAATCTTCATTTGCGGCTATAGCCCAGTCTATGGCGTCGATCAGCTGAGATGATTTTGATCTATCCCTAGACCGCTCTCCCTCTTCAGGCATGGGACCAATCGCCACTACTAAAAATCCATGTGAAGCTACTTCACTCAGGAAATTCACATGTTCCCAAGGAGAATTTGCACAGGCTCCGTTTCCCCAGGCGATGATGGGAAGCTTTTCTGTTTCGCCAAAGGGAGTCAAGTCTTTTGGTCGGAAAATAGTGTGAGTGCGCAATGAAGGATCTGATTCCATAATAGCCGAATAGACTCCGGTACCACCATCCTCTACAGTCCGGGATTTATAATCCTGAGCTACTGCTACAGCTAAAACTAAGGCAAAGACTAATGAAGTTAAAAAGAACTTTTTCATAGGTTAAGATAGGTTTTTAGGTTTGAAGTGAATATAGGAATTTTACTAAAGCTTCCCATCATTCAGCTAAAGTCAACTCCTTTTTTTCAGACCCTTTGCACAGCTACCCATCCTGTCTTCACTCTCATTTCTGTGGAAGATCCACTATTCCATAATACTTATCGCGAAGCCAAAAAGACACCCGAACCAATAAAATTAATGCGGGAACCTCTACCAGGGGACCGATGACTCCGGTAAAAGCTTGGCCAGACTCCAGTCCAAAAACCGCTATCGCCACTGCTATCGCCAGTTCAAAGTTATTGCCAGCTGCAGTAAAGGCTATCGCAGCGTTTTTATCATAGCTGGCTCCCATTGCCTTGCTGAAGAAAAAACCTATGATAAACATCAGAGTGAAGTAGATCAGCAATGGAATTGCTATTCGCACCACATCCATAGGAATCTCTACGATCAGCTCTCCTTTCAGTGAGAACATGACCACTATAGTAAAAAGCAATGCCATCAGCGTCAAAGGGGAAATAGCTGGGATAAAGACAGTTTTATACCAGTCCTCACCTTTTATTTTCACCAAAACCACTCGACTCAATTGCCCAGCTAAGAATGGAATTCCTAGGTATATGGCCACACTCTCAGCGATAGTCCCTATAGATATGTCAACTATGGAGCCCTCATAACCAAAAAATGGCGGCAGAACCGTAATAAACAGCCAAGCATAAAAACTGTACATGAAAACCTGAAAAATACTATTTAATGCCACCAGCCCAGCGCCATATTCGCTGCTTCCTTCTGCCAAGTCATTCCACACCAAAACCATCGCAATACACCTGGCCAAACCTATCAGAATCAAGCCGACCATATATTCTGGATAATCATGCAAGAAAACCAATGCTAGCACAAACATTAAAACAGGACCGATTACCCAGTTCAGCACAAGGGAAATACTTAGGATTCTGACATTTTTAAAAACCTTTGGCAAAAGCTTATAATCTACCTTGGCCAAGGGGGGATACATCATCAAAATCAAGCCTATTGCAATGGGGATATTCGTGCTGCCTGTACTGAATGAATTGATAATACCGGAACTGGATGGAAATACATATCCAATCCCCACTCCCAGCCCCATGGCCAGGAAAATCCACCAGGTCAGGTTTTTATCCAGAAAACTTAACTTTCTTTCTTTAGTGGCCATGTTTACAGTTTTATTTGACTAAATACATGAAACATTTCTGAGGCGATCTGAAGCGAGCGTTCATCATACCTCGCTTGCTCCTCGGATGTATCGTCATACTTTTTTGGATCCTTATACCGAACGGGGATACGCTGCTCTGTGCCCGGAATAAAGGGACAGTTCTCATCGGCATGCGAACAGGTCATGACTGCCGCAAAACGTTCGACCTTGTTGATAGAATCATCAAAAAGCTTCGAAAAAGCCAGGATTGGTTTGGCACTAGCACTATGCCTGATCATATACCGCGGATTATCATCTCCATCTTTATTGACCTGAAAGCCACTTCTTTTGACGGAATCAACAGCTCTTTCATTAAATGCTGTCACCTCTACACCCCCTGAATAACAATTGACCGGGATATTAAAATAATCCGCTGCGGTTTGCGCCCAAATCTGGGAGAACTGGCTTCTCCGGGAATTGTGAGTACAAATAAAGTTCAAATTCACATCTGAACCCGAGTCAACTTTCTCTTGAATATAGGCTATCAAAACCTGAAGAACTTCTTTTCTGGATCCTTCAATAGGAAGAGATTTCGCTTTCTTGACTGTTTCGTTGAGTGGCTGATATAGTTGCATGACTTGCGAATTAAATGGGGGAAAAATTAACAGCAACCTGATCCAGGTGCACAGGAGGTTCCAGCCAGATCTGAAAGCCTAACCTTTGGTTTCTGAGCAGGAATTCCACATTTATCTTTAGCAAGGCAATCAGTCTGCTTGGTAGTCAAAACGAAATTCACCCCATCAAAATCCAACCCATATTTTCCAATGGTTTCTGACTGGTACTCCACCTCTACTTCCAAATCCTCCAGTCCCAATACTTTTTCTGAAAGCTCAATGATGCTGACCAGTTTTTCGGGATGCAGGCGGTGATTGTAATCGTCCGCATTCCAGAGTTGGAAATTAGCTACATTCTCCGTCCTCACCGTACCTCCACAATCAATGAAATGCTTGGAAACTTTCCCCACTTCGGTAACATGAAAATGGGTCGGCACTAATGAGCCATCTGGCAATTGGAATGCGATACTTTCTAGAGAATTTAAAGCGGATTTTACTTCTGAAATTTTCATAACTCAATATATTTATTGCAATAAAACGATTAAAAGGACCAAAATTTTTCTCTTAACAACAGCTTTTAGGATTAGGTAAAAATTGATCAAAAAGACCATTGAACAGTTGCTGAATTTGCATCCACTTTTCCGGATTGATACAGTAGCTCACTGAAACGCCTTCTATGGTTCCTTGAATGATCCCAACCTGCTTTAGCTCCCGAAGATGCTGACTGATCGTGGCTTGCGCTAGCCCCAGTTCCTGAACCAAATCTCCATTGATGCAGGTATTGCTGCGCAAAAGAAACTCAATAATGGCAACTCTAGCCGGATGTGCAAAAACTTTGGCTACCTGGGCCAATTCATTCTGCTCCTTTGTAAAAAGGTCTGCTTTTGTAACTCCCATAACAAATTATTTCATTGCAATATTACGATATATATTCTTGAAAATCCAATTCAGAATGTTTAAATATCATGCATTAACAGCGAGATTCCAGTGAGCAGAAATTTTTGCTCACCTGGTCAAAAAACCGAAACTGCCTAAATGCTAATGGTGTTAGGAAAATCTTTTTATACCTAGGACTCCTTATTGGTAATAAAGCGTATGACCCTATTAAATCGCCAAGTATCAAATCCTGAAAACTTGTACCCGCTAATATATAGGCTCCTTATTATTAATAATTTAAAGTAATCCACTTTAAGGAACTTGACTTTTACAGCTATGGAGAAAAATTCCCTCCTCATTTTACTAAATTAGAAAATTAAATAGTTCGATATGCCCAAATACACCCTTCAAATAAACGGTACCAGTCACACAGTAGAATCAGAACCTGACACTCCCCTGCTTTACGTATTACGAGATGAGTTAGAGCTAGCCGGACCAAAATTTGGCTGTGGTCTTTCCCAATGCGGTGCCTGCATGGTACTGATCGACGGGAGTGCCACTCCTAGCTGCGTACTCCCTGTTTCTTCTTCAGAAGATACTGAAATCACCACTTTGGAAGGTCTAGCAAAATCACCGAGCCAACTCCATCCCGTACAGCAAGCATTTGTAGATGAACAGGCCGCACAATGCGGCTATTGCCTCAATGGAATGGTCATGGCGACAGTTGGGCTGTTAAATGTAACTCCTAACCCAAGTCTTGATGAAATCAAAAATGGCTTAGAGCGAAACTTATGCAGATGCAGTGCACATTCCAGAATAATCAAAGCCGTACAGAAAGCTTCTAAAAACCTTTAAGGGAATGATTAAACTACCAAAAACCACGAGACGACACTTTCTCAAAAACATTAGCTACCTCAGCATAGGCTTCCCTCTATTCGGTTTCATTAGAATTTCTAAAAAAGAAAACAAAGCTCTAGGTATAATTGATAGCGCACCTGACCATTTAAAAAAGCTTCAGAATGTAAATGCTTGGCTTGAAATCTTGGAAGACGGAACAGTGAGGATTTTTTCAGGGAAAGTTGAGCTCGGACAGGGAATACGTACCGCTATTCGCCAAGTGGCAGCTGAGGAACTGGACCTAGCGCTTTCTCAAGTGGATGTTCACTTAGCAGAGACCGGAGTTACCCCAGATGAAGGCTATACCGCAGGCAGCAGTTCTATTCCCAATAGTGCCATGTCCGTTCGGTATGCCGCGGCTACCGCCAGACAAAAGCTACTAGAATTAGCAGCTGAGAAACTCAATACAACGACATCAAACCTGAAATTCTATAACGGACAGATTACCCATAAAACTACTGCACAAGCACTCAATTTCGCACAAGTACTGGACGGTGCCCAAATCAACATGGAGGTCAGCAAACCTGTACCCATTAAACAAAAGTCAGAAAGACGGTACGTGGGGAAGCCTATTCCTAGAAATGACATCGAACAAATGGTCCGGGGTGAAAAGCTTTACATCCAAGACATGCGTTTGCCTGGCATGGTGCACGCTCGGGTAGTCCGACCTCCTGCTTATCAATCCAAACTAGAGAGCATTGACCTTAGCGGAGTAAAAGCAAATGTGAAAGGAATATTAAAAACGGTGGTCAATGGTAGTTTTGTAGGTGTGATCACCGAAAAGGAATATCAAGCTGTGAAAGCTGAGAGGTATCTGAAGCAGCACTCAAAATGGTCTGCAGGCAAATCATTTCCTCTAGCAAAAGATTTATTCTCACATATTAAATCAATAGCCGAACCTGCAAAAAACATCAAAAACGATGGGGATTTTACCCAAGCGAATGTAAGCGGAACTACTTTCAAAGCATCTTACACCAAACCCTACATCAAGCATGGTTCCATAGGTCCCGGCTGCGGAATTGCACTTTTTGATGGAGAAATTTTACACATTTGGTCACACAGCCAGGGAATTTATCCCATGCGAAGAGCCATCTCTGGCATGCTAAATATTCCCGAAGAAAAAATTCACGTGACTTCAGTTCCAGGAGCTGGATGTTTTGGACACAGTACTGCAGACGATGCTGCTGCTGATGCCTCCATATTAGCGCTAGCCATGCCCAACAAACCTATTCGGGTACAATGGTCCCGCCAAGACGAAAACTGCTGGGAACCCTTTGGCTCAGCCATGATTATGGAACTGGAGGCCCGCCTGTCTAGCAATGGAAAGATTCAGGCCTGGAAATCGGAGGTTTGGACAGATTCACATAGCCTTCGTCCAGACAGAGATCCTGCTACCTTACTGGATACCCGATACCTAGAGCCAGCCCGATCGCTTAGAGGCAGAGGATACCTGGGCGGAGGACATAGAAATGCAGACCCTTATTACAGCATTCCCAATATGCAGGTGAATGCGCACTTCTTTGATGGACCACTGCGGGTTTCTTCCTTGCGCAGCCTAGGCTCCTATACCACTATTTTTTCCATAGAATCCTTTATGGATGAGTTGGCAGAAAAAGCGGGCAAAGACCCCTTGGAGTTTAGAATTGAGCATTTGGAGGATGAAAGAGCCAAAGCCGTAATCCGTAAAGTGCGCAATATGTGCAGCTCAGTACGCACTGGACCTCTAGAAGGAATAGGATATGCTTTTTCCCGGTATAAAAATTCTGCTGCCTATGCAGCAGTGGGCGCCAAAGTCCGGGTAGATGGTGAAAATGGGGAAGTGAAAGTGATCAGCATGTGGGCAGCTGCAGACGTAGGTGAAATCATCAACCTAGACGGAATCAAAAACCAAATCGAGGGTGGAATGCTACAAGCAGCATCTTGGACCCTACGAGAAGAGGTGACTTTCGAAGGCGATAAAATCACCAGTTCTGACTGGAGTAACTATCCCGTTTTTCGCTTTTCGGATATTCCTGAAGTGCAGGTAGAAATGATAGATAGGCCAGATCAGCCAGCTGAAGGAGGTGGAGAAGTGTCCATGCCTCCTACAGGAGCCGCTATAGCAAACGCAGTGTATGCTGCATCAGGGAAAAGGGTATATAGTTTACCCATCAATCCTGCCAAGTGAGCTATGGTTTATTCTTCCTCAGGATTTTAAGCACCTTATTGTAAACAATCTCGTGAACATTCCAGGCCAAGTCTCCACTTGTATTGACAAACTGCACCACTACAGCATCTAAGTCGGGATGATACCTAGCTATGCTTTGATAGCCTGGGAGAAGCCCAGTATGCCCGTACTCATAGACTGAGCTATAAATATCCTGTTCCGCTTGATTCAATAATGTTCCGTCATTCAATGCTCGGATAAAAACACCTGTTTCTTCTGCCGTAGACACCATGGACCCTCCCGGCGTAGTAAAATCATTACTCATCACATCTGGCCCATAGCCGATCACATAACCACTGGTCAGGTCCTTCACATCCACTTCACTAAGCAGACTGTAAGTGTGGTGTAGGTTAAGCGGTTCCAAAATCTCCTTTTTGATATAGCCGTGGTGGCTATAGCCTAAGGTTTTGTCTAGGATCTCACCTATCAAAAGGTAATTGGTATTGGAATAGGCAAATTTTTCATCCGGGGAAAAATCAGCCTGTCGATCTAGCACAAAAGTCAGCGTTTCTTGGTTGTCCTTGGGTAGATTATCCCAAGGAAAATCTTCCTGATCAGTAAAATTGGGAATGCCGGATCTATGGCGAAGCAGCATTCTCAGTGTGATACGCTCTGAATTTTCTATTCTTCCTTTCAAATCCGGTAAATAACTCGCCAAACTTCGATCTAACGAAAGCCGATCATTGGCCACCAATTTAGCAGCTGCCACTGCAATGTAAAGTTTACTGATACTTGCTATCTTAAACAAGGCCTGAGGATCCATAGGAACTTCACTTTCTTTGTTTTTCCAGCCTGCTGCATATAATTCCGGAGCTTTACCTCCCTGATCCACATACACGATGATACCGTCCAGCTTATAGTTCAGCGCATTATCCACTTGCTCCTGTACGGTATCCGGCAGTGGGGCCAGCCAGGCCCTTAGTAACAGCCAGGGGATAAAAATCGACGAGATGATAATGGAGAGACTAGGGATAAGTATGTTTATTAATCGTTTCTTATTTTTCATTTTCTTCAACCACTAGTGGTCCTATTTAATAGATTCAATGAAATGCCGTAGAATCTTGGTTTTTTTGATTTTCTACCGCAGTACCGGAAGTACCTACCTTCGCTCCATCCATCACAGTTTTAGCTTTCGGCGCCACCTTCAGCCCGAAAAAGGGCCTTAACAAGCTATTCCTTCTAATCAAAAGTTCATAAATCCCCAGACACCCTATTCCGGTAAATGCCACTATCAAGATAAACTTCAGGAATACTGGTATTTCTAGCGGCAAAATAAATAATCCTCCCGCATACAGCACCACCATGTGAATAATGTAAATGGGATAAGCTGCTTCACTTAGGTAATTTAGCACCTTGCTTGGCTGGTTCAAGTACTGATAGCCCATCCCAAAAATCGCCAAAATCCAGCAGTTTGACTCAATCGCCAACAAATAGGATGGGGATTGCAAGTTCAATACCTTCCATCTCACTAGGTAAAATGCCATTGCCAAAGCTAGGTAAAACCACTTCCACTCCATCACCGTTTTCCAGAAACTCTTCCCGCTGTAGACACATAGAAAACCGCAGAAAAAAGCCAGCAAGCCTAAAAAGAATCCATGCCAGGTCATTGCATATAATTCAAAAACCTGAGGTTGCACCACAATCGTTTCTAAAGCAAATAAGACTGAAAGTGAAAGTGGGCCTATCGGGTTGCTCATGAATTGAGACAAATAGTGCTGAACTCTCCCAGCTCTTTTCAAATAAAAAAACACAGGGAGTAAAACCGTAACGTAAATGAAAATATTACCTAGAAACCACAGATGGGCCGGATGAGGATAATATCCAATTGGTAATCCATAGTAGTGCTGGAAAACCAGAAAATGTAGTGGTACTATCGCGAGCATTCCAAACAGGAAGGGGATTAAAATCCGCCTTCCCCTTTCCTTCATCAGCTGTTTCCAGTTTCTTCGCTGTATAGCAAAGTACACGCCCATTCCAGAGACAAAAAACAGAAACGGTATTCTCCAGACGTTGAGTAAGGTCATAGGCATCCACAAATCCTCCATGAGCTCATTACTTTTAATGAAGCCCAAAAACATAGCCCAAGGCTGGAAAACTATGGCGATATGATAAATCAGCAGCAGGCCTATGGCGATTACGCGAAGCCAGTCTATGTCGTATCTTCTGTGAGTAGTCATTTTAGATTAGTTTCAAACCTGATCACTGTAGCATCATCGCGATTACTGGACGGCTTTTTTGAAGCTCTTCCATATCCAATTGAAAACCAAGCGGCCCAAGCTGCTCTTTCATCATTTCATAAAGCGGCTTCAGCTCCGCAAATGGTGCTACCACTGTTTCTCTTGGGGTAGCTCCGTAGTTGTTTTTGACTGTCTTATCAGCTTCTGCATCCAGCAGGAGTTGCACGATTTCTACCCTTCCAAAAAAGGCCGCTGAGTGTAAAGGGGTGGAACCATCGTTATTGCCTATTGAAGTGTCTGCACCAGCTGCTAGCAAGGCCTTGACAATTTCAGATTTCCCAAATGTAGCTGCAGAAACCAATGGAGTAGATCCATTGAAAGGTTCCTTGGAATTTATGTCCGTCCCGGCTTTGATATGTTGCTGCACTACTTCTAGATTGCCTGCCAATACTGCTGCATGAATATCCATATCCGGAGCTTCTGCTTTGGTTTCGGACTTTGATTTTTCCGTCGTTTGAGAGCATGCAGGTGTGAAGATGACTACAGAAGCTACAGCCACAAGCATTGCGAGAGATTGAATTTTTAAAGTTTTCATGAGTTGTTTTTTTTGAGTTGTACTTTTTGATTTTGTTTCCCACAAAGCTAGGTCAGGCCCTATTGCGGCATGTAGAAGGCAGGTTGCCAAAAACATAAAGTATCGTCAATGCATAAAAACTATGACGCAAGGATATAAACTATGGCGCAAAAGCAGCTTTTCTAATCCTTTTTTGAGGGTTTACCCAGGTGATGGCTTTGGATATTTTTTTATAAATTCAACATCCGAATTTTGTTATGCCAGAAAGCCCATCGAACAGAGAAGACTTCATCAGTCAAGCCACAGCTCTCATTGTAGAGAATGCCTCTAATGAACAATTCGGGGTATCTGAATTGGCAGATGCTATGAATATGAGCCGATCAAATCTGCTTCGCAAAATCAAAAGTGCCACCAGTCTTTCGGCAAGTCTTTTCATCCGGCAGATACGGCTGGAAATTGCCATGGATCTACTCAAAGAAGGTTCACACACAGTTTCTGAGGTCTCTTACCAGGTGGGATTTGGTTCATCATCTTATTTTATCAAATGCTTTAGGGAGCATTTTGGCTTTCCTCCTGGTGAAGTGGGAAAGCAGCAAAATCCCGTGAAGCCTGAACCATTACAGGAGTTAAAAGCCAAGCCAGAAAGCTGGCCAAAATCAGTGATTCTAGCCAGTGTTCTCGCCATTTTTATCATGGTTATCCTGGCTTTTTATTACCTGCCTTTGCAGGAAAGCAGGGAGATCCCCTCCGAAAAGTCTATCGCTGTACTCCCTTTCAAAAATGAAAGCTCTGATTCATCCAATCTTTACTTTGTGAATGGTCTGATGGAATCCACGCTAAACAATCTTCAAAAGATTAAGGATCTGCGGGTTATCAGTCGCTCTTCAGTCGATAAGTATAGAAACACCCAGAAGAGTTTAGCTGAAATTGCCGATGAATTACAGGTTTCCTATTTCGTTACCGGCAGCGGTCAAAAAGTAGGAGATCAGGTCTTACTCAATATACAGTTGATAGAAGCATCAGGTGATAGGCAGCTTTGGGCAGAGCAATACAATCGGGAGTTTGTGGATATTTTTTCCATTCAAAATGAAGTAGCTATGCAAATAGCAACATCCATAGAAGCCCTGGTCACTCCTACCGAACTGCAACAAATAGAAAAAAAACCTACTGAGGATCTCCTGGCTTATGATTATTACCTTCAAGGCTTAGATCCCTTTCTTTCCAGAACTACAGAAGGCCTAAACCAGGCCATTGGCTTATTTGAAAAAGCTATCGCTCAGGATCCTGAATTTGCCTTGGCTTATGCAGATATCGCCATTTCGTATTATCTGCTGGAAATGTTCCAAGCTGAAAAGCAGTATACGGAGCAGATCAATTCCTATGCAGACAAGGCTTTGCTTTATGATTCAAAATCAGCAGAAAGTCTCTGCGCCAAAGCTTTCTATTATATCCAAACCAAGGAGTACACACTCGCACAGCCCTACCTGAAAAAGGCACTGGAATACAATCCCAATTCTGCTTTGGCCATTCAGATGCTTGCTGATTTTTACTTTCGATTGGCTCCGGATACAGAAAAATACCTGGAGTATGCGCTAAAAGGCGTCAGGTTACAGGTAGTCGCCTCTGACTCCACCACACAAAGTTATAGCTATTTACAGCTTGCAAATGCCCTGGTATCAGCTGGTTTTGTGGATGAGGCGCTTATTTATATCAACCGGTCATTGGACTTTGATCCCAATAACTATTATGCTCCACATTTACGGGCTTTTATTCTCTTTGCTAAGGATGGGAATATTCCCAGAACTCAAAAGTTACTGAAGCAAGAACTGAAAAAAGACCCTAGCCGATTGGATATTTTACAGGATCTCGCAAAGCTTTATTATACTGAAGAAGAATATGATTCAGCATTTCAATACTTTCAAACTTTTGTACAAACCAGAGAAGCTGCAGGGCTGGATATTTACAGATCGGAAGACATCAAAATCGGAATGGTTTACGAAAAAGTAGGGCATCGGGAAGAAGCTGAGAAGCTCTATCAATCTTTTGACAAATTTTGCGAAACGGACCAGTCTGTATACAAAAACTTAAACCTAGCCATGAAATACACCCATAAGGGGGACTTAGAACAGGCGATGGATCACCTCAGACAATTTTCTGAAGAGGAAAATTACCTCTATTGGTTTTTACTCATAGGGCAAGACCCTATATTCCAACCCTTGACAAAACATCCTGACTTTGATAAAAACATTCAAAAAATCAAGGATAAATTCTGGGAAAAACAGGCTAGAATCGAAAAATCCTTAGAGGAAGAAGGGTTGATCTAGTCGGCAATCTTTTCGATAGTATTAGCTTTTTTACCTTTTAAAAAAAACAAAACCTGCCAGAGTAGTCCAGCAGGTTTTTAGGAGTGCAAATTGAGTTTTCTAAACCTGGTCGGGCACTTCAAATCCCGGTCTGTACTCCCGAGTAAGCATGGCGTCTGCTTCCGAGTCGTTCACAAATTTCTCCGTTTGAGGATCGAAATCCAGCACTCTGCCTAGCCTGTAAGCAATATTTCCTAAATGTGCCAAGCCCGATGACAAATGTGCTGTTTCCACTGGTCCGTTCAGAATGGATTTATCATGCTTACGAACGGCCTCTATGAAATTGGCAAAGTGAACATCCGTGCCTCCTGCCCCTCTATCCATGCCAGTAGCTGCCACTCCCCCGTCATCACCGGATTTACCTGGTGTTCGGTCTTCACCTAGAAATGTCTGGTACTTATCGTATCCATCTACCACCAAATAGCCCTTATCACCATAGAAAATATTTCCCACTGTAGCTCCACCTTCTGCATTGGTGTACCATGGTCGAACTTCAAACTGAATGATTTTATTTTCATCCGGATAATTGTAAACCGAAGTCAGCACTTCTGGAACTTCCTTACTGTCATTCCACAGGTACTTGCCGCCCATAGAGGTGATTTTAGTAGGAAAACCCACATCCAGCCCCCACATGCAGAGGTCGGTTTCATGGATGCCTTGATTGCCCACGTCACCATTGCCATAATCCCAATGCCAATGCCAGTTATAATGGACCAAATTACGGGTGAAGGGCACCTTAGGAGCGGGCCCCGTCCAAAGATCGTAATCCAGACCCTCAGGAACCGGAGAAACACCCTTATCTCCTATATCGCCTCGCATTCTAAATACCAAACCTCTGGCCATATATACTCTGCCGATGTAGCCATCCCTCATCAGTTCAATCGCTTCTTGTACTGCCGGAGAACTCCTGAGCTGCACGCCGTGCTGTACAATTCTGTCATATTTCTCCGCTGCCTCTATCATTTTGCGACCTTCGGATATATTGTGCGAGCCTGGTTTTTCCACATATACATCCTTCCCTGCCTGGCAGGCCCAGATCGTAGCCAAAGCATGCCAGTGATTTGGCGTAGCCAAACTTATCACATCAATATCTTTATTGTCCAGCACCTTGCGGATATCTTGCTCTAGTGCTACTTCTTGATTGTATTTTTCCTGAAAGCTTTTTTGGCCAGCTGTCAGCAAATTCATATCCGGATCACAAAGGGTAGTGACCTGCACATCCTTCTGCGACATAAAGCCCTGAATATGGCTTTTGCCCCTTCCGTTTATTCCCAAGACAGCAGCATTAATCCGGTCATTGGCTCCAAAAGCCGATGAAGGTATGAAGGTAGGCAGTACCATGGTGGCCGTACCTGCTATGGCAGACTTCTTGATAAAGCTTCTTCTAGATGATTCTTTACTCATTTTTTAGGGTTTTTAGGTTTATTATTTGACTAAATATATTGAAAAAACAGGTTTAATCCCCATATTCATTACATGTGTGGCCATTTTGTAATGAATTGCTTACGCAAAACCTCGAATACCACAACATATATTTGGAACAGGGCCATGCAAAGGCAAATAACAAAAGGTTCACTTCCATCTAATCCATTCAATTTCAGACCTTTTCTGTAGGGATTTAAAAAAACCAGTAAGTAAATACAATCAAGCTAGTCGAGAACTACAAACAGAGGGCTGATTATTTTCATGGCGCTATTTGCTCCCGTATCCTTCGTTACCAGACGGGATATGACCATAAAAAACAATTCTGAAAATATGAAATCGAGCATGTCGAAGATCGTCACACAGTGGGATGACTATAATGCTTGCGAAGATTCCATGTGGCCATTAAAAATCAAATTATAAACACATGAAACATGTGTCCTCATCCATCACGCTCGTACTGCTCCTGTTTTGCGCAGCTAATGCTCAAGAAAGTCCCAATAATACCACAGCTGCATTTGCAAACCTGGAAATAGAAGAGGCATTCCCTCAGCTCTCTTTTACCAGACCTGTAGATTTCCAACATGCTGGAGACGGAAGCGGGAAACTATACGTGGTGGAGCAAAGGGGAGTAATTTCAGTATTTGAGAATGAAAAAATGATTGGAGCCAAATCAGAATTTTTAAACATCGAGGCTCGAGTAGAAGACTCCTCCAACGAAGAAGGCTTACTGGGCCTGGCCTTTCATCCAAACTTTGAAGCTAATGGCTACTTTTACTTGAATTACACTGCTTCCAACCCGGACAGAACAGTTATCTCTCGGTTCACCGTTTCAAGTTCAAACCCGCTACAGGCAAATGCTGCCTCTGAACTGGTATTATTGGAATTTGAACAGCCTTACTCGAATCACAATGGAGGGCAAGTCGCTTTTGGGCCAGACGGGTACTTGTATATAGGTGTGGGTGATGGAGGTAGATTCGGGGATCCACATGAAAATTCGCAGAACTTGAAGACTTTTTTAGGAAGTATACTCAGGATAGATGTGGACGGTCAATCAGAGGGTAAATTTTACGGAATTCCTTCAGACAATCCTTTTGTGCACAATTCCGAGGGGTATAAAGAAGAGATCTATGCGTATGGACTGAGGAATCCTTGGCGATTTAGCTTTGACTCGCAGACAGGACAGCTGTGGCTAGGTGATGTGGGTCAGAATAAATATGAGGAAATTGACATCATCCAAAAAGGTGGGAATTACGGATGGAATATTATGGAAGCCGATGATTGCTACAAGGGCAGGAATTGCAAACAAGAAGGGCTGCAGCTGCCCGTTTGGCAATATGATCGTAGCCAAGGTGATGTTTCTATCACCGGGGGCTACGTTTATAGAGGAGATAAAATACCTGCACTAAAGGGGAAATACATTTACGCTGATTATGCTTCTGGGAGAATCTGGAGCCTGGATACTTCTAATCCAAACCAAGCCGTTAACACATTGTTGGTAGATGCGGACTTTCCCATTTCTTCTTTTGGGGTTGACCAAAATCAGGAACTGTTCATCTGCGCTTTTGACGATAAGATCTATAAATTCAAATAAATTGACCAGCTACTTTTCGGCAAAGGTGTATTTTGATCAGACGATTGTATGAAAACCGGAAGTAGCAACCTGAAACCAGAAGACCACCCAGTTGCTGTTATTTATAAACGTTTATTTCACTTTGGCACTGACAAAGAAATGCGTTGGCACATTTAACTCAATCAGATCAATTGCTTTGAAAATAATTGTGAAAATAGAGTAAGTGATACTGTACGGCATCCGCCCAGTAGTTCCAGGTATGCCCTCCAGGCCCTGTCATAAAAGTGTGCGGGATATTGTTATAGGTCAGCTCCTCATGTAATTTTAGATTCACTGGGTAGAAAAAATCTCCTGTTCCGCAGCTGACGATCAATGCAAGGTTGTTTTGGCTGAGAAGATGAAGCTGTCCCATTACAGAATAGGATTTCCATCGCTCCGGAAATTCTGCTTTAGCGCCCAGGTAATCTTTCATTTGCCAGTTTTCAGGAAAGGGCCCAATATCCACTCCGCCGCTCATGCTTCCCGCTGCACCAAACCTATCCTGATGCCGAAATGCCAAATAAAGCGCACCATGACCTCCCATACTCAAGCCTGTAATAGCCCGACCGGATCTAGAGGCTATGGTGCTGTATTGCTGATCTATAAAATCCACCAATTCCTCAGCCACATAAGTCTCATACTTTGATTGTGGATTGACCGGACTATCCCAGTACCAACTTCCGAAGTTTCCATCTGGAGTCACAATGATCAGCTCATACCTATTGGCGTAAGATTCAATCGAAGGCACCTTGGTAAACCAATCTTTATAGTTTCCGGAAAAACCGTGCAGCAAGTAAACTACCGGGTAATCCTTAGACTCATCATAAGAATCTGGGGTAATAACTAAGGCTTTGATTTCCTTCTTCATCGAGGCACTGTATGTAGTGACAGTATCGACTGACGCCTCTGCATTGGTGAAGGCAATAAAGGCTACAATAAAAACAATCAGGTGACCAACTTGGCTTCTGAGTGGAAATTTCATAATGGAAAATTATAAATCGTGAATATACGGTATGATGTCAATGACCAATAATTTTTTGCTCATCTGGACAGAAGAACTATGCTTCGACTTCGCTCAGCACAAGTGACGGATGATTCCCGCAGTAGCAGAACAAGCTGAAGCAAGGCAAATACCAGCGTGAAGCAAATCCTAGTATGCTTTAGCCCCATTACTGGAAAAAGTGCCTAATCCTATTGTAAATGGTCTTAAGCAAAAGAACTTATCAACCCATTTAACAATTTGAATGTCATTCTTTTATATGATAAACACCACTTCCTTTAGGCTAAAAAAGCACAGACCACTAGGTCTGTGCTTTTTTTGTTATTTCACTACTTTCAATGTCCCCTGCATGGTATAAAAGTGCCCGGGCACTGTACACACGTAAGTGTACTCGCCAGGCTCTGTAGGAGCCATAAAGTAAATGGTTTCGGAGGTATTCGGCTGTAGAAGAACCGTATTGGCCAGCACCTTCGAAGTATTAGGAATGTAATTTTTCTGTTGTCCTTCCAGACCCATTTTCATGGCCTGTTCTCCTACTTCAATAGCAGTCCCGGGCATCACGACTACTAGATTGTGAAGCATATCATCTACATTATTAAACACCAGTTTCACTTTACTACCTGCTTTGACCTGAACCTGCGCTGGGTCAAATTTCAATCCTGGCTTTGTGCCCATATTAATGGTAATATCTGCTTCTCCATTCCAAGCTGCTGGCATGGAAGTGGTATTTTTGGCCAATTTAGGAGCCACTGGCTTGGCGGCTGCGGCAGCTTTACGCTTGTCTTCAGCGGCCTTTGCTTTTGCTTCTAGTTCTGCTTGGGCTCTGGCAATACTATCCGCACGCATCATTTCCATGTGTTTCGCATGTCTTATTGCCAAAAATGGAGCTGGGTCTATCTTATCTCCCTCAGGAAGATTGTTCAAGGTATAGTATCCCACATTATGCAATAGCTTCTTTCCCGCTGTATTTTCTACACCTTCAGCTGTGATTTCATGGATGTACCCTAAGCGTAGATTGTCTACAAGCAAACGGGCCTTCATACCATCCTCAGAAACCACCACCCCTATTACATCACAAGCTTCATTATTAATCACCGGGCTTCCGTACGCCGCCTGATATTTGTATGAAAAACCTGTCACCTTATAGGAAGCCGGATCCTCTGCCAAGTCTTTATTGACAGGTTCGGTAAATTCAATTTCAAATCCATCGGGTTTAGCTTTGACCGTTTGCATTTCAAATGGCATTCTGCCGGTCCACACCAGCCGCTGCAGGCTAAACAGTTCCTTACCGGTGGAAGACCATCCCCTACTGGTCATCCCTACAAACATAGAAGCATCATTTCCCCAGACCATTCTCAAAATACCTGAAGAGAATCCTTCTCTAAAAGGGAAAACCACACCTTGGTATTCTCCATTTACTTTTTCGAAGTCTACGCGCATGATTTTACTTTGTCCTTGATCACCCACGAACACCTGATTGGCAAAAGGCCCGAAACCTCCTTCAGTATTGTCATTCAAAAACCCTGAAGTAGAAATACCAAGAATTCCATGTGGAAGCCAAACTGCCGGTGCTTTCAATTCTGGTACTCGCTGCGCTACGTCATACATAGGCTCACCAGTATTTGGCACTTCTTCTGGTTTCAAATCCAGAGGAGACCCTGGCAAATCAGTCCAAGCTAAGCTTTCTGCATTACCTAAGAAGTCACCTCGCTCTACATGCGAAATCCTACCAGAACCTACCCAGTCACCCTGATTTTCTGTATAAAAGAAATCACCTGCTGCATTCATTCCATAGCCTGCAGGAGAGCGCATACCGGCCGCATAAGGAGTCATTTCACCGTCAGGTGTAATCTCCAGGGTCCATCCTCTCCAGGGCACCAAGCTCACACCATGCCCAAGGCTATTGCTCCAGCCTACATTTAGAGTCACAAGCATATTTCCATTCGGCAAAAACGTAGGGCCATAAGAATACTCATGGTAATTGCCGGAAAGCGGCCAAGAGTAGATCTTCTCATAAACATCCGCCTGACCATCACCATTGGTATCTCGAAGTCTAGTCAATTCACTTCTCTGGGTCACATAGATGTCGCCGTCCTTATAGGCTAAGCCCAAAGGCTCATGCAGACCAGTGGCAAAGCGCTTAAAAACGGGCTTTTCCGTACCGGAAATATTTGGGCTGGAAACCACCCAAACCTCTCCCCGTCTTGTACAAATTGCCAAACTACCATCGGGTAAAGTAGCCATCCCACCCACTTCCAAAATCACATCTTCCGGAACGGGCAGCGAAATCATTTTATAAAAATCATCCTCGGTGTCCGGCACTCTCATGGATTGCTCCTGAGCCTGAGAAGGCTGAATCCCGGCCAGAAGGCCACAAAAACCTAAAACTGCTATATATTTTTTATTGAATTGAATCTTCATCTTGCTTCCTTTTAATTACCAAACGATTGAATACGAAACCAAACTTTGATTACCGTCCCATTTTAGAGGCAGTATCAATTCTTGCATCCCATTTCCCGAGCTTCGGATCACGGGAGATTCCTTTCCATTCAATTCAATGTAATAGGACTTATCATCTATAGCGTATAAGCTTTTGGACAGCTTTTCTATTTTAGATCCTGAAGCTAGTCTGCACCAGAATTCCTGACTGGTATCGGCTGAATTGACCTGGAGCTGGTGAACCAATTTTTTACCAGCATCTGCAGTGGAAACCTGCGATGAAATTCGCGCCGAACCAATGGAGTAATGAACCATGGGCTCCCCTTGCACATTGACTTTATAGCTTTCAAATGTATAATTAACACTGTCACTAGGCCAGGCTTGATTTTCATTTTCCAGCATCGCTACGCTTGGTCCATCTGTAAATTCTATCAGCGCTCCTTTTGGGAGCATTAATTGAGTTTCTCCTCTTCCGTACCACATAGGAGTAGTCTCCACAAACTCCCCTCTCCATATAGCAAGCAATGCGCCTGTACTCAAATCCATTACATAATTGGCTCCGCCAGGCTCACCTACCGCCACGGTATGCGTACGCTTGCTCCCCTTATGCATGAAAAAACCACGCTGCATCTCTGCCTGATCTTTGACTTGGACCGAGATTTCACCTACTGGATCGGCAGCTTTAATGGGCTTATTTAAAGCCATTTGCGCCACACCTTTTCCTTCTACAGTGAGTAGAATATCATTGCTCGGCGCATACCAGTGGCCAAAAACCTTGAAATAATTCAGGGTAAGTGTATGATCTCCTGCAGTTAATTGGGCGGAACCGTTGGCTTTTCCAGTAACTCCATCTACTTCTACGACTTCCTTGCCATCTATGAGCAAAACTCCTGCTCCATTGATCACACCTGGTGGTGTATCATCGGGAACCCAAGCTAAGTTTAAGTTAAAGAAATACTCGCCTGAAGATGGTATATTCAAGGTACCGGAAACAGAGCCGGCAAATTCATTTCTGCTAGCAGGAGCCAAATGTGCCAGCACATCAATATCCATGGTACCCTTTGGATTGGCTGTCGCAAAATCAGTGATTTTCTTGATGGAATCGTAAGAAGTCAATTTCATATCAGACAATACCACTTGCTCCGACCCGTAGGATTTATAATTGATATTTCTGATCGCCACTCCACCATGATCACCTTGAATCACCAATGGCCCCAATGGCGTCTCGTCCTCAAAGAATGCTGCCCGGGTAGGACCTGTAACTTCTACATTTTTCTGGACCAATACTCCATTTTGGTAAACCGAAACAAATTTGGCATTTGCGATCTTTTTCCCATTAGGATCAAATCTCGGCGCCCGAAATACAATCCTCAATGATTGCCAAAGACCTGGAGCTTTACTGACATTGAGCATAGGTGGATGCCCTTCGAAGCCTGCTCTTCCCGATCCACGTGATTCATCCCAACGCTGATAGATAGCACCTGCATCAGAAAAATCAGGGTTCTGCTTTCCCCATGAATCAAAAAGCTGCACCTCGTAGCGGCCTTGCAGGTAAATCCCAGAATTACTGCCTTTTGGCATCATAAACTCCAGTTCCAACTCAATATCCCCATGATCAAAGGCCGTCATTAAAGGCTGATTTTCGCCCTTCTGAAGCGTATTTAGCAGAATACCTGTACCGGATTCGATTTTTGCCTTCTTTCCTTCTAAATCATAAATAATATCGCCTACCACAGTCCAGTTTCCGGAGCTGGGCTGAAATGCGCTAAGATCATCTAGAGAGATTGGGTTAAATGGGACAGGGCTGTCCTGAGCTTTGCTGCTGAACACGTAAAATAGCAGACAAGAGCAAAATAGAATTAGTCTATTCTTCATTTTAGGTTTAATAGGTTAATACCCCCAAAGGTAACCTACTCTGAATTTTAAAAAAACAGGATTATTTGAAGAAAAAAATTAACTCCTTGGTAAATAAACAATAAAAAAGCAGGAGAAAATCTCCTGCCCTTTATTTGAAAACTAAACCAACTATTATTTAACTACCACAATGAATTCAAAAATAATACAATTCTAATCAAAACAAAATACCAAATAAAAATTTGTTTCGATTATTCCTTTTCAGGGAAGTTCCCTTGCTTAAATGCAATTCCCAATGCTAATCCCTGGCTAAATTGAATTTTGCTATCCTGATCCAGGTCATAAATGCTTAAACTGGTCAGGCTCACATTGACAAAATTGGAAACTTTGGCTGTCAAACCCACATCTAACCTATGGTCAATCGCGTCAAAGGCAAAGGTTTCATAATTAGCATACATCTGATACCTGAGCATCAGGGAAAGGTTTTCAGACAGCTTTTTATTATAATCAGCCAATATGCTCAAGGCTAACCACTCTGTACGGACTTTTTCTCCGATTTCTACCCCATAATTATTGGGTACATCCTGATACAACTCCGTATCGGTCACAAAGGTCCATCTAGGTGAAAAAGGAGAAATTCTAAGACTGAACTCATCATTTGGCTTATACTCCACACCCAAGGAGGTGGTCAGATATGCTGGATTTAGAAATTTTGAAATCATTATCCTCTCCTGATCCTCCGGGAACTCATAACCTGGAGCAAACTGGCTCAAGAAGTTAATTGCAAAGAAGTAGTTCCACTTATCATTGATCTGATAGCCTACCTTAGTATCCAAAAATATTCGGTCATTTGATTTCCTTCCCTCTTCGTCCTTATTTTTTACGATACCGTAAATAAAATCCATGGTGTTGTCCCAAGACCATTTGTCTTTTGCATAATTTGCTCTACCGTTAAGGTAAAATCCAAGGGCAATAGAATTGACACCACCACCTTGCCAATTGCCGCTGAAAGAAGCTTGGTTTAAGTTCATGCCGCCGCCTATTTCTTTAAGCCAATAACTGGTGTCAGCGGGAGTTGGGACTTCATCTACCTGGGCAAATAATTGCCCAGAGAACACAATAAACAGGAAAAGTGTAGAAATTCTTTTCATAAGTAAGAGATGTTGAATTATTTCAATATAAATAAATACCCTGCAAATATGGACAATGACTTGGAAAGAGAATTAATTATTAGAGATTATTTAGCCAGACAGCGTACTACTTTGGCAAATAAAAGGACCCTTTTGGCATTTGTCAGAACCTCGCTTTACTTTTTAGTATCAGGTACGGCACTATTTGAAGTGAAGGAGCTTACGCATGTACGCGAACTCGGATATCTGGCATTTGGCTTGAGTTTGACACTTCTTATAATAGGCTTTGTGAATTATTTCCGCATTCGCGCACGCTTGAAAAAAGGCAATTACCTTAAGATGTAAATTTATGACATTTGAAATCGGTTTGGTTTTCTGCATCATCGGGCTGGCAGTAATCTTATTTTTTACAGAGAAATTTACCATCGATACGGTTTCTATCGCAGTCATGGTGGCCTTTTTGCTCACGGGGATTTTAGATGTAGAAGAAGGACTTTCTGGTTTTTCTAATTCAGCGACAATCACTGTAGCCGCCATGTTTGTGGTCTCCGCCGCCATTTTCAACACAGGTTTGCTGGATAACTTTACCATGCGACTGGGTAAGCAAGCCAAAAAGAGCCAAAACCACCTCCTACTCACTTTGATGCTTTCTGCGGGATTTTTATCCGCTTTCATATCCGATACTGCAGTAGTGGCCCTACTCATGCCTGCTGTCATACGACTTCGCAAGTCCAACGATCTTTCCCCTTCCAAACTTCTCATGCCTTTATCTTTTGGAGCTTTGATGGGTGGCATCTGCACACTACTGGGTACCAGTACTAATATTTTGGTAAGTGGTATAGCTGAGGAGGCAGGTTTGCCAGGTTTTGGAGTGTTTGAGATGAGCAAAATGGGCTTAGTGTTCTTAGCCGTAGGGGTTTTATATATGCTTACCATTGGAAAATGGCTATCTCCAAACAGAGAGTTCAAATCCGGCTTTTCAGAAGGTATAGATTTGGGTAATTACATTTCAGAGCTGGTGATTCTGGATGATTTCGGACAGCTCAACGAACCCATTTTCAAGCAAAATATTTTCTCCAAATTAAATGCAGAAGCCCTCCAAATTATACGTACGGATGGTCGTCAAGTGAGAGTTTACCCCAATACGCCCATTGAGCAGGGAGACCTGATCAAAATCAGTTGTGACAAAGAGTCTCTGGAAAAAATAAAAACCACACCGGGAATAGAACTAAAAGCAGACCTCAAATGGAGCGAGGAAAATGTAACCACTGAAGATGAGCACATCTATGAAGCCTTGGTCACACCTCAATCTTTTTTAATCAATAAGAGTATTAAAAAACTGAATTTCAGAAAGTTATTTAATCAAATATTAGTAATCGGAATCAGAAACCGTACCGGCATGCTCAATGCGCTGATTTCCAAAACCAAGCTGAGAGCAGGAGATATTTTGCTGCTACGTGCTTCCGAAGATTCAATCCAGTCTTTGGAAAATTCAGAAGATTTACTCTTGATTTCGGAGTCCAAAGCCAAGGCATTGAACAAAACCAAAAGTGTTTTGACCTTGGTTGTCTTAGCTTTAATAATAGGGCTGGCTTCCTTTGAAGTCTTCCCCATAGTAGTCACCGCAGTGGCCGGAGCCATTGCTCTGATTATGCTTGGCTCCTTAAGCACCGAACAAGCCTATAAAGCGATAGATTGGAAAGTCATCTTGATGCTGGCAGGAGTGCTTTCCATGGGTTTAGCCTTAGAAAAAACTGGAGGTTCTGCATTAATTGCGAGCTCTATCGTGGATTCTCTGGGACAATATGGCCCCAGAGTGGTGATGAGTGCCTTGTTTGGATTGACCTTTATATTGACCAATGTGATGTCAAATAATGCTACAGCTGCACTATTGGCCCCTATTGCCATCAGTATCGCTAGTGCATTGGAGGTAGACTCTAGACCTATGCTTATGGCAGTTACCTTTGCCGCGAGCCTCAGTTTTATGACTCCTATGGGCTATCAGACTAATACGATGATCTTCACCCCTGGAAATTATAAATTCATTGATTACATCAGAGTAGGCACCCCACTGAACTTATTACTTTGGATAGTTGCTACCTTTGGAATCCCCTATTTTTTCCCTTTTTAAAAGGGCAGGGTTTCTATAAAAAAACGCCCCATACGGGGCGTTTGAGCTTTAGTCTACTAATTCGACTTGCAATACTTGATCTGCATCCAGATCGAAAAACTCCCTATGGACATTGAATTCCGGTTCATCTCCCACTGGCTTTTTAGCAATGTAAGTACCGTCCTCCTGCATGACATAGGCGTTGGTGTTGTCACGTAAATTATAATTTAGAATATTCATCAGCTGTTTTTCCAATAGCGGTGACTCCACCTTGAAGAGAGCCTCTAGTCTTTTGTCAAAACTTCGTACCATCATATCCGCACTCCCAGCATAGGTGCGGGTTTCACCATTGTTGTGGAAATAATAGATCCGTGAATGCTCCAGAAAATCGCCAACAATAGACAATACTTCTATGTTTTCACTCAAGCCTACCCTTCCTGGACGCAAGCAGCAAATACCTCTTACGATCAGTTTAATCGTCACTCCAGACTGTGAAGCCCGGTAGAGTGCATAGATGATCTCAGAATCCTCGAGAGAGTTAACCTTAATGAAAATCCCGCTTGGCAGTCCATTTCGGGCATTTTCAGCCTCTTGTTCTATGTATTCCACTAGCTGGTTTCTCATATCTCTTGGAGCCGTGATCAGATTTTTATACTGAGTAGGCATGGAGTGCCCTGTGATTACGTTGAAGAATTCTGAGACGTCATTGGCAATCACCTCATTGGTAGTCATCAAGCCAATATCAGTATATAGTCTGGCTGTATCTTCATTGTAATTACCAGAGCCGAGATGAACGAACCTGGTAATCTCTCTCCCATCACGCTTTACAATCAACAAGAGTTTAGTGTGCGTTTTCAAATGAGAAATTCCGTAAATCACAAAGCAGCCAGCCTTTTGAAGTTTTTTGGCTTCCCGTATATTGTTCTCCTCATCGAATCTGGCTTTGACCTCAAAAAGCACAGAGACGTGTTTGCCGTTTTCAGCGGCTTTCAGCAGGGCTTTGGTGATCCTACTTTCCTTAGCCAGGCGATAGATGGTCATTTTGATCGCCATTACATCCGGGTCTTCTGCGGCTTTCTCGACCAGGTCAAGAATAGAGTCGATATTATTGTAAGGATGGTGCAGGAGTATATCCTTTTCTTTCAACACATCGAAAATTTCTGCTACACCCTCTTCAGGATAACTAAGCGGCTTTACTGGGGCAGGTGTGTGTGGCAATCTCTCCCGGAATCTCTTGTTGCCTACGATTTGCCAAAGCCCTGTAAAATCCAGAAGACTATCTCGCTTGACCAGGAATACAGAATCCATTTTCAGATTCCATCTTTCCAGCAGGGAATTCATCATCCACTTACTGTACCCCTCTTCTATTTCTATTCGAACCACACGTCCCGACTTACGCTCCATAAGTTTGCGTTTGACTTCCTCCAGGAAGTTGGCGTCCATGTCTTCACTTTCCTCTAGCGTAAAATCCCCATTTCGTATGATTCTGAAAAGGGTGATCCCTTCGATTTCTACATTCCGGAAAAGCGAAACGATATTTTCCCGAATTACTTCTTCTATAGGAACTAGCAAAAGAGAATCTTCTCTTTCGATTTCGAAAAACCTCGGGATATTAGCCGGAATCTGCACAAAGCTCATTTTACGCATGTCTTTCCGATCACCCGGGCTATTCGTCACCACGCCAAATACCAGGAGCTTGTTCATCAAAATCGGGAAGGTTCTATACCCATCATAGACCATAGGTGTAAGCATAGGATAAACCACCTTCACAAAGTAATCATGGACTTTCTCCTGTTCCTTTTCTGTGAGCTTGGAGACGTTGCAAAGTGTCACGCCCTGAGAATGGAGTTCTGGCATCACTACTTGGGTGAACTGCTGGTGCTGATCGGCATGGAAAGACTGGCTCTCGTCCATCAGTTTGGATTTAAAAGGTTCCTCTCTCAATCCTGAATAATCGATTCTTTCCTTGTCGTAGTCCAAATAATTATAAAGTGAGCCCACACGGATCATAAAAAACTCATCCAAATTGGATGCAGTTATGGCGAGAAACTTCAATTTCTCGAATACATTCCGATGTTCTTTTTTGGATTGGTCCAGCACTCGTTCGTTGAATTTCAGCCAACTCAAATCCCGGCTCACCAAGTCACTTTGCTGTATAATTGAATCGTATTTATCTGCCACTGCCAATTTCATAGCGTTCTAGAAGGTTAAAATCGTAGGCAAGTTAAAACATGCGAGCCTACACTAAGTTTATCAATTTGTTAAAAATAAAAAAAAGGGACTAAAAAGCCCCTTTTAAATAATCAAGTATCGATTTTGGCGTATTTAGCGTTTTTCTCGATAAATTCTCGTCGTGGGGCGACTTCATCTCCCATCAGTACACTGAAGAGATGATCAGCTTCAGCGGCCGATTCAATGGTCACTTGCTTGATGGTACGCATCTCCGGATCCATGGTTGTAGTCCAAAGCTGCTCTGGGTTCATTTCACCAAGACCCTTGTATCGCTGTATCCCGACACTGTCTTCCTTGCCGTCTTTGGCCATTTCTGCCACTAGTTCCTTACGTTGATCTTCCGACCAGCAATAGCGCTCGTCTTTACCTTTTTTCAGCAAATACAAAGGAGGAAGTGCGATATAGACATAGCCATTTTCGATCAAGCTGCGCATGTATCTGAAAAACAAGGTTAAAATCAAGGTACGAATGTGAGATCCGTCAATATCGGCATCCGTCATGATGATGATTTTATGATAGCGAAGTCCGGTAAGGTCTAGTTCTTTGTCATCATTGGCAGTACCAAATTTAACTCCTAGCGCTGTCAGTATATTTTTGATCTCATCATTATCGTAGATTTTATGCTCATGTGCTTTTTCTACGTTTAGGATTTTTCCTTTCAAGGGCAAAATCGCCTGAAAATCACGATCTCTTCCTTGCTTGGCAGAACCTCCTGCGGAGTCCCCTTCCACCAGGTACAATTCACAAACCGTAGGATCACTATTTGCACAGTCGGCAAGTTTTCCCGGCAGGCCACCGCCTCCAAGTACATTTTTACGCTGCACCATTTCACGGGCCTTGCGGGCTGCATGTCTTGCCTGAGCAGCTAAAATCACTTTTCCTACAATGATTTTTGATTCTTTAGGGTGCTCTTCCAGCCAAGAAAGCAGGGTGTCTGAAACAGCAGAATCCACTGCACCGACTACATCAGAGTTACCCAGTTTAGTTTTGGTCTGACCTTCAAACTGAGGCTCAGCCACCTTAACGGAAATCACCGCAGTCAACCCTTCACGAAAATCATCCCCGGACACTTCCATTTTCAGCTTCTCCAGCATTCCAGACTTATCGGCATAGGACTTCAATGTTCTGGTCAATGCTCTTCTGAAACCGGTCACATGTGTACCGCCTTCGTAGGTATTGATGGTATTTACGTAGGACACCACATTTTCTGAATAGGAACTGTTGTAGCTCATGGCCACTTGTACAGGAACCCCATTTTGCTCAGATTCTATGTAAATAGGTGTCTCAATGATCTTCTCTTTGCTGACATCCAAATATTCTACAAATTCTACCAAGCCTCCTTCAGAGAAAAACTCATCAGACTTGAAGCTTCCATCATCTTCTTTTTCACGTAGATCTGTAAGAAATATGCGGATACCAGCATTCAAGAATGCCATTTCTCGTAGCCTGTTGGCTATGGTTTCGTACTTGTATTCAGTAACCGTGAATATACTTGCGTCCGGCTTGAAGGTGATAATGGTGCCTCGGCTATCAGTTTTACCAATTTGTCTGGCAGGATACTGAGGAACACCGATTTTGAATTCTTGTTCGGTGATTACACCATTTCGATGAACAGTAGCTTTGAGGTCGGTAGATAGTGCATTTACACAAGACACCCCTACGCCGTGCAGTCCACCGGAAACTTTATAGGTATCCTTATCGAATTTACCGCCAGCGTGGAGAACTGTCAATACCACTTCCAAAGCTGACTTCTTCTCCTTGGAGTGCATATCTGTAGGAATACCTCGTCCATTATCTTCTACAGTAATGGAATTATCCTCATTTACCGTCACTCGTATGGTATCACAATGACCCGCCAAGGCTTCATCGATGGAGTTATCCACCACTTCCCAGATCAGGTGATGAAGTCCTTTGACTCCTACGTCACCAATATACATAGCAGGTCTCTTACGAACTGCCTCAAGACCTTCTAATACCTGAATGTTGCCGGCGCCGTACTCTGCTGGATTCTTAGCTTTTTCTTCACTCATAAGTTTTGGAGAAAACCCTTATAAAGGGCCTAAAAAGGTGATTTTTTGTTCTTTTTAAGATGTGGCAAGATAGGCAAAAAATGTGACTTTGCACAGCTTTTCCCTAAACCCAAAACCAGAAAAAGTCAACAACACAACAGCCTGAAAAACAAGGCACTTAGACAAAAACTAGTATTGATTGGAACTGAGCATGACCAGTGTACAGGCTGGCAGCACTTCGATTCCTTTGGCTCGGGCAGCTGAGAAAAACGCCGGGTTTTCAGTACCAGGATTAAAAATGATCCGTTTGGGCTGTAAGCTGATCAGGTAATCCATCCACTCCGCCTGATGCACAGGCCCTATGTACATGGTGATGGTGTGTATATCTTTCAAGTCTGGCTTGCTGCGCAAATCAAGAATTTCCTTCCCAAACACCTCTCCCTTTTTAATCCCTATTGGAATAAAGTCTACACCTGCCTCTGAAAGGCGACTTGCCGCAAAATAAGCATAACGGGAAGGATTGGTGGTGGCACCAACAATGAGCGTAAGCTTATCAGACATCTCGGCTTCCGTAAGTTTTATCCCGCTCGAAAGTCCCCATGTGTCTATGCTTTTTGGTCTCATAGACATCCTCTAGAGTAATCAGTATCCCTGTTTCCTCTACCTCTCCGAATTCATCATTCAGCGCAGTACCAAACGTCATCATGGTAGGCGAAAGATTCATGTAGGTATTGATCAAAGGAGGGATATTTTCGCCGTAAGTTCTGATCCTACCGTTCAGTAATTTGTACCCCTCCTTGTATTCCAATCCTTCGAATGGATTTCCTTGATTGGGGAGCTCAGTTTCATAACCTAAAGCCAGTTCGGGTTTTGGATTTACCAATCCGTCCTTATCCGGAAAGTAATGGTTCATGAACATCAGCAAAAGATCTCTGGCTTCTCGATTAAAATGCGGATACATGGTGACCTTTCCGAAGAGATATTTGACTTCCGGGTTGAGCAAAACTACCGCGCCCAGACCGTCCCATAAGTTATCTAAGCTGAATATGCCTTTTCTATTGTCAAAAGCTGGCTGATATTTGGGCTGAACAAATGAACGTCCTAACTCAATAGTAAACGGAATATAATCCTTGACAAAACGCTCTGAAAAGTCAAATAGATGCGTGGTAGAAAGGTTTAGGCTACCGTCAGCTTTTACAGAATTTTTACAGTTAATAAGGCGATATCCAGCTACAATTTCCTCGTCCTCAGGATTCCAGGTGACCAATTGCTCGTAACAGTTTTCACAGGTATCGTTTTCATCCAAATCCAGCGCTAAGCCAGTACCACCTCCAGCAGCTCTAAAGGTGATTTCTCTGAGTCTACCTATTTCCTGAACCACATTTGGTGCATTGTGATGATTGACCAGGTAAACCAGATTGTCGCCATTATTGGTGTATCTCAAAAAACGTTCTGGCGTCAGTTCGGCTTTTAAAAGCTTTCTATCTAACGCTGGGATTATCTGTGCTTCTTTATCCATTCTTTTTACCAAGTTCATAGGTCACTTCCTTCAAATGATCCGCCCATTTTCCATCAGTTTTGCTGGAATCCAGAGATTCATGAGAGATCAGGTCACCCACCTTAATTACTACTGTTTGTCCTCTTTGCTTGTAGAGTTCATCTGCTAAATAGAACATTTCTATATTTGCCTGAATGCCTATTTTTTTTCTCCAATGCGCCAAATTGTAGAAAAATTTAGAATTTTTACCTTCAATAAAACAAGGTAAGATATCTTTTTTGTATTTCTTCGCTTTGGAGACAAAGCTCTTTTTCCACTGAAGGTCCCTGATTCCAGTTTCACTTTTCCTGGAAACTAACCCTGCCGGAAAAATCAAAACCGCATATTCCCCCGCATAAGCTTCATCCAGCGCATTCAGAGATGCAGCTGAATTTTTGCCATGCTTATTAATCGGGATAAAAAGCGGCTGAAAATTTTTAAACTGCATCAGCAGATCATTTACCAGAAACCTTTGATCGGTGCGAACCTCTCCTACTGCCTTCATCAATGCGATCCCGTCTATTCCACCCAATGGGTGATTGGCAGCAATGATAATTCCTCCGGTCTTTGGTATCCGGTCTGCTCCTTCCAGCACTACTTCTATCTCCAGTTCAGAAATCAAGGCATTGACAAATTCCATCCCCTTTAGGTGATGAACTCGTTCCATCACTTCATTCATCCAGGACTCATGAGTCACTCTTTTGATATAATTCAGCATAAAGCCAGGCATCCATCGGAGCAAATTGGGGTTTTTGGATCTTATGGCTTTTTCTATATCTATAAATTTCTCAGGCATACTAGGTGATTATGAAAGGGCAGGAAATACCATGCAGAAACCTACTTATCTTCTCTAAAATAAATCTAAAACTACGAAAAAACAGACTTTAGAATGCAATAGATAAGATTTAGGCTATTAGTACACTGATTACCAACAGACTTATTTTCAATGGAGCAAATCACGCAAGGGACAAACTATACAAGTCGCCTGTCTGAATTTTGATCTAGATCAAAAGCAAAAATTCCTCAATATACCCTTTGGAACTTTCCATATCTTTTATTCCTATACATATCATAAACCGATTCTACTGAGGAGCGAGTGCTTTGCCAGGCTTCTAAACTCATCAGGCTATTTACCCTAATCGACGATAAACAATTACCTTTGAAAAGTGGGGTTAAGCAAAAGCCTCACCTTCTTACCCCAAAATATATCAAGTCATGAATAACAGACAACTTTTTCTTCAACACCTCGCCCAAACCACTGATTTTCCTCTGCTGATTGAAATAGAAAAAGCCGAAGGTGTGTATATTTACGGGCCTGAAGGAGAAAAATACCTGGACTTGATCTCTGGAATCGGGGTAAGTAACATAGGTCATCGCCACCCCCGAGTGCTATCAGCAGTTCATGATCAGATGGATAAATACCTGCACTTGATGGTATATGGGGAATATGTACAAAGCCCACAAGCGCAACTCGCCAAGGCGCTTTGTGACACCTTACCAAGTAGCTTGGATAATGTCTATTTGGTCAATAGTGGAAGTGAGGCAGTCGAAGGTGCATTGAAGCTGGCAAAGAGATTTACCGGTAAAGCTAAGCTGGTTTCTTGCGAAAATGCCTACCACGGGAGTTCACATGGGGCTTTGAGTGTGGGCGGAAACGAAATATTCAAACGAGCCTACCGCCCCTTGCTACCGGGCGTTACCAACATTGCTTATAATGATATTTCCAGCCTTGAAGCAATAGATGAAGATACTGCAGCTGTGCTGGTCGAAACCATACAGGGAGAAGCTGGGATCCGGGTTGGATCTGCGGATTGGTTTCAGGCCCTGCGAAAAAAATGTAACGACACAGGCACATTGTTGATTTTGGATGAAATCCAATGCGGTTTTGGAAGAACCGGTAAATTCTGGGCATTCGAGCATTTCGGGATAGTACCGGATATCGTTGTCTGTGCCAAAGGGATGGGCGGCGGAATGCCTATCGGCGCGTTTATTTCCAATAAGGAGGTGATGAGTGTTTTCAAAAACAACCCGCTGCTGGGACACATCACCACATTTGGGGGACATCCGGTAAGTGCTGCGGCTTCTTTGGCGACTATACAGGTGCTAAAGGACGAAAAGCTTATCGCTCAAGTAGATGAAAAAGCCAACCTGTTTAAAACTTTGCTCGTACATCCTGAAATCAAGAGTATCAGAAACAAAGGGCTGATGATGGCTGTAGAATTTGATTCGTTTGCAATCCTAAAGCCTGTAATCGACCGGGCCATTGAATTGGGAGTCATTACAGATTGGTTTCTATTCTGCGACAATTCTATGCGAATAGCCCCGCCCTTGACCATCTCAAAGGAGGAAATCCGTGAGGCATGCTCAACCATCCTTCGGGCAATTGAAGAAGTCAAGAGCCTGGAAGTGTAAGAGGCTACAAGATTCCTTTTTCGGGATGCTTACCTGTGACTGTCCGACCAAATACTTTCAACTCTTCAATCTGGGCATCCATGTTACCATCTGGATTGATCACCGGACCTATACCGGCTTCCTTCTTCTTATAATCCAAATAACCCACCACCACTGGCACATTAGCCCCTAGCGCTATATGGTAAAACCCTGACTTCCATTTTTTCACCTGACTCCTGGTTCCTTCAGGAGTGACCATGATAACCAGTTCATCTCGTTCATTGAGCATGGACACCATTGATTCAGTATAGGTTTGCTTTCTACCTCCCGGTATACGTTTCCTGTCTATGGAAATAGCGCCCAAGCCTTTCAGCAACCAGCCTAAAGGGCCTACCATCACCTCCTTCTTAATGGTAAACCGCACCGGGATATCCATGAGAAAAAAAGCAGCGCGGGCATAGAGTATATCCCAGTTGGAAGTATGGGGAATGGCGATCAATACCGCTTTTTTCAGGCCTTTGGGCCATTGATCGTTTAAGCTCCATCCAGAAATCCAGAACACAAAACGTGACAAGGCTTTCATCATATCCTTATGACTTTATGGTATTTTTATCAACAGCTAATTCTAAAATAGAGGGATTCTCCTCAATATATTGGCAAGTATAATCATAACCTGCCTGAAATAATTCTGAAGCTTTTTTTATATCAAAAACTCCGTATTTCCCCAAACCTGGAGGTTCCAGGAAAAAATCACATTTCCCTTTGCGGCTATATACATTATAGTTCATGGCCATAATCACAGACCGCTCCACCAGGTTTTTCATATTTCTGATGTTACTTTCCTCTGGCAGCTGATTGCAGTTAATCCCGATGACAAAATCACAAATCCCCTCCAGAGGCTCCACAGGTAGGTTATTCAACACCCCACCATCTACGAGGTGCCTTTTCCCGATGATAATAGGGTCAAACATCCCGGGAATGCAAGAAGAGGCCATTATGGGACGGATCAGTTCTCCTTCAGAATAATAGCGAACTTTGCCTTTTTTGATATCGGTGGCGGCCACGGTAAGCGGGGTTTTTAGCTTTGCAAAGTCATCATGATCCAAGTAAAGCTTAAATAAAGTGCCTACGGTATCCATTTTAAGGATTCCCGTCCATGATATAGCCGGGCGAAGAAACTTGAAGTAATTTGTTTCTACTATGATCTTTAAAATCTCTGTAGGTGTATATCCTTGGCAAAACATTGCGCCGGCGATAGCTCCAGCTGAGGTTCCTGAAACTTTGGTCGGTACAATTCCGCTTTCTCCCAAAGCCTGAAGGGCTCCAAGATGCGATATTCCCCGCACTCCCCCTCCTGAAAGTGCAATGCCGATTTTCAAACTAGATTTCATCTAGTTTGAAGGTTTGATCCAAACGAACGCCTTTCTCGGTCATTTTCACTGTGCAGCACTCATGCTGCGCATCATGTTCGAGGAAAAGCACATATTTCTCCCTAGCGGCTTCCTCTAGAAATGCCGCTTTCTCATCCATGGTCACCAGAGGCCGCGTATCATAGCCCATCACATATGGCAAAGGGATATGGCCTACTGATGGCAGCAAATCTGCTACAAATACCAAGGTATGACCCTTGTACTGAATCTTCGGGAGCATCTGCTTGTCGGTATGTCCGTCTACAGTGAAAAATTCAAAGCCTGGTAAAAAACTTTTTTGCTTTAGATCCACAAAGTCCAGCTGTCCTAGTTCTTGCATAGGAAGTATGTTTTCCTCCAGAAATGAGGCTTTTTCCCTAGGATTAGGTGCTGTTGCCCACTTCCAGTGTTCCTGGTTTGACCAGTAAGTAGCCCTAGGAAAGGTCATTTCGTATTGTCCATGGGAGCCATATTTAACTCCACCTCCGCAGTGGTCAAAATGCAGATGGGTCAGAAAGTTATCTGTGATTTGATGAGCGCTTAAGCCTATTTTGCGCAAGCTTTTCTCCAGGGAATCTTCTCCATGTAAATAGTAATGGGAGAAAAATTTAGCATCCTGTTTATCCCCTATACCGTTGTCGATCAGCACTACTCTATTGCCATCAACGGCCAATAAGGAGCGCATCGCCCAGGTACACATGTTATTATCATCTGCTGGGTTGGTTCTGGACCAAAGTGTTTTGGGCACTACCCCAAACATGGCACCTCCGTCAAGTTTAAAAAAACCAGTATTGACAACGTATAATTCCATGATTTGAAAGAAAAAGCCCGGACTCGATAGCAAGTCCGGGGCTGTGATATATTTACTCTACTACTACACCCATCGAACAGAATTTTTCGATGCGCTGATCTATTCTTTTTTCCGGCTTGATTTTATCCAGATCCTTAAGAGTTTTGATCAAAGTTTCCTTGAGGGTGAGCGCCATTTGTTTCATATCCTTATGTGCTCCTCCCAGCGGCTCAGGGATGATATCATCTACTAAACCGTTTCCTTTCATGTCCAGAGCTGTCAATTTAAGAGATTCAGCTGCCTGCTCCTTATAATCCCAGCTTCTCCAAAGTATAGTGGAGCAGTTTTCGGGAGAAATCACAGAATACCAGCTATTTTCAAGCATCATAACCTTATCGCCTATCGCAATACCTAAGGCTCCACCAGAAGCACCTTCTCCTATGATCACACAGATCACTGGCACTTTCAGCATAAACATTTCCTTGATATTTCGGGCTATCGCCTCACCCTGGCCTCTTTCTTCAGCTTCCAAACCAGGAAATGCACCCGGGGTATCTATCAAAGTCACAATAGGCTTGCCGAACTTTTCCGCCATTTTCATGAGGCGAAGTGCTTTTCGGTAACCTTCAGGATTGGCCATGCCAAAGTTTCTCATCTGACGTTGCTTGGTGTTTCGGCCTTTTTGCTGTCCGATAAACATCACTGTACGTCCATCTAGATCTCCAAGCCCTCCTACCATGGCCTTGTCATCTGCTACCGTTCTGTCTCCATGAAGCTCGACAAAATCATTAGTCATTTCATAAATGTAGTCCAGAGAATAAGGTCTGTCAGCATGTCTGGAAAGCTGCACTCGCTGCCAGCGGGTGAGATTTTGAAAAGTTTCTTTTTTCAAAGCAAGAATTTTTTCTTCTAGAGAATGAATATCGGAACTTAAATCGATATTTCTTCCAGTAGCCAACTCCTTCATTTCCTGAAGCTTTTGTTCTAAATCAGCTATAGGTTTTTCGAATTCTAATACCATTTTGGTGATTTTTGGGAAAAACAAAGATAAGCATATACCCTTGGGATTTAAAAATTTTAACCTCAGTCTACATCAATCTTTCATTTTAGCTGCAGCACTTCATTAAGCCAAATCACTGTAAGAGGCAGATTTCACCTGAAGAGGCTAGAAAGGTCAGCTTTCTTTGAAAATTTATCTTGCTGAATTTTAAGTTTATACAGAAATGTAGCAGAAATATTCGAATCACTTTTTGCAATAACAAATCAAAAAACTACCTTTGCATCACTCAAAAACGAGGCAGTCAAATGAGATTTTCTCTTGAGTAAAAAAGGAGTGGTAGTTCAGCTGGTTAGAATGCCTGCCTGTCACGCAGGAGGTCGCGGGTTCGAGTCCCGTCCATTCCGCAAGAGTTTGACAAAAAGTTGTTAAACCATAAAATTCAAAGTACAAATATTGGAGTGGTAGTTCAGCTGGTTAGAATGCCTGCCTGTCACGCAGGAGGTCGCGGGTTCGAGTCCCGTCCATTCCGCTTAAAGCCTTAGAGAAATCTAAGGCTTTTTTGTTTTCAGGGGAATCCAAGGATTGCTACAATACATGCTCAAAATAAAGCCCCAGGAAAAGGGAGGATTTGAGCCCCAGCTAGTAACCACAACTTCGGCAATAAATCAGGGTATTTCGAACTCAAAGTACAAATATCGGAGTGGTAGTTCAGCTGGTTAGAAGCCTGTCCCGACACATCGGGAAGGTCGCGGGTTCGAGTCCCGTCTCCCGAATGATCGGAACAGGCTATTCCGCTTAGAGCCTTAGAGAAATCTAAGGCTTTTTTGTTTTCAGGGGAATCCAAGGATTGCTACAATAAATTCTAAACATTCAGACCCAGTAAATGATAGGATTCAAACCCCAACTAGTAATCACAACTTCGGCAGTAAAACAGGGTAATTCGAAACTCAAAGTACAAATATCGGAGTGGTAGTTCAGCTGGTTAGAATGCCTGTCCCGACACTTCGGGAAGGTCGCGGGTTCGAGTCCCGTCTCCCGAATGATCGGGACAGGCTATTCCGCTTAAAGCCTTAGAGAAATCTAAGGCTTTTTTGTTTTCAGGGAAATCCAAGGATTGCTACAATACATACTCAACATAAAGCCCCAGATGATGGTAGGGTTTGAGCCCCAACTAGTAACCACAACTTCGGCAATAAATCAGGGTAATTCGAAACTCAAAGTACAAATATTGGAGTGGTAGTTCAGCTGGTTAAATATACGAATCCCCCATACTATTCTAGATAGCCATTGTAATATTATTCCAGGCAATTTGATCAAACTAAATCTCTATCAATCAATAATTTAACTAATTCAACTTCAACTTGAATTTTTTCAAATAGCTCCAATACATCAGCATCATCAAAAACCTTCAAATGCTCCAGTTGAAATGCTAATTCAGATAAAGCTTTCATACCTCCTGAAGCAGCTGTACCATATAATTTATGTCCTGCTTCTTTAAGTGGTTTAAGTTCCTTTGCTTCCACTAGGTTGCTAATATTGGAAAGCGACTTTTCTAACTCCTCCTTCACTACTAGTAATATATTCTGAAACATCTCCATATCATGGTCTATGTAATTCAGAAGTTTAGAAGAATTATAATGTAGAATATTAGAATCATCAATCTCCGATGGATTGGTACTTACAGGAATTTCTGGCTCGAGTTCAAGCCATTTTTTAAAAATCATATTGATATTTTCCTCAACGACAGGCTTAACCAGGAAGTCATCCATACCGGCTGCTATACACTTTTCCCGCTCTCCTTTTACATTACCAGCTGTAAATGCGATAATCGGCACATGAGTGTGATAATCCAATGCCCTAATTTTGCCGGTAGCCTCATACCCATTCATCTCCGGCATCTGTACATCCATCAGGATGATATCAGGCATGTTGTATTGGCAATAATTCAAGGCCTCCTTGCCATTAGCAGCTTCTACAAAAGTGGCGTTAGGGGCAATTTTTGCGACAATAGTTTTAGCCAAAAGCATGTTTACAATATTGTCTTCAGCCACCAGCACAGTAAACGCCCTAAATGCCCCTTTGTCTTCTAATTGTTCTGTTCCTTCATATTTAAACCCACTACTATGGATATGTGACAAAGCGGTATAAAATTCCTGTATTTTCAAAGGTTTGATTAACCTATGCATCACACTATACTCCCTGCAAGCGGGGATAATCTTTTGGTCATCTGACGAACTATGCAAAAGCATAATTGGCAATTCTTCAGGGTCAGGCTGGATGGTTTCTCTTATTTTTTGAATGGTCTCCAACCCATCCATAAATGGCATATGGTAATCCATCAACACGACATCATACCGTTCTCCTGCGGCTAGTTTTTGCAGCGCTTCCAAACCATTCGCAGCCTCTAAAGATTGGATATTCTGCAGTAAAAGCATTTGACGAACAATCAAGCGATTATTATCATTATCATCCACAATCAGGACCTTTTTAATTTTACTGACGTCAAACCATTCTAACTTTTCCCCCTCCTCAGTATCCAAAACTATATCGAAATAAAACGTACTTCCTTTATCCACTTCTGAGGTAAGATTTAACTGACTCCCCATCATTTTTAAAAGACTATTGGAAATCGCCAATCCTAACCCAGTTCCTCCATATTTCTTGGTAGTAGAACTATCTTCTTGCGAAAAGGCCTCAAATATTTTGGACTGTTTTTCAGGTTTGATTCCTATTCCTGTATCGCGAACTGAAAACCGGATTTTATTTTTGTTCTCATAGGTTTCAAGATTTTCAATTTTTAGCTCGATCTCCCCCTTCTGTGTAAACTTGGAAGCGTTACCTAGTAAATTAACCAAGACTTGCTTTAAACGAACTGAATCTGCATAAATAAATCTAGGAAGTTCGGGAGCCACATTTAAAAGCATTTCCAGCCCCTTTTGCTGTATTTGATAGGTGATAATATCGGTCGCCTGGGACGAAATTTCATAGAGATCACATTTTTCCACATCTAACTCCAGCTTACCCGCCTCGATCTTAGAAAAATCAAGTATATCATTAATAATGCTCAGTAATGCATTTGCAGATTGATTTACTATGGTGAGGTATTGATTTTGAGTTTCATTCAGTCTGGTTTTCAAAACCAAATCTGTAAATCCTATCACTCCATTCAACGGTGTCCTGATTTCATGACTCATATTGGCCAGGAATTCTGATTTCGCACTACTTGCTTCCTCTGCTAGCTCTTTTGCTCTTTCCAACTCTTCCCGCTGCTTGACAAATCCTGTCACATTTTGAGTAGATATCATAATCCCTCCAATTTCCCCATCAAAAAGGTACCAAGGTCTCATTTCCCAACTTACATACCGCTTTGATGTTTCCCCCGGTAGTTTTACTACATCCTCCTCTTTTCTTTCAATTGCACCCTTCAACACCCGCTGATGCCGGGCTATTGCAGCCTCTGTCAATTCAGGAAAAAAGTCATAGTGAGATTTCCCGATAATATCGAGTTGTTGCATCGAATATTCTTTCTTCCATTGATTACTTGCATTGATATATTTCAAATCATGGTCCAGCATGGCAACTGCAGCTGGAGCATGTTGTACGAAGGCACTTAGTCTACTCTTTTCATTGATTAAGTCCATCTCAAATTTGACCTTCTCAGTGACATCGATCGCAATCCCCAGATATCCGATAATTTCATTTGATAAATCCCTCATCGTGGAAACCACTAGAGAAACAGATTTCTCCTGGCCACCTTTGGTTAAAAAAGTCCAGTTCTTCTGATCAAAACCATTTATATCAGCTCGAATTGTAAATATTTCATGCTGCTGTATTTCTCTGCCAAATTCCTGCTCGAGCTCCTTTACATGCGCTAAAACTTCTGATGGCTTATGTAGAAAATCAGGCTTACGCTTGCCGACTACTTCATCAGAAGTATACCCCAGCATCTTTTCTGCGCCCACATTAAAAACTGTAATTACCCCTTCCACATCCGTAGAGATTACGCAAACCTCAGAAGAGGCATTGATGACATTATCCAGCACCTTCCTGGTATGCTCAAGTTCTATCTCAGCCTTTTTACTTTCATCTATATCCTGAAAAGTACCGAAGACACGCACACATTCTCCATCTTTAAACTCTGCCTGCCCGATAGCCCGAACCCAAAGATCATTGCCTTTAAAAGTTACCAATTGAAGTTCTAGATCCCAGGGTTCCCCAAAATTCATGGCTCTTTCCACTGCTTTTGAAATCTTGGACCGGCTTTCTCCTTCTTTATAAAAATCTATACCAGTACTCACATCAGGGACAAAGTTCTCTGGAACTTCATGAATGGTTTTAGTCATTGGGCTCCAGGTGAGCTCATTTGCTTTTACATTGAGGCTCCACCCTCCCACTTTGGCTATTTTACCAGTTTCTTCCAGCAGTTTCCTGGCCTGTGTCAGTTCATTTTCTAAAGATATCCGCTGAGTAATATCAATCGCATTCCCAATCACATAGTCCACTTCTCCTGTTGGATCACGCTCTAGTACATTATTGTACATCCAAATCAAATATGACCCATCTCGATGACGGGTAACCATTTGTCCACTAGCCTTACCATTTTTCTTAATATCACTCAAATACTGATCAATGAACTCATGCCGGTGTACCGGAACTATATCGTATAGACTTCTTCCTACTACCTGATTCACTTGATAGCCAAGCCTACTTGATCCAGCTTCATTTACTGAAAGAAACACACCAGAAAGGTCATGCGTACACATTAGACCTTGAGAGCTCTCGAAAAACACCCGAAGTCTGTTTTCACTTTGTTCCAATCTGTGTTCCCTTGCTTTCGATTCAGTGGTATTTCGGGCTATGGCAAAAATATCCCCTGATTTGGACTCAGGAGTAGCTACCCATTCCAAATCTACATATTCACCGTCTTTACATACAAAGCGGTGAGAAAATTCAATGGATGACTCTCCCCTGCCCAACTTTTCAATCTCCTTTTTCGACTTTTCAAGATCATCTGGGTGGATCATTTCGAAAAATGAATGGGTAAGTAAAGTAGGCTCATCCCATCCAAGTTGCTTTGTAAAGGATGGGTTGACTTTTTTGAAGAAACCGTCCACGCTCGCTATGCAAATCAGGTCGTTGGAAAGGTTAAACAAGCGTTCTATCTGCGCATATTCAGAAATCAATAATCTTTCCTGAAGTACGACAGTTGCCTCAGCTCTGAGTAAAGCGATACCTCTTTCCTGACTATCGGAGTAAAAAATCTGTTTGGAGCTCAACAAGACTAAATGACCAAGAAAATCTCCAGATTTATTGACTAGGGGATAAAAGGAAAATGAATCCACTTCGTGCTTTTTCAAAAAATCCACTTGAGACTGATCTAGCTCAAAATCCATCAGGGAATTACAATGAAAGGTATCCTTGGAATAAACTGAATTCGAAATGAGGATGGATAATACTTCATGACACTCATCTTTAAATCCGAAATCAGCGGTATAGCAGACTTGAGACCCGTCACGATACAAAAGTGCAACTTTGGGAACTTGTGCTATCTGAGCCGTCAATTCGCAAATTCTGTACAAAGAAACATCTTTATCAGCATCAAGTTTATTAAAGTTATGTGGTGACATCTGGTGATCAGGCTTTAAAAAGCCCATGTTTTTATTCATATCTATTCTTGAAATAAGTCTATATAACCTCCTTCTTCCTAGAAATGTTTATTCTTTCCAAGATCTTCAAAATAGGATACTTTCCTTTCAAAAAGAAAAAATGATGCATAAGTACAAGTAGGATTTATCACTGTAGTACAGATTCACTTAAAAACATTAATCCTAGATACCAAAAAATGAAAATTGCACCTGATTTTTCGCTTCTCACATTTACACCTTATCTATTGAATTTTTTTCACAAATGGAGCCCCACTTTAAAAGTTCTTTTAATAAACAAAGCAGAGTAGTGAAGCCAAAAAAACAAATCCCCTCCAATGAAATTACTCATCAGGAGGGGAGTATTGCTTAAGCAAGATTGATAGGACTATTTAGGGATTAATTTGATAGCTGCCTCTGCCAGTTCCAGCTATCCCGCATGGAGTCTTCCAGCGAATAGCTCGGCTGCCACTTTAGTTTTTCATTGATCTTAGAAGTGTCTGCCCATATTTTCACAATGTCCCCGGGTCTTCTAGGCCCAATTTCATAATTGACTTTAATACCATTCACCTTTTCGAATGCTTTTATGACTTCCAAAACCGTATTGCCATTTCCTGTGCCTACATTAAATACATCATAGAAATTGTCCTCCTGCTTGCTCAGGTATTCAAAAGCCTTTAAATGCGCATCCGCCAGATCCATCACATGGATATAATCTCTAATGCATGAGCCGTCGGCGGTGTCATAATCCGCTCCAAAAACTGTCAGCTTCTCCCGAATGCCTGCTGCTGCCTGGGTTACAAAAGGAACCAAATTCGCAGGAACACCAATCGGCAATTCACCGATTTTTCCACTGGGATGGGCTCCTACAGGATTGAAATATCGTAATGAAATCACACGCAAACCAGACTTACTTTTAATAAAATCGATCAGAATATCCTCACAGATTTTCTTCGTGTTACCATATGGACTCTCCGCATCCTGTCTGGGAGTAGCTTCTGTCACCGGCAACTTATCAGGCTGTCCATAAACCGTACAGGAGGACGAGAAAACTAGATCTTTAATGTGATGATCCTGCATAAACTGCAGTAGAGTGACCAAGGACCCTACATTGTTTCTGTAATACTTCAAAGGGAGCTTGGTACTTTCTCCCACGGCTTTGAAAGCAGCAAAATGAATCACCCCGGAAAGTTCATGTTCTTTGGCTATTTGTTCAAGAAGCTGCCTATCGCCACAGTCACCCTTGTAAAAGCTGATTTCCTTGCCCAAAATCTCTTTTAACCTACCTAGTACTTTTTCTTCGGAATTCGATAGATCATCAATGATGATGGGCTCATAGCCGGATTGAACTAACTGTACTGCCGTATGTGAACCTATATATCCAGCTCCGCCGGTTATTAATATCTTCTTCATGTATTTTTAAAAGTTTGAAATGACAAAACTATCCATTTGCGGCAATAATGAAATCCTTTCTTATTGAATCAAGGTAAAACTTCCCCGCTGTTCAGCACTGTAGGTCTCTTGATCTATCTGATATTCATATTGCACCAAATACGTATAGACTCCGGCATTTACTTCATTGTTCAAAACACCATCCCAACCCTCAGTACCCGAATAAATCAATGCGCCCCAGCGATCGTAAATATTAAGTTGAAATGAGATGGAGCAGCTCGTAACCGGCTCATAATTGCCTGCTCTTGGATCAAATCCCGTTGGCATTCTTACTGCCGGAACAGCCTCAGTAATCTTTCCCGAAAGCGAAATCAAACAATTATTAGCATCCGAAATAGAAACTGAATATTCCCCTGGAAGTACATTTTGCAGGGTTTCTGAAGTAGAACCGTTTTCCCACTCAAAACGATATGGTGGAACACCTCCACTCACAGCAGCCTGCAAGCTACCGCTCATCTCATCACCACAGTTTGGACTATTCGAAATAAATGAAACTGCCAGTGGTTCAATCTGTATTAAAGTCGCATTTACTGTAGCAGAACAGCCATTGGCATCTACCAACATTAACTCATAGGTTCCTGCACTTAGACCACTCACCGTAAGCAATCCACTGTCCCATTGGCTGGCCCTACCTATAACTTCAAAAGGTGCCTCTCCACCAGCTACCTCTATCAAGACCTCACCTGAGAATTCCCCATTACAATCTGGATTACTAACTTCCAAAAGGCTTGCAATTACCGGACCTGGGTCTGTCAAAACCACTTCCACTGTTTTTTCCCCACATCCAAAAGCATCGCTTACAGTGATTTCATACGTACCAGCTGGCAGATCAGTGGCATGAGCTTCTTGAAGCGTTGGATCATGTGACCAAGAAAACTCAAAATCCCCGGTGCCGCCTTTTGCTTCTAGAAGTATCAATCCATCACTTGCTAGCGGGCAGGAAGGATTGACCTGATCCACTATTTCTATATCAATTTCCAGATCTTGCTGAATTTCTAATAACCCGGAAACTCCTTTACAGGTAGGGTAAGCTTCATCTTGTTCCTCGTAATAAACTGCCCACCTGGCAGCTGAGATATCCCATTCTATTTCCACTTGTGCGGTGCCTTGACCAGAAAGTAGCTTCCCTCCAGTGACATACCATTGATAGTCCATACCAGCCAAAGGAAGAGGAATCGTGTAAACACCGGATGTTTGATTGGCACAGATACCTTCAGGACCTTCTGGAATTGCAGCAGTATAATCACTGGCAACTTCTACACTAATTTCCAAAGCTCTTCCTTGACAACCATTTGGCGCAACAGGAATAGCACGGATCAAAGCGGAAGGATTGGAATTCCCCCAGTCTACTGTAAGTTGGAAGTCGGTTTCGGTTACAATATTCCCGCCATCAATTTCCCATATCGTAGAAGAATAATTAAGCGTATCGGTGATGGAATAAATTACTCCTTGCTGATTGGGGCAGACTGCCGATGGGCCTTCAAGCATTGCATCTACTTTATTGACTTGTACCTCAAATGTAAATTCCTCTTGGCTATCACATTCTGCTCCGCCGGTACTAGCAATTACTTTAACTTCAAATTCCCCTTCCGTTTCAAAGGTATGCTTCACTTCCTGTCCGATCACCAGACTGGATTGATCACCAAAATCCCAGGTAAAATCCGTAAAAGCAGGGTTGTCTGGAATAATTTCCCATGTACCCTCCTGCCCGAAGCAAGCCACCCGCTCTCCTATTACTTCAAAGTCATACTCCGAATCTGCCTCAAATTGTACGGCATTCATCCCCCCTCCTATGGCATATCCATAGGATTCAATGGTTCCATTGGCATAGAGGTATCCAAAAAAGCCATCAGGATTACTTACTTGATTTACCCCTTCAGGAACATTTATGCGGGCATAGGAAAAGCCAGAACCTGGCAATGGTGTAAACTCTCCGCCTATCGCCTGTCCATTGAGCGTGGTGAAGTTTTGGCTTCCTGTAGAAACTACCAAGTTTAGGGTATGTACCAGCTCCTGATTCTCATTTGAAACCAGCTGACCTGTGGAAAAATAAACCGATTGGGTGAATTGCGTTGTGGAGCTATAGGTAATCAAAAGCGGGTCACCCAAGTTTCCCCCAGCCGGGCCATTGCATTGTACACTCTTGGCCAAAACCGATACTGCAGATGGTTTAGAAGTCTCTATCAAAGAAACCTGATCATAGGGCATATCCAATTGCAGAAACTCTCCGGCATTCAGCGTACCCAAATTATCACCATCCACGTTCACGGTGGTATTGTCCTGTGAAGCGAGTACTTTCACAAAATCCCCAGAAACTCGTCCTTTTAGTGGTACATGTACGTAACTTTTCCCCCAGGTATCCAAAGGATAAGCTTGCTGGAAAAGATGCTCGCCTGTAGTTCCACATGGACCAACACTGGTCAATTTGTTTCCGGAAAAAACCGCCACTCGCTTACAGTCGTCAGGAGTGTCATTGATCACTTTGACGCGGGTCCCCGTAAGATCACCTACGCCTTTAATTTGATAGCTTTGACCCTTATCCAAACCCAATTCAATAGTAGATCCCTTAGGTACAGAACCGGTAGTACCGGCAGTTAAAGTGACCTCCACGCGGGTTTCATCTTCTACAGCCACGATCAAAAGTGTACTTTCAAAGTTCTCGTTATTACCAGGATCCAAACCTGGAGAAAATTTGTCATAGTGAGCGGTGATTAAGTATTCCTTACCAAGCGAAGAAACGGGTAAAACCACCGTACCATCTGTACTAAACTCCCTCCCATTGATGGCATGTACCGCAATATCTCCATCTGATAGAATATGCACTCCTCTATTTTCAATCACTCCTGCATTCCTATGAATGATATTACCAGAAGTGCCGTCAAACTCCCGAATGAATTGTTCTCCTGCTTTAAGATTAAAAGAAACGGTTTCCTGAAGGGTACGGATCTGTCCAGCGGCATCCTCATTGGCAGTGATCAGGATGATCGCCTTGTCTGGCTGGTTATCCCTTCGGTAATTGTCCATAAAGCCAAAATAAAATTCCCTGCCCACAGTGCTCTGCTGTGCATATGCTGGCAGCAGGCTTAGCAAGCTGATAATCAGAATACAAAATAGCTTAAGGAAGGTGTTCATAGGCTTAGAGACACCAATATAAACAGCAGAAAATTTCTTTCTCTCTAAAAGCCGAAAAACCAGCAGGAAAGCGGCAGAAACCAAGGGTTCTCCCCATGTCCTCAAAAATTAAATCCCTATCTTTGCGCCTCAAAAAAGAAGCAACACCTATATGATTTCAGTAGATAACTTATCCCTTAAGTTTGGCAAAAGAACCCTTTTCGATGAAGTATCGCTAAAGTTTACTCCGGGCAACTGCTACGGTGTAATCGGGGCGAATGGAGCAGGAAAGTCCACTTTTTTGAAAATCCTCTCCGGAGAAATGGACAGCACCAGTGGTTCGGTAAACATCACCCCCGGCCAAAGAATGGCTGTTCTAAGCCAAAACCACTTTGCCTTTGATGAGATAGAGGTGCTGAAAACGGTCCTAATGGGCCACAAAAAACTGTATTCCATCATGGAAGAAAAGGATGCCATCTACATGAAGGAGGATTTTTCTGAGGAAGATGGACTACGCGCTTCCCAGTTAGAAGCCGACTTTGCAGAAATGGACGGATGGAATGCAGAATCCGACGCCGCAGCCCTACTTTCAGGACTGGGAATCACCGAAGACCTGCATTACATGCCTATGAAGGATCTGGCAGGAAATCAAAAGGTACGTGTGCTTTTGGCTCAGGCACTTTTTGGAAACCCTGATATCCTGATCCTCGATGAGCCTACTAACGACCTAGATGCAGAAACCATTGAATGGCTGGAAAACTTCTTATTGGATTTTAAGAATCTGGTAATCGTGGTTTCTCACGACAGGCACTTTCTAGATGCAGTTTCCACGCATATCGTAGATATTGACTTTGGGAAAATCAAGATATTCTCTGGTAACTATACCTTCTGGTACGAGTCTTCCCAGCTTGCGCTGAAACAAAGATCGGATGCCAATAAAAAAGCGGAGGACAAGAAGAAGGAGTTACAGGCCTTTATCGATAGATTCTCTGCCAACGTGGCCAAGTCCAAGCAGGCTACAGCACGTAAAAAAATGATAGAAAAACTCAATATTGATGAGATTGAGCCTTCTATGCGAAAGTACCCGGGCATCATCTTCAAGCCTGAGCGGGAAGCTGGAGATCAGATTTTCATGACTGAAGGTTTGGAGCTCAAAGAGGATGGCGTTACCTATTTTACTGATGTCAATCTGATGGTGGATAAAGGTGATAAAATTGCTTTCATCTCCAAGACTAAACAAGCCGTCAACAAATTTTTCCAGACTATCATGGAAGAAATCCCGGTTCAAAAGGGCAGTATGAAATGGGGAGTCACCATCAACAAGGCCTATTTGCCCAATGATAATTCCGACTATTTCAACAATGGTCTTAACCTCATCGACTGGCTGAAGCAGTATTCTACCAATCAGGAAGAAGCTTACGTCAGAACCTTCCTTGGCAGAATGCTTTTCACGGGTGAAGAATCACTAAAGAAATGTTCGGTACTTTCCGGTGGAGAAAAAGTCCGCTGCATGATCTCCAAAATGATGCTTCAAAATCCAAACCTTTTGGTGATGGACGAACCGACCAACCACTTGGATCTGGAATCCATTACTGCATTTAACAATGCCGTGGTTGAGTTTACAGGCACCGTATTGATGTCTTCTTATGACCACGCTTTTGTGCAGTCATCCGCAAACAGAATCGTAGAATTCACCCCTAACGGAACCATAGATAGAAGAATGCCTTATGATGATTACCTGGAGAGCGAGGAGATCAAAGCTATCCGAGAGAAAATGTATTCCTAAAGCTAAACTTCAATACCAAGCATATAAGACTATTGTCAGCCAGCTAATTTTATCGAAGAAAAATTACTGATTGGGTAAAGGGGCCGAAAGTTTGCGTTAAAAGCACATTCGCTCCCTTTACTTTTATTTAGCCTAGTTTACCGGTCTAGTTCCAACTAGAGCAAATCTAGCTAAGGTATTTTCGAAGCTTTACAATTTCATACTATGGATTATCCTAAAATTATTCTTAAACGCGGCAAGGAAGTCTCACTGATCAGAAGACATCACTGGGTCTTTTCCGGGGCTATCTTCCAAAAGGACGCTTCCCTACAAACAGGGCAACTCGTAGCTGTATATTCCTCTAAAGAAGACCTTCTTGGCGTAGGGCATTATTCGGAAGGTTCCATCATGGTGCGGCTTATTTCATTCGAAAACCGGGAAATAAACCAAGATTTCTGGGATGATAAAATCGCCTCTGCTTTTGCTTTAAGAAAAACCATAGGACTCACAGATAATCAGAACACTAACGTGTACAGATTAGTCCATGGAGAAGGAGATTCCCTGCCCGGATTGATCCTGGACTATTACAATGGCACAGTGGTGATTCAAGCACATCACATTGGCATGCATCAGCATGTAAAAGAAATAGCCCAAGCTGTCAAAAAAATATATGGGGATAAGCTGGTTGCAGTTTTTGATAAGAGCGCAGAAACACTACCCAAAAGTGCCGGTGTTACTTCCAACGAGTGGATTCTCGGCCAGCCAAACACAGACTTGGTCCAGGAATACGGAGCTACCTATCAAATAGACTGGGAAAAGGGCCAGAAAACTGGCTTTTTCATCGATCAGCGAGAAAACAGAAAGCTTCTGGGCGACTATTCCAAAAACAAAAAAGTCCTCAACACTTTCTGCTATTCAGGTGGATTTTCGGTATCCGCCCTTTCGGAAGGTGCCGCAGAAGTGCATTCGGTGGACATTTCTCCCAAAGCCATAGAACTGACGGAGAAAAACCTCACTTTGAACCCGCAGCTTACAGGCAAGCATGAATCCAAAGTAGCAGATGTGGTGAAATACATACGGGAAATTGGTGATGACTATGATGTCATAGTACTGGACCCGCCTGCTTTTGCTAAAAACCTAAGAGCCAGACACAATGCTGTACAAGGTTACAAAAGACTGAATGCAGAAGCGCTAAGGAAAATCAAGCCCGGAGGGATCCTATTTACCTTCTCCTGTAGTCTGGTGGTGGACAAAGCCCTCTTCCGCAATACTATCCTTGCCGCCGCTTTGGAATGCGGCAGAAAAGTAAAAATCCTGCATCAACTCAGTCAGCCGGCAGATCACCCTGTGAATATTTTCCACCCGGAAAGTGAATACCTCAAGGGGCTGGTACTATTTGTAGAATAAAGCAGGTATTCTCCGCTCTTTTCCCCTATTTTCGCTTAGTCAATTTTCAATACTATGTACACAGGAATTCAACATTTACACTCAGGTATCGCATACCTGGCATTGCTCGCTCTAGTGGTGGTTATTATTTACATGCTCATCGGTTCACTTTCAGGTAGAGAGTTTACGGAGAAAGATCGAAAAATAGGCTTGATTGCTTTCATCCTTTGCCACATCCAATTGCTGGTAGGACTGATACTCTATTTCGTCAGTCCCTTGGGTTTTGCCATGCTGCAAACCGGCAATGCTATGTCAGATCCAGCGGCTAAATTATTGGCAGTAGAGCACCCCGTGATCAACATTATTGCTATTGTTCTGATTACTATTGGTTACAGCCGGGCAAAAAAACCGGGGCCTTCCAGAGGTAGATTCCGTAATATTTACATGATGTATGCCTTAGGATTGGTTTTACTTTTGAGCCGAATTCCATGGACACTCTGGCTAGGATAATCGGTAATAGCCTTTAAACTTACATTTCATTCAATACTCAAAACCTTCGTCAAGCATACTGGCGGAGGTTTTTTGCTTCCCCCATATGGAGTAATCGAATAAATGATTCTTCTGTTGAGTTAATTTCTTTTCCGGATTCTAAAATATAGAGGAGACTTCTTCGTGTTAAACTCTACCAGCACCGCTTGTTCTAAAAAAGAAGTCATTTTACCCCATACCTATCTCAGCTATGCCCGGGAGGTGGTCAGGTTATGGATGAATTCTCCTAGTCATAGAAAAAGCATTCTCAATCCACACTACATACAGCTGGGCTGTGGGGTTCAGGTTTATAGAAATCCTGACTTTCATGGCGTTCCATACCTCATCGGGGTACAGAATTTTGGAGGTAAAGCAGCTTACCGGACTGTAAATTGAATCTTGTTTTACTTGAAAAATCCAAAATATAATCCAAAACAGACTTTTTATGATTTTTTCCTGAGCATTTCATTGCAAAGCCATTTCATTTTTGAGAAATTGAATCAAACAAATTTTTCAAATCATGTTAGATCAATTATTAAAAATGGCTGACGGGCCTCTACAGGAAATGCTCGCAGGTATGAATCAGGACAGCAGTGGCGCTTCAGCTATCAAGGATTCTTTACAAAATAGCCTCCAAAAACGGGTAGCAGCTGGTGATACTGCAGCTATCCAGGAAATGTTTTCTGGAAAGGAAACTTCTCCAGACGCGCCCATCATCAACAACCTACAGGGAGATGTGTCGCAAGGGCTCATGGACAAGCTTGGGATTTCCAAAGAACAAGCCATGGGAATAGCAGCCGCAGCCCTACCGATGATCATGAATTTCTTTAACAAACGGGTAAATGATGCCCCGCAGGAAAATAATGACATCATGTCTTCCATTGTATCATCCCTACAGGGCGGACAAGGTAAAGTGGGAACTGCAGATCTACTGGGCTCACTCCTGGGCAATGGTGGAGGAAATGGCGGGATGGATTTGGGGGGATTGATGAATATGGGCAAAGGGCTATTTAAATGAAATGCAAAGTATCTCTTGACAACTTTAATTTATACAACTAGAAAACTGAATTGCCCTAGTGGCCAATTATGCAGCTTTTGAGTTGGATTCCATCCAAAACTTTAATTCGTACAAAATGAAAACAAAAGTAATATTCGCATTTACAGTGCTGCTACTAGCCATTGCTTGGCAAGTAGAGGCACAGACCATCAATCTCCCCTCTCCAGACTTCAAAAAAGACATGCTAGGGGCATTCAGTCCCGGTGATGACCTTGGAATTACAGATAAGCAAAAAGAGGAACTCAACGAAAAGAATTCCGGCTTTTTGGATTCAGTCGTGAATATCGCCGATGGAGATGAATCAGACGATCAAAAAATCGCCAAAATAACCGGACTGGCTAAGGATCAAAACTCTGTTTTTGAAGACATACTAGGAAAAGACACAGTAAAGAAGTACCGAAAGAAAATCAAAAAGCAAATGGGGCCACTACGTAGGAAATACAAGCTGGCTAGATTTATCATCTAAACAAACAGACTATTATTATGAATAAATTCAAAATCGTTTTAGGCCTAGGCTTACTGCTATTCTTATCGTCAAATGTAAATGCACAAGGGCTGAAGATCCCTAAAGTAGATCTTTCCTCTCAGGTATTGGGAATTTTGAATGATACTGACGGACTAGACTTGAATTCGGATCAAAAGGAAAAATTGACCAAAAACAACTCCAGTTTTGTGGATGAACTGACAAACATCAGTAAAAGCGGAAAATCCGACGACGACAAAAAAGCTGCTTTTTTAGGTCTAAAAAACAAGAGAACTAAGTTTCTGACGGATCTACTAGGAAGTGATCTTTTCAAAAAGTACTCTGGGCAGATTCTCAAATCCATCAATCCGCTCAAATCTAAATTAGGGTTGGCTGCTTTGGCGTTTTAGCGAGTCAAGCAATTTCTCTATACGCTATAAAACATAACAAAAGGCTAGTCAAATGATTGACTAGCCTTTTGTTTATAAGTTTTTTTTGAATTAAAATCCTAAGCCCAAGGCCATGGAAGTAGGCATAAAATTGAGGTCTGAAATTTTTGCTGCACTTCCGCTCATCAGGTTAACGGAGTACACTCCAGTGGCACCTCCTACTGTGAACACCCCATAAGCCATATTTGAAGTCCCGCCAATATCAAATCCATTATCATCTGTCAAGTCCATACCCAAGGGGCCGATTTCAACCAAGTCTCCGTCATTAGGAGGAGAAACCTGATACAACATGTCGGTTTGCGCATCGATCACAAATAAAGATGTACTCGTAGTTCCAGCAAAATTTTCCGAATACGCTGCAGCACTTGCCATAGGGGTACCTGGATTTAAACTTCCATCCACTGCTACTACAGTGCCCAAGTCTGGATGTAGCCTTAAGTTTTGACCTTGCTCGGTAATCAACCTGATTCTATCTACAGTAGGGTTAAAATCAAAACCTATGAATGAACCCATTGCCATTGGATCTAGTGGACTACCGACGGCAGTAAGGGCTCCACTCGATGGGTTCACCGAATACAATTGGCTCTTGTTAGACACAGCCAGAAGTTGACCATTCATAGGTCTAAAGTCAAGGCCTACAATCATTTCACCTTCGCCCAAACCAGACATTTCTACTGCAATTGGAGCTGGATTCACAGGGTCAAACCGGTACAAATTATTAGCTGCATCTGTCGCATAAGCGATTGGGTTGGTCTTGAATGCAATACTCACTACCGGTGCGGAAAATGTCCCTACCCACGTGGCAGTCCCAGACGAAAGGCTAATGGTATATAACCTGGATTCTTCATTCATTCTATTTACAGCCAAGGCAACAGAATTGTCCGGTAAAATATCCATATCACCAGGTCCTTCAAAATCCACTCCCAGTTCTCCTACCGCTTCTAATCCTCCATCGTTTGGTGGCACTTGCTTAAAAAGCATATCCTGCTCAAAATCTATATCAAAAAGAGTAGTGCTAGTTGTTCCCGAAAAGCTGTCAGAGTAGGCCACTGCTCCAATTCTAGGATTCATTCCTCCATTTATAGATCCATCAGTAGCCACCACGGTTCCCAGCTCTGGATGAAGACGTAAATTCTGCCCTGACTCAGTAACTAACCTTACTCTGTCTACCGTGGGATTAAAATCCAAAGAAGGATTAGCACCTTGATAAGCCGGTGTAAACGGCTCCATTCCAAGTGCTGTAGCTGCTCCGGTATTTTCATTGATATGATAAAGTCTACTAGAGGAGCTAAGCGCATATAGCTGCCCGGTTGCAGGACGGTAATCTATGGAAACCAGCATTTCACCCGAACCTAGACCTGAAATATCTACTGAGCTAATGGCAGATTTTAAGTCAGTAGCATCGAATTTCAGAATTTTATTATCTGAGGTCAAAGCAGTAAAAGACACGTCAGGTGCTGTACCCGGCATATCTATGCTAGGTTGCATGGTGTCATCTTCCTCGCAAGAAAAGAATATCATAGGTATAGCCATTAGGGCTAAATAAGTAGCTAAAATTCTAAAATTTTTCATGAGTTGAATAGTTGATGTGATGTCATTTACGACATAGCCTATTCATTCGGATTGACTGAAAAAACAAATTTTTTAATAGTATTGTACAAAACCTATCCAGTGCCTTTACCCTTTTTGTCTTACCGGACAGCAGACAGAAAAGGCCACTCGGGCAAGGAAATTAAAATTCCCCTGCCCGAACGGCCTGATGCGAAGTCTCTTGAAGGAAAAGCCCCTAAACTATTCGAAACACTAAAACAATTCTTTAGAAATAATATAAAGTGCCATCACGAGAACAAACCAGCCAAATCCTTTTTTCAGAACTTTTTCATTGATCTTCTTGGAAAGGGAGCTTCCTATAAATATACCTACTATTGAAAGCCCCGTGAAAATCAACAACATCTTCCAGTCTATGACTTGATTGGAAACATCTCCTAGAAAACCGATTAATGATTTTGCCGCAATGATCAACAAGGAGGTGCCTACAGCTTTTTTCATGGGGAGTTTGGCCAGTAATACCAGGGCGGGAATAATCAAAAACCCTCCTCCTGCTCCTACAATCCCAGTAATCGTTCCCACTACCAATCCTTCTATTGCGATAAGTGGAATGTTAAATTTCACTTTGGAATCCTCTTTCACATCCTTTTTGCCGTTTCCCTGGATCATAGATACCGACGCCGCAAACATAATGATGGCAAAAAACACCATAATGCCTATGTTTTTGGTCACTTCTAGAGATCCTAGGTCAAACATGTGCTCAGGAATAGCAGGTACTAGAAATTTCCTGGTTAGAAAAACTGCTATGAATGAAGGTATGGCAAAGACTAATGCCGTTTTGTAATCAACCAGCTCCTTTTTCATATAGGTAAATGACCCTACCAAAGAGGTACTGCCTACCACAAACAGAGAATAAGCCGTAGCCAAAACCGGGTCTATTCCTAAAATATAAACTAAAACTGGGACTGTGAGTATAGATCCTCCCCCTCCTATTAACCCTAAACTGACTCCTATAATAACTGCGGCAGCATAGCCGACTAGCACGATAACATCCATTATTATTTCTTAAACTTGACCCTACAAAAGTAGAGCCCCAGACTATGCAATGAAGTGACAAATGTTACACTTAAATCCACATGCTTCAAATCAATTTTGGGTTTTATGAAGATCCGTACCTGACCCCAGTGTTAAATATGGGCTTTGAGGATTTTGTGTATTCTTCCAGGAGGCAAGTTCACAGTAGGATAGCATTCAATTCTGCTTTTAATATTAGGGAAATTTGATCCCGGTCAAGAAAGTCAAAAGAAAGATTAACAGTTAAAAAAAAGTAACAACTCATTAAGATAACCTAGCTAACTCAAAGTTGATTTTAGCTTGAGTTCTGTAAAGGATTCAGTAAATTAATAAAAACAACCCCGAGCCATGAAAGTAGTTGTCGCTTTAGATTTCTCTGATATATCCCTCAACGCCCTGGATTTTGCAGTTGCACTGGCGGAAAAGAAAGATGGTGAAATCATCCTCGTCCATGTGATTGAAGCTGTATTTGACTTTGCTTCTCAAGCCAGTGTAGCACTGGAAAGCATGCACGCCGATGCTGAGAAATTGATGAAAAAGTCCATAGTTGGGCGAAAAAACACAGGCCTAAAATTCAGATCAGTGATCAAGGAGGGAACAGCTTCTATTTCAATTTCCAAGTTAGCGACTGAAGTGGGTGCCACCCTAATCGTCATGGGTACGCAAGGATCCAGCGGGATATTAAAGAGCCTCATGGGCAGCACGACCATTAATTTGATAAAAGAAGCCACTGTCCCAACTTTGGTAGTGCCAGCAGAGTCTGACCCTAGCTTCATCCAGAAGGTAGCTATTGCTATGGAATTTGCAGATGATGAGACTGATTTTATAGAATGGGTAATTGGTCTAAGCAAGCGCTGGGAAAGTGGATTGGAATTCGTACATGTACAGACAGGCCTGGAAAACAACGTAGATCAAAAAATCTCTGAACTGGTCAAATTCATGGAAACCAACTACCCTAAAACACCCACCAAAATCCATAAATTCTACGCAAAAACTGCAGTTGAGGGGCTTGACCAGTATTTGGAAGAAAATGAAAATGTAGTTTTGGTGATGAGCCACCACCATAAAAACGTCTGGGATCAGATCCTAAGCCGAAGCCAAACCATGAAAATGATTTTTCACTCCAAAGTCCCTATTCTGGTCATGCCCTGACTATTTGCCGATCAATTCCTCAAAATCGTCCCGGATATAAATTACATTTCGCCCCAATTCTATCCATTTCTTCTTTTCCAGTTGTTTTAATAATCTGGATATCACCTCACGTGAAGTCCCCAGCTCATTTGCAATTTCCTGGTGGGTAGTATGCAGTTCATTGGTTTTGTACTGTTTCATTTTGGTCACAATATACCGCATCAGGCGCTCATCCATTCTTTTGAAAGCCACTGCATCTAAGGCTACCAGCATCTCCTGAAAGCGGCTTTGATAAGTATTAGAGACAAAATCCTTCCATTGCTTGAATTCATTACTCCACTGCTCATGAGTGGCGATGGGAATTCCAACCAAGGTAGTTTCCTCTTCTACTATTGCTTTGATTTCACTGGGTTTGGAGGCACTGCAGCAAGTCAGAGAAAGTGCGCAGGTCTCACCCGCATCCAGGTAATACAAAAACAACTCTTTCCCGTCCTCGTCCATTCTCAAAATCTTGATGGATCCTTCCAAAACTATTGGCACCATTTTGACAAACTGCCCAGGTTCCATGAGGACTTTACCTGCTTCGAGGTGAAGGATTTGTCCTTTTTCCAAAATCCCTTCCAATAACTTGGGGTCTGTAAAGTTTGGCAACAATGCATTTAATTCTTCTTGGTTCATGTTTTGCTAAAAATCAAATTTAATCAAGTGCAAATAAGGGATAGGTGACAATAATCACAAACCTGGCACTATTTGCCTTTTAATAAAAAAACTCCCAGATAAATCCGGGAGTTCAACTTCAAAGTCCTTAGCAAGTAGGGCAGCATACGAATGGAACCTTCGTAAGCGGAGAGGTTCTCAGGATCCTGAAGTGTCCTAGCCCTCGACTTAAAGGCCTGATCTCCGAGACCAAGTTGGTGGCTGTTTTCTTTGCCTTTAATCCTTCTCTTACTTCATTGGCTACTGCTTCACCAGCCCGCATGTTTCTATATTGCGCCATATGATCGTGGATATTGGTAATGTTGCCAAAAACCTCCACTACCAAAACACTCAAAGGACTATCCTCGGGCAGCCCCATTGATTTCAGTTTATCTGCGATTTCTTGCGAAGTGA